>JABXYP010000001.1:0-315681 GCA_024701455.1 Bacillus sp. A301a_S52 | reverse complement strand
GGTGGAAATTTAGGTAGAACCTTCAATAAATATAAACATTTTAATATGCCTGATCCTATCTGTAAAAAGGGTGTGGTATGAATGTTCAAAAAATATGCAGAATTTTTAGCTGGTAATCTTTGTAGTAACAAAGAAAATAAAAAAACATTACCAATGTTTTTAAATCATTTGTCTACAAAGAAAGATGTGTTATTAGATTCCCCATTAATTGCTGGCTTAATAATTACAGATGATTGCAATTTACATTGTCCCCATTGCTATAGTAAAAATAATAATAATTTTTTTGAGTATGATCAAATATTAAAAATAATAGATGAGCTTAATGATAATGATGTGATTAATATATATATAACAGGAGGGGAGCCGTTTCTCCATCCAAATATCCTAGAAATAATTCAATACATTAAAACTAAAAAAGCTATATTAACAATTCATACTAATGGAATTTTATTAAATAAAGAAATTATATTTGAACTTAGTGAATTGTTAAATAAGAATGACACATTGCAAATTAGTTTAGACGGAATAAAATTAGAAACAAACTTAAAAACTAGAACTATCAATTTAGATAATTATTTGACTATAAAAAAGAATATCAGATCATTAATTTGTTCCGGACTGCAAGTTAAATTAAATATCACTGTAACTAATCACAATATTAAAGAATTATTGGATATATATATAACAGCAGAAGAATTAGGAGTACAGTCCATTGCTTATTCAAGTTTGTTTGTTACTAATAATAAATTTACATTTCCACCAACTTCGTATAACCTTATAAAAGAATTTGAAAAAGTACTAAAGTATGCAACTGACAAGAAATTCCCCGTTAAAATAGTCCAAAATCCACTGGCTGTTACATGTGGCAATAAAAATATAATCTCCATAATAGAAGAAAAATATGGGCAAGATAGCATTCCCATTTATGATTGTCCGGCTGGCACCACAGGTATTGAGATTAACCATGATGGAGAGGTGTATGCTTGCCCATTTCTACGAGAAAAGAAATTCTCAGCCGGCAACATCTTCACCCAACGCTTACATCATATTTGGCAAGAAGGGTTTAATTGGGATTTTCTAAGGGAAAATAAATCAAATAATTATAATAATTGTAAATATTATGATTTTTGTAAAGGCGCATGCCCAGCTCAATCTTATTATATGTATGGTACCTTGAATCAATGTGATCCAAGGTGTGAGGAGGTATCTAAATGGTAATACCTGAAAATATATATTATAGATATGAGTCAAATATCGATGGCGGGACAGCATATATATTTGATGTAATTAGTGGTGATGTTTTAAAGACAAGTAAATCTGTATATGGCATTTTAAAAAGTATTGACAAGAGAGAATCAATGGATGAAATAATAAGTAAATATTCTGCCGATTACAGCAAAGAAGAGATCATGGGGTGTATAGAAGAATTAAAGAATTTAAAAATATTATCAAATTGATAAATCCCCTTTATATACCATCTAACTCTAAATAAAAGCTGTTTCCACAAGGCTATATAAGACCACCAGTTTAATAATCAAAATTACCAGTGTGAACTGGTGGTTTGCTCTGTAGCTGAAAGCCTTCATTACTGGCCTCAGCCTTAAAGGCACACCGAACGGATTCCCCTTTCGCACCATATTTACTCACCAATTCTAAAGAATTTCTGTACCTAAGGGTTTTCAAAAATAATAATATGGCGCCATAAGCCGACGCTATTATGACTGTCCAATCAAATAATATGGAGAATAGATTCGTATAATTATTACGTGTTTGAAGCGCTCTCACTTGGTTTACAATCTCTTTAGAGAATGTTGCTTTCTTTAATTTCTTGTCTCCACTCGTCATTACAGTCATTGGTAAACCCCTCCATCATCATAGATTTCTACCCAATCTTCCAATGGTTAATGTCTACATGTTCATCTATTTCACAGCAATGACCGCGCCTATCCTCATCCTCTTCTCTATGTTGTCTGCCCTTTTTTCTCCTTTTAAAGTTCTCTTAGGAATATAAGTGTTGCATTAATCAGATGTCACTATTTTAATAACTGGACATGTTCCAAGTTATTCTTACTCGGTTCGTACAGGCCTTTTCTCTTCTACGTAGCATGGATTCTCTCTTTTTCACGGCACTCAATGTTCTTTTTTCGTCTGAGTGGCGCAGGTTCTCTCTTTTCACGACACTCAATGTTCTTTTTCTGTCTGAGTGGCGCAGGTTTTCTATTTTCGCGACACTCAATGTTCTTTTTCCATCTGAGTCGCGCAGGTTTTCCCTTTTCGCGACACTCAATGCTTTTTTTCCGTCTGAGTGACGCAGATCCTCTCTTTTCACGACACTCACACTTTTTTGAAATAATCCCCTACACAGATGGTGAGATCTTTGTTTAGTTAGGACAGCCAATTCACACAAGTAACGATGACTATAAAAGATTATATCCTACAAAATTATCCTAAATAAACCATAATTTATTAATTATTAGTAAATATATTCTAAAGGTGTGTAATAAAGGAGCAAGATGGTGGGGGGAGGATATCGTGTCAACAGTGGGGTGCTTCAGTAAGTGAAATAATCAATAAATCATAGTAAAATTTAACTGACAGCACATTTAGAGAGGACGGGATGTAGAGTGGGCATTAATTTTCATAGTGATAAGAATAGCACGACTTATACAACTCGAAACGCTGACAGAACATGGGTGGAAGCTATAAGACAACTCATTCCCATTGAGGAAGTGTCTCATGCTGTAGATATTGGTTGTGGGGGTGGTATTTATTCTAAGGCGCTATCGGACATGGGAGTGAATGAAGTCACTGCCCTTGATTTTTCTGAAGCTATCCTTAACGGAGCGAAAGAAAACTGTAAGGCCTATCAAACTATTTCTTTTAAACATGGAAATGCTTTTGAAACAGGGTTAGAGAGTAACACGTATGATTTACTTCTTGAAAGAGCTTTAATTCATCATATACAGGATTTAAACGCGTGCTTTACAGAAGCACATAGGCTGTTAAAAGATGGTGGTTACTATATTTTACAAGATCGGACGCCGGAGGATTGTTTAGTAAAGGGTGACGATAGTCATATTAGAGGGTATTTTTTTGAACTCTTTCCAAAGTTAGTGGAAGTAGAAACTAGCCGCAGACATCATAGCCAATATGTCATTGACGAGCTAAAGAAAGTTGGATTTAAGGAGATTGAAGAAGTTAAGTTGTGGGAAACAAGACATGTTTATGATAATAAAGAGGCATTACTAAATGATTTACGTGAAAGGACTGGACGAAGTATTTTACATGAATTAGCAGACGACGAGTTACATGTACTAATCGATCATATAGATCGCTCATTAGCTAAAAATACACCTATCGTTGAGAAAGATAAATGGACCATTTGGAAGGCGGTCAAGTCGTATTAGTAGTTTGTGGCTATTCTTTTAAACAAAGGGTATCATATCAGTATTGTCATAAAAATCGAATAAGAAATATTCGCTTTTCTTATTCGATTATATATTCTACTCCGTTTTCATCCGTGTAAGATTCTAAAATTATGTCGTCATTTTTATTTTTATAATAAAAGTACGTATTGGTATCGTTTTCTATTTTTATGCTTACCATATAGTTTCTTAATCCTGGTAAATTAGCTATAAAAGCTTCACTAGATTCTATACTCTCTGTTGGAATATTCATTTCAACCATGACGTGTTCAATTACATCACTCTCTAGTTTATTCTTTGCGTAGAAAATATACCCTGAAATACCGACCCCAATCATTAATATAATCGATATTATAATCCTAAATTTTCTTTTCATTTTCATCATCCTTTTCGAAAATGGCACAATAGAGGTAATATCATGAAAAGATTTTTAATGTTGTTTTCAACTTTCACTTTATATATATGTTCTTTTAGGAACACGTCTACTCTATTAAAATCAGTATCTATTCCAATTGCTAAGGCGCCGTTAAATGCTAATTAGATTAAACACGATTTAAATGTGTGTCTTTAAAATCGGTTGGGTATTTCAATCCCAATCCAACCGCCCTATCCATACCAATATGAGCAGTCCATATTATCCCTATCGCTAAGACAGTTTGATTTGATAACACTAAGCCGCATACGACAACGCCAATTGATAAAATGTATGTATGACATATGTTATAAATCACAGCACCAATCTTGTTATTAATCGCATACCCTAGCATCGATATATCTGGGACTAATAACAATAGAACAAATAACACCCAGCTCAACTGATTATACGCGTAAAAATAAAGACTGAGTGATAAGATCACAAGCCCTTCTATGTGCAAAATTATTTTATTCACACAAATTCCCCATTCCTTCTTTATTCATGAGTAAAAAGCGGTCTCTAGGAAACGATGGCCCTTTTTTAATGTTGTCATGTCGATTAATCATTTTAAAAAGCGACTGTACATCGATCTTCCACTACAGCATGACGCTTTCTCAAGGGCTCATCTTCAGCTTATTAATCACCAACGTTATCATTCTTAAACATGGTTAGACGTTCGCTATTCATCACGCTTCTTCCATGGTTAGATCTTCACCAAACGTACGCTTATCTAATTCGTTCAACAGCTTATCTCTATCCTTGCGTTTAACCTGCCCTAACGCAATGGCAAACGGAGCGAAATTCATAGCATCATTTAGTTTGTTCAACCATCTTGTTGTTTTCGTCATCTGAAGACGGTATTTTTCTTCATCCTCTAACATAATTTCTAGTATTTTAGAGCCGTTGACTTTGATCAAGTTATATCCTCTTATATCCTGCCATGCAATAGGAATTGGATTCTTTGATGCAGCACTTGTGATTAATTCTTCCTTTGTTAAAATCAGATAAGGTTTTGAAGTCAGTTGTTGTTTAACTAACATTATGAATAAGAAGGCAAAAAATAAGCCTGTAACAGCCCCTATAGCACTTATGACATAATCGCCATCATTAAAGGTAACGACACACATTAAAAACCCCAATGCTATAAAACGAACCTTCAATCAGTGGGAGTTTTCGTTCTTCTCCCACTGATTGGTAGTTGAGTGAATCAGGACATTAGCGTCCGTTATCTCCCGCCTAAATAGATTTATCTCTCCTCTCTATTTTCAGGCGGGAGTTTTACGGACGGTTATCTGTGATAAATGCCAAACACAGTAGCAGTAGTATAAAATTTTTACCCTTCGATGGATAAAATTGTAGTTCTTCCATAATCCCCTTCAACCTCCAAATTCTCTATAAGTGACACTATATTATAACCAGTGCACACTATTTTTGACAACGGGATATCTGCATTTAACCAACGATGTTGCATGTTGTTTAGTTACGCTATGCCATAGATTAGCAGATGAGAGGTTGAGCCGCTAATGTGTTTGTACATCACACTCTCTCATTCCGAACCTTTGTCTTTCCGTGCCCACACCACCACCGGTATAAGTGCTAAGGACAAAATCCCTCCAGCCAGTGATAGCATTTCAAAACTGGAACCAGCCACAACCATTCCTGACATGGCACCACCAGAAGCGCCAGCTAACGCTATAAAAACGTCCACTGTGCCTTGGGTTTTAGCCCGTATTGAAGGGGCTGTTGAGTCGATAATCAGTGCTGTTCCGCTTATCAAACCAAAATTCCATCCTAAACCAAGTAAGGAAAGGGCCACTATTAAGAGAATCATAGAATCTCCAGGTGCAATAGCTCCCACAATGCCAGCTAGAAGCAACGTAGCACCAGAAGCAATAGCCATCGTCGTTCGACCAAGTTTATCAACTAGAACGCCTGTAACGAGAGAAGGAAGATACATCGCCCCTATATGAAAGCCAATCACAAGTCCTACTGCACTCAATGCATGGCCGTGGTGACTCATATGTATTGGAGTCATTGTCATAATGGCTACCATGACAATTTGAGTAAGGACCATCATAGTAGCTCCGACCACAATCCCCCGTTTATTTTCCATTTGCCCAGTATGTGCTGAGATACCTCTAACATTATTTTCCTTATCGTTAGCCCTTTCGATTGCCCTAGCTATAATTAAAGGATCTGGTCGAAGCATGATAAAAAATATAAGGCCAGCTATAAGAAATGCTGCAGCTGATAAGATAAACGGACCTGCTAGTGATGGCACACCAATTGAAAGAGCAACATCCCCCATGACATCTACTAAGTTTGGACCTGCCACTGCACCGAATGTAGTAGACACCATGGCTATACTCACTGCCGTGCCTCGTTGTTTGTTAGTTGCTAAGTCTGTCCCAGCATAGCGAGCTTGTAAATTAGTTGCCGTACCTGCACCATAAATGAATAGGGATGCGAGTAATAGAAACACACTATTTAAAGTAGCAGCCAGTACAACCCCTACTGCTCCAAGTCCACCTGTTATAAAGCCTGTTGCAAGCCCCATCCGCCTACCAAAACGGTTAGAAAGTCTTCCTACTGTTAACGCCGCTCCTGCTGAACCTAACGTAAATAACGCAGCTGGAAGGCCAGCAAATGCGTTTGTTCCAAGCATTTGTTCTGCAAGTAATGCGCCAACTGTTATGCCAGCAGCTAACCCTGCACCACCAAATATTTGTGAAATCACGACAATGATTAATGTACGCTTATATAATTGTTTCTGTTTCTCTGGCTGATCGACATATATGTGTGCTGAATGAGTCAATTTATTCGACATGTTGAATACCTGCTTTTCCCTTAGTTTACTTATTACTTAAAAGAAAGATCTCGTGTGAATTTAACAGGCTTTACGGACGGTTATCTGTCATAAAGAAATCATTACCCTTGCTCATTGTTAACACGTCATGCTTTCCTGTTAAAACGCCCTTTTACCTCTCTGGATTAACTCTAACAATTGTTCCAGAAGGATCGGAAATCCAGTAACCTTTTGAATCCTCATGCACCTCTACTTCATCTCTTCTATTAATACGGTTCTGCTTTAAATACACGTCAGCTTCTTTCAGATCATTAGTCTGAATTTCTAACCATACGTCCTGTTGCGCATAATTGTCCATACAATCCAACCATAATGTAACATCACCAAATTGAAAAGCATGTGACTCCGACTTAAACCCTAAATATGGAAGCTTAATGACATCCTTGTAAAACTGAACGGTTTCTTCATATTTAAATTTAGGAATTTTCAAGGCAATGTTATGGCCGCCTTTAAATTGTAGCACGTCCTTTTCCATATGGTTAACCTCCATTTCGTTGGCATATTCTTTTATAGTATCATCATATGTTTTTCCTTAGCATCCCATTTCTTAGGGATTGTTCATTTTGGTAAGATGTTTATTAAAAGTCGATCTTAGAATGCCAACTGACATGTTGCTTCACCTAACGCTGCAAAACACCTGACCTGCGCCTTCTTTTTTCCTTCTAATCACTCCTGTTACGAGATCACACGTCGGTATGGGTGAGAAGGTGCTGGTGTAGACATGCGTAAGAACGTGCCTGCACTATTTTTACACACTCGCTGATGTTCTTCCTTGACATGACTAAAAATCGTTTACGGTAAACGCATTTCAATATTATCATCCTCGTATTGTGGGAACTAATAGACTTATTTTATATTGACGGATTGGCTTCTCAATTCATAAGATCCACCTAAAATAGTTTAACTTTTTTGTTTTTTTCAAAAAAGAGTTGCCATGCCTCACCGCTTTAGATATGTTTATTTAAGCAAAGGTATTCTAATGAAAAGAAGACGTGATTGACGTGAGATTTTGATGAAAAAAGGAGGTAACATCATGAACAAACGATTTTGGCCTTTATTAATGTTTTCACTTATTATTCTTTCAGGTTGTCTCTTGAAGGGTCAAGCAGATCCTGACTTCTCAAGAGAAAAATATGATAGCTGGTATGAAAAAAACCAATACGAATTGGCTTTAGAAGATCTGAACGAACGATTAGAAGCATACCCTGAAGATCCATCCCTGCATAATGAGAAAGGCTATGCTCTCCAATATATCGGGCAGCATGAAGAAGCATTAGAATCTCTAAACGAAGCAATTGAACTTAATGACCAACTGGATGCCGCATTTAATAACAAGGCTTTTTCATTAAATGAACTCGGTGAATATGAACAAGCGATTGTGGCTGCACAAAAAGCGATCGATATTAGTGATAAGGAGCCCGAACAATTTATCAATATGGGAAATGCTCACTTCTCGCTTGAAAGGTATGAAAAAGCAATAGAATATTATGATGAGGCTTTGGCAATTGATGATCGTACACCATTTGCTCTATATGGTAAAGGGATTTCGCTTTACTTCCTATTTGAAGATGAAGAGGCCCTTCCTTATTTAGAAACATTCATCGAAGGCAGCCCCGAAAATACTGACGGATTATGGTATCTTGTGTACACCCATGAGTCATTAGGCGAATATCGTGATACGCTTACTTATCTCAATAGAATTATTGAACTAGATGAAGAACAACGATTAAATGCTTTAGATTATAAAGGCTTCATGCTTACGTATGCAGGTGATTTTGAAGACGCTGAAGACATCTATAACGCCATTATCGAGGAATATCCAAATGAAGCCATAGGCTACTACGGAAAAGGTGTCGCTCTTGTACAACAAGGAGAGATTGATCAAGGACTCGAGGATTTAGCTAAATCAATTGACTTAGAAGATGCCTTCAAAGATACAGCCTACACTGACCCGCTATTATCAACCATTTATGACGACGAGACGTTTATTGAGTTGACAGATTATTAATGAGAGTAGAAGTGGCTTCCTTATACACTAAAGCTCTCGATTGCTCTACTTCTCCTATTCCATATGTCTCTTTGTTCAGTAGTCATGTACGCTTGATGCTTGACTTCACATAGGAATACATTTTCAAAGAAGCCACGGTAATTTATGCTACCATGGCTTCTTCTTTGCTACCTTTTTGGATGTTTATCCCCAAACCCTATCAATGCGATTACGAACGGAATACTAAATGTCCAAACAGGTACAACACGTCTTCCACTTAGCTCATTTATAAGGAGCCAATTTCTCATATAAATATCAACTAAAATGATGAAAAGGACAAGAATTAAAGCTATGGTTAAATGATTGAAATTTTATTTCATCGTTCTTCCTTTCTTTGTTTTATCTTCTTCCCATTTTTAACTATAGTGTTTAATATTCACTTAATCCGTTTTAAATCCTTTATTTTTTTTAAAGTAGCGCTTCCTAAGGAGTAATGTCTAATTCATTGCAGTTGCTGCCTCCATTGTCATCTCACTTAAAGTTGGATGAGCATGAATCGTGAGGGCGATATCTTCTGCCTTCATTCCAGCTTCAATCGCAACACCCATTTCAGCGATCATATCAGCCGCATTAACCCCTACGATTTGAGCACCGATTAATAAGTCATCGTCTTTACGCGCAATCAGTTTCACAAATCCTTCCGTTGCGTTTAAAACTAGGGCACGACCATTTGCTGCGATTGGATATTTCACTACTTTCACATCAATCCCTTCTGTTTTTGCTTGCTCCTCATTGTAACCAACAGTGGCAAGTTCGGGATCTGTGAAACATACAGCTGGGATAGCTAAGTAATCTACAATTGATTTTTCGCCAGCGATGGCTTCAGCAGCTACTTTACCTTCATACGAGGCCTTATGTGCCAGTTGTGGACCAGAGACGATATCTCCTATTGCATAAAAATTTGGTACTGACGTACGGCATTGTTTGTCTACTTTTAGTAGCCCATTCTCTGTCAATTCGATGCCTGCGGCTTCCAGCCCCAAGTTATCTGTATTTGGGCGTCGACCGACAGTGACTAATGCATAGTTAGCTTCAACAATTTTCTCCTCTCCTTCCGCTTCATAGGTTACAATCACACCCTTTTCCTTCTCTTCTACACCTTTAGCTGATGCACCAACAACCACCTCTACACCTTTTTTCTTTAAGCTTTTTCTCACAAGTTGTGTCATGTGCTTGTCGAAGCCAGCTAAGATGTCGTTGCCCCCTTCAATAATTGTGACGTGAGAGCCTAAGTTAGCGTAAGCCGAGCCGAGCTCAGTCCCAATGTAACCCCCTCCGATGACGACTAATTTTTCTGGTATTTTCGGCAAAGAAAGGGCATCCGTTGAGTTGATAACACGCTCGGAAAATGTGAATGATGACAACTCAACCGGCCGGGAACCTGTTGCAAGGATGGCATTGTTAAATGTGTAAGTTTGTACGTTCGCACCGTCGATGACACGTACTGTGTTTGCATCTACGACGTATGCTTCGCCTTTCACAATGTTAATTTTGTTGCCGATTAATAAATGCTCAACACCGTTTACTAATTTAGAAATGACACGTCTTTTGAATTGTTGCACGTTTGTCCAGTCAAGTTTTGCTTCCTGTGTTAAAACACCCATATTATCTGAATGCGTTGTTTGCTCCAATCGGTGTCCTACTGAGATCAACACTTTTGACGGGATACAACCGACATTTGAACAAGCTCCCCCTAAATACTCTCTTTCTATAATCGTTACCTTTTGTCCCATTTGAGCAGCGCGAATAGCCGCCACATAACCTCCTGGACCTGCACCAATGACAAGCGTATCACTATGATTCATCTACGTTATCCTCCTTATTGCTTTTGATAAAACAACTCTTCAATCAGTGGGCGTTTTCGCTCTTCTCCCACTGATTGGTAGTTGAGTCAATCAGGACATTACCGACCGTTTGCTCACCTCTAAAATAGAGTTAGTTCTCCTCTCTATTTTGACCTGGAGCTTTACGGACGGTTATCTGTGATAAAACGAACCTTCAATCAGTGGGCGTTTTCGTTCTTCTCCCACTGATTGGTAGTTGAGTCAATCAGGACATTACCGACCGTTTGCTCACCCCTAAAATAGAGTTAGCTCTCCTCTCTATTTTGACCTGGGAGCTTTACGGACGGTTATCTGTGATAAAACGAACCTTCAATCAGTGGGATTTTTCGCTCTTCTCCCACTGATTGGTAGTTGAGTCAATCAGGACATTACCGACCGTTTGCTCACCCCTAAAATAGAGTTAGTTCTCCTCTCTATTTTGACCTGGAGCTTTACGGACGGTTATCTGTGATAAAACGAACCTTCAATCAGTGGGATTTTTCGCTCTTCTCCCACTGATTGGTAGTTGAGTCAATCAGGACATTACCGACCGTTTGCTCACCCCTAAAATAGAGTTAGCTCTCCTCTCTATTTTGACCTGGGAGCTTTACGGACGGTTATCTGTGATAAAACGAACCTTCAATCAGTGAGCGTTTTCGCTCTTCCTCCACTGATTGGTAGTTGAGTCAATCAGGACATTACCGGCCGTTTGCTCACCCCTAAAATAGAGTTAGCTCTCCTCTCTATTTTGACCTGGGAGCTTTACGGACGGTTATCTGTGATAAAACGAAAAATATTCTCCCAAAAACCGTTATCTTTCACACAATTGTGATGGCCTTTCGTTTCAACTTTAATCACTTGTTTAAAATTGCTATGAGTTAATAAGACATCCACATTCGAAATCGGCACTTTCGTATCTTGAGTACCGTGTATGGCAAGCGCCGGGGACTGTTGGTTTTTCATTATTTTTTCTAAACACCATTCTTTTCTAGCTTTTATAAAAACACCACCTCGTATTAAAAACCAGCTGATCAATAGCCAGCCAAATGGTCTATAAGGGAGCGTGATATTGCCCGCCATTGATTGACTAATATTTTTTAATGAGGTGGGCATTGAATCGGTAATAAGTGCTTGTATTCTCTCATCAGTGGCGTTTACAATACTTGCGGCCGTGCCTCCCATTGAATGCCCTAAAACATAGATGGCATGACTATTAATATCTGTCCTTTCCTCCACATAATCAATCGTTGCCTTGATACTTTGGACAAATGATTTAATACTTACTTGCTTTTGTATTGAATCACTTTGCCCGTGACCAAGGACGTCCATCATAATGACATCATAACCGCTAGCTATGAGGGGATCGACATACCGTAGCATGTTTGATTTATGAGAGCCCCACCCGTGTACTAATAGAAAGCAACCTCTTACGCCTTCACTTTTAATAAACCAGCCTCGCATTGTCCCAATATCTAGCTCAACTTCAATGTTCTCGTAAGTCGAATTCGGATATGTTTGAGCTTCTTTCTTTTTCGGTGTGAAAACATGACGAATGATATAGCGCCTTAAAAATAAACTGATTCCTACCCCTACGAAAGCCATGAATAAGGCATATTTCATACTAATCCCTCCCAAAAGATACTTAATGGTCTCTTTTTTATTCTAAAAAAAGACGGCGTTATTGACGATCAGCCGCCATCATTGAAATAAACTGCTTCAAATGATTTATTATGATAGTTGTTAGGTGCTCTTCTTTCTTTAAACGGTCTAATACGAGTCCACCTTCAAGTGTTGACACAATATATATGGCACTGTCATATGGCTGTAAGGACTGCTTCAGCTCCTGACGTGTCATACCCTCTTCTATCATTGTCACCAACCCGTTTATCATCATGTCCATGGCCTCATGAATCGCTGGCAGTAACCCCCTAACATCCAAATCATCCATTTCTATAGCGGCGTTAAAAATAGGACACCCGCCTACTATCGGTTCCCCTTTAGTTAATTGTAAAAAAGCCTCCACAAATGCGATTAATTTGTCCGTAGCATGTTCATGTTGTGAAACACACGTCATTAAATGCGTCCGCATCATGTCAGTAGAAAAATGAAACGATTCGACCATCAGCTGCTCTTTATCTTTAAAGTGCCGATAGATCCCACCCTTTTGAATACTTGTTTCTTCAATAATGTCATTCATCGTCGTTGTCATGTAACCTTTTGTGTTAAAAACGGGAGCAGACTTTCGAATAATGTGCCGCCTTGTTAATTCACCTTTTTTCATTAAAACACCCTCCATAAAACAAACCTTCAATCAAAATATTAGCGTCCGTTAACCCCCGCCTAAATGGATTTCGCTTTTCCCTCTATTCTGTAGCGGAAGTTAACGGGCGATTATTTGCGATAAAAAGATACCGTTTAGTCTCTTTTTTAAATATAAAGAATATCGGATTCAAATGCAAGTATTTATTAACTGATATTGAATAATAGATAGCATAGAGCACGGTGAAAAAACATATCCTCCTATTGCAAACGCACCAGTTGGCATTCAGCCTGATTCCTATAAATAATGAATTAATGTCGTAGCGATGGAAAAGTAAACGAATAATCCGACTAAGTCATTGATTGTTGTAATGAAAGGGCCAGACGCCACTGCTGGATCTATTTTGAATCGGTGGATAATAAGGGGGATGACTGTCCCTGTTAACGTGGAGATGACAATCGTTATAAATAGGGACAGGCCGATAATACTTCCTAAAATTAAATTTGCCCCAGGGATAACAAGGGTTATGACGGATACTAATAGCCCACACACTATTCCCATTAGTCCTCCCGTTAAGAATTCTCGTTTCAACAACGTAACAATCCCTTTACGATCAAACTTCTCCAACGCCAGTCCTCGGACAACGATCGCCAAGGATTGTGTCCCTGTATTTCCTGCCATATCAGCAATTAGTGGAATAAACACCGCTAAAATAGCTACTTCCGCCAACGTCCCTTCATATCTTCCAATCAAACCTGCTGTGAACATTCCCACGAATAATAATAGAACCAACCATGGCAGCCTTTTTTTCGTAGCCGTCAAGGCATTCACATTTAGGTCTAGCGCCCCTTTTACGGCTGCTAATTGGCCAATATCTTCTGTTGTTTCTTCTTCAATAACATCGATAATGTCATCGACCGTGACGATGCCAATCATTTTTCCATCATTTGTGACTACCGGAACAGCTAATAAGTCATAGTCTTTAATAATGGTAGAAACCTCTTCTTGGTCTGTTAAAGGAGAGACAGAGATCACTTGTTCTTTCATTAAATTTTCAATGGTGTCATCGGCTACAGAAATAATCAATTCACGGAGGGAGACGATGCCAATCAACTTATCTTCGTCATTTGTGACGTATAAATAATAAATTGTCTCAGCATCCATGCCTTCTTCACGTAACCGCTCCATGACTGAGAATACTGTGTCCTTCGGAGCCAATGTAATAAACTCCGTAGTCATGATTGATCCTGCTGTTTCTTCTTTATATGATAATAATTGCTTAATATTATTAGCTTCCTTTTTACCCATTTTACTTAATAAAAATGAAGCGATACCATCTGGAATTTGGCCAAAAAAGTCCGTAATATCATCTGCAGCAAGTTCGTTTAACATATTTAGGGCAAACGCATCTTCCAGCTCAGAAAACACTGTTTTTTGCTCCGCTAAGGCTAGACCTTGAAAAATGCCCGCAAACTCTATAGGTTCAAGGTAATCATATACACGCTTTCTTTTTTCCTCACTCATTTGTTTAAAAATATCAATTTGATCGGTAGGGTGAAGGTCTAAAAACTCCGTTCGAAAGCTTTCTTTTTCGTTTTTTTTCAAATACAAAAATAGATAGTAGGTAAATTCTTCTCTGTTCTTAATATTTAATGTTCTTTCCATCCTGTTCTCCTCCTTTCTAACCCTTATAGGTGTTCTACATTCACCGTTAATACGAAGTCAATTTTTTTAATGAGATAATATATTTCCGTTGTATACTGTTTTTCAGGAGCTGAGAGTCGTAAGTCAATTTGTTGATTGCCGTTATCTAAGTCTTTTAACTTAATATCTCGAATTCTAATATCACTTTTTTCATTTTGATTGAGTCCTTGCCCCTTTTGTTCTATCGTTTTAATCAGTTCCGTCATTTTATAATTTGGCTCCATAACTATTTTCACAGCCACGTCTCTTTCCCGTAACGTAGCAGGACCGACGGATTTAATAATCAGTGGTAAGACATTAACTGCGATGATGAGCAAAATGACTGCAATCGTCGCTTCTGAGTAAAAACCAGCTCCCACGGTAATTCCTAATCCTGATGCTGCCCATATCATCGCAGCACTCGTTAATCCGGAAATCACATCATTGCTCCTCCGAAGAATGACACCAGCACCAAGGAACCCGACACCACTGACAATTTGCGCTGCTAAACGCATCGGATCAATCGCATTGTACGTGGGTGATGCAAATTGATAAAATGATTGTATCGACACGACCGTCACTAAACAGCTAGCAACACTAATGACCATACACGTTTTAAGGCCAAGTGGCTTATGTTTTAGCTGCCGGTCAATACCGATTAACATACCAAAAAATAAGGCAAGAGTTAGCTTAAATATCATTTCTAGTTCGAACGTCATCGTCGTACCACCTTCCACAGACACGTCATAATAGCTTCACTGTAATAATCTAGCCAAGCTTTAAACTTTTAAAAAACATTTTTTCTATACTTTTTTCAATAACACTTGCCATAAGCCATTCTCCACAGTGATCATTGTGTCCTCAATCAAAGTCTAACAAGGTTATCCACTGACTAAACGGTTGATAGATATCAATAGTATTGAGCCAAATACAGCTTTAGTATAAGAGTAAGCAAAGCGCTAGAAGATTTCTTTGCATCACCCGCTTGGATCATCCCTTCGAAGAACTTAGACTAAGTTTTACAATAAAACCATTCCCTCTGTAACCTATTCTCCAATCGTTAGACACATGGGGCAATTAGTAGGGCCATTCACATACAAATGGAGAGGAGGCCTTGATTAGGACAACCCCTTACCAGTGGAGGCGACAATGGGCCATGTGTTTTCACCTAATGTTAATATTGGATTGGATTCGTTATATCTCTTCGAATAGTGGGGATTAACCATATCTACTTCCTACCTCCTTTTATCATCATAAAAACCATCTTCATACGAATGAAGATGGTTTAGTCACAGTTAATCTCATGGATTTTGAAGCACACTTAAAAAAGCACACCTATCCTGCTTACCCTTCCTCCATTCGTAGAGCTTTAGCACTGTGCGGCATAGGACTATATCCAGCTACATTAAAAACCACCTTATGTCGATAGTTTCTGTTGACCCATTGGCGTCTTTGGACATTTTTGGGCAGCAGCGTATCTCCTGCACAGGAGCCTCACCTAACGAGGAAATATTAAATTAATTTCACAATGAACAGAGTACATCATGAGCAAATATCTGTCAACGATTTTTCATTTTTTTACAATAAACATTATTGCTATTTCATAAAATGCCCCCCTCAATCAGTGGGCGTTTTACGGACGGTTAACTGTGATAAGAACCAACCTCGACTATACAAACTTCACTTTTTTTAAAAAAATGAAGTCGTTTTGCCTATTTTACCAATGACCCATCATCAACTAAATCTGATGGTAATGGACGTGGTTGATACGGATTAATATGGACGAACACTCTTTTAATATCACTGTGCTTTGTAAGTAATACCTTTTTCACTTCCTTTGAAATTGAATGACCCTTCTCTACACTAAGAGTGGGGTCTACACTCACTTTTATATCGATGACGATATAATGACCGTGTGTTCTAGCTAATAATTCGTCCACCCTTTTGACACCATTGATTTTCTTCACTGTCTCAATGAAAGGTCTCGTATTTTCTACATCAAGAACTTGCTCCATCACAATTAAACTGGACTCCTTTGCCAGAGAGTATCCAACTTTAATAACAATTAAAGACACGAGTACACCGGCTAATGGATCTAAATACATTAAAAAAGGATAGTTAAAGTGCTGGCCCACTACCGCTCCCAACACGCCTATAAAGGCTGCGATTGACGAGAGAGCATCTGACCGATGGTGCCACGCTTCTGCTAATAAGGCTGAACTATTTATTTTTTTGGCCAAACGCGCTTTGTATTGAAAGAGTAACTCCTTAATTACAATTGAAATGATAATGGCTACTAAGGCGATCCCTTTCGGTGCAACTGGTATCCCACCAAATAACGCTTTAGATGATGACACAATAATTTCAACACCTACTATGATTAAAAGAATACCGACAATGATCGTTGCCACATTTTCCGCTTTTCCATGACCATATGGGTGATCTTTATCAGGAGGCTTTTGCGCCGTTCTTATGCCAGCAAGCACGGCAATAGACCCTGCCACGTCTGAAGCTGAATGAGCAGCATCTGCGATTAAAGCCCGGCTTCCAGCCAGCCATCCAACAATGCCTTTCATGATAGCTAATAGTCCATTTAGAATAATTCCTACCCATGTCGCTAATTCTGCTTGTTTTAAACGATTACTCAATTTCAATCACCACCACACATGTTATCCATACCCATTTAAACCCCTATCGCTATTACAAATTTATCCTATCAGACGACTATCATGTGGGTCTAGAGCAACGTTCTTGCGGTGGTTTAAGTAATATATATCTAGTCAAATAACTTTCGCAACAATAATAGTTTTGCCTTAAGTAAAACTGGCATTAAGAACAACACGATTCAATTTCTACTAGAATGAATGTGACCTTCACTTCAGACGGACGCTTTTCCTAGGGCTTGTCTTCAGCTAACTCTTGCGCGATAAACCTAAAATGGACAGACTGCGGTTAATCCTTAGGGAGTCGTCTGATGTTCTGTCCCTTTTACATTCGTATATTAAATAAAACGAACGTTCAATCAGGGCATTAGCGTCCGACATTACCACTCCTCTCTATTTTGAGGCGAGGGTTTTATGGACGCTTATCTGTGATAAAGCTTGATTCATCCTCCTAACCTAAGCATTTAAGTAGCAAACGTTCAATTGGACATAATGAGTAGCCCGCTCTTCCCTATATCTCTTATCTCTACCAACACATTAAAGCCATGTGGCGTTCAACATCAATTCAGCAATTTAACTCTCACCTATGATGGAACCACTAATGTCAAGCAGGTAAGAGTTCTAGTTGAAATGATACTAATTATGTTATTCATGCCGTTCGTTTGGACAGCTCTGACTAATCCCCCTCTTTATCAACAGATAAGAGCAAATATGAAGTCCCTATGTTTCTTACTTGTTGCAAACCTTGCGTTATTTTATTCAAAATTACTCTCCAAATATCAACTTCTGCTTAATACTCTTGTTTATTTCCATTTATTTTATTTTGACATAAAAAGCGATTATTTATATTGACGGTTACCGGTACTGTGGTAAAATAAAGTAATAAATCGGCGATGGAGATCCGCCATTAACCGCTCAATTTTGAGATAATGACTCCTGCTAAGTAACCCTTAGCAGGAGTCTATTTTTTTTCACCTAGAGGAGGGACATTATGAATAGACTCAAAGAAAAAGATTTTATTCTAAATAGCTTTCATATCCAATCTTTATTTTTTTTAGGAAAATGGTTAATTATTAGTGGGATTATTGGGGTACTTGCGGGATCTGCTTCAGCCCTATTTTTAACTAGTCTAGATTGGGCAACAAATATGAGAAATAACACACCCATTTTAATACTGTTTTTACCGATTGCCGGTGTTATCGTTAGTTATATGTATATGAAATTTGGGGGCACAGCTGGTAAAGGCAATAACCTTATTTTAGAACAGATTCATAACAGCCAAGACGGTGTGCCACTCAGGATGGCACCTCTAGTTCTCTTTGGTACCATTATGACACATCTGTTTGGAGGTTCTGCTGGTCGTGAAGGTACCGCTGTTCAGATGGGAAGCAGTTTAGCAGATGCAGTATGGAAATACTTAAAGTTACGTGCGACAGATCGTAACATCATATTGATTTGTGGAATTAGTGCAGGGTTTGGTTCTGTTTTTGGGACCCCTTTAGCTGGAGCGATTTTTGCATTGGAAGTATTGGCCTTTGGAGTCATTCGCTATCGAGCATTAATTCCTTGTTTTTTTGCCGCTTTAATAGGTGATAGAATTACTAGTGCTTGGGGCGTTCCGCACACCCATTATAGCCTTGGCGTCATCCCTGAATTTTCAGTAATCTTATTAATAAAAATTATCCTAGCGGGTATCATTTTCGGTTTAACCGCCCTATTATTTAGTAAGTTGTCACAAGGCTTTAAATCACTGTTTTCGACTTATTTCAAAAACCCAATGATGAAAAGCTTTGTAGGTGGGGCTATCGTTGTCACTATTGTTCTAATATTAGGTACTAGAGATTATACTGGGTTAAGCCTTCCATTAATTCACGAATCATTTGAAGGAGACGTTTCACCGCTTGCATTCTTCTGGAAAATGTTATTAACAACAATTACTCTTGGGGCAGGATTCCAAGGTGGTGAAGTTACCCCCCTGTTTACGATTGGTGCTACTCTAGGAAACACGCTCTCTAGCTTTCTTGGTGTACCTACACCTTTACTTGCCGGATTAGGATTCATCGCTGTTTTCGCAGGAGCTACCAATACACCTTTGGCATGTTTTATTATGGGAATTGAGTTATTTGGAGCAGAGGCTGCGGTCTATCTATTCACGGCCTGTGCCATCAGTTATATGTTTTCTGGACATACAGGTATATACACCTCACAACGAGTTGGAGTAGCTAAATGTCATTCTCTTGAACATCATGAAGAAAGTTCACTAGGGCATTTACCAAAATCCCCTAAGTCAAAGGAGGGTGTAGGATGGTCACGAAAATATACTTCTTAATTTCTGCATTTCTTTCTATTTCCCTTATATTTTTTTTCCTTAGGAAACCTATACTTATAGGAAAAGAACAAGGAGAATCAACTTTAAAGGGACAGTTAAAAGGAAACTCTTCTATGCTATTACCTATTACAAAGACTGGAACTTATCATCTTGAGTTACAACTGATAAGTGGAGAGTTACTTCTCGCTCACAGCTCCTACAATATAGCTACAAATAGTTGGGTTATGATTTCAAAAAAGGAAGCTAAAACATGTATTAATAAAAGCAAAATACTCCGAATAGATTTTTCTATTGAAGAGTTCTCAGGTGAATTGGACAAAGTTGAATTTATTAATCCTAAGCTTTTTAAGCCTTGTAATTTCAAATACACTTGGAAACAGGAAAAATCAATAGCAACATAAAATTATGAAGAGCTATACATAAGATACATTCTTATTGTATAGCTTCGTTGTTTTTCTTCCCCTAAATCGTTAACCTGATCGACAGGAACTATATATATCACTAAAAGAAACAGAGAAGTTAAACTCACAAGATATTTGAGGATACTTGTTTGTTGAATGTTGAGTCTGATCATGAAAAGGCTCTATGCAAACATTGACCAAAGTTGCAATAATGGCTGTGACTTTCACTTCAGACTGCACTTAATCCTTAGGGAGTCGTCTTATGTTCTGTCCTTTTTTATCACAACTAACCGTCTTTAACCTCAGGCACAAAATAGAGATGAGAACGAAAGCCCCACTTCGAAAAATAGTCTCTGACTGCAGGGATATTCACTTTAGAGACATTTCAAAGAAAGTCGTGCCATTTAAGGCGTTATGTGCTAACTCAACGTTTACTTTTAACTTTTTTAAAACCCTTTCATTTTTATGGAAGTTGATGTATTCTTGAAACAAACTCAATTGAAATAACTAGGGGAGTCCAATGAGTTGGGCTGAGACAGAAACGCGTTAAAGTTTCTTGACCCTTTGGACCTGATCTGGATCATACCAGCGTGGGGAAGTTAGAAAGCTCATCTTTTTTTATGAATTAACTTCTACATTTAAAGCCGGGTCTACTTTTATGGATTCGGCTTTTTTATGTTGTTTTATGGCATGTCCCACTCGATATGTTCTTGGTCTCGTCCCTTACTACATTTTTTAAAAGGGAGAGATTGAATCAATGTCAACATCTTCATTCAATGAACAAAACATTGCCATCATGTCTAGCTTTTCAGGGAGTGAAAAAGTATATGTAGAAGGTTCTAGACCTGATATGAAAGTGCCTATGCGTGAAATTGCGTTAAGCCCGACTACTGGTAGCTTTGGGGAAGAAGAAAATCCGCCAGTTCGTGTTTATGACACAAGCGGCCCCTATACAGATAGTCATTATTCTGTTGATATAACAAAAGGACTCCCTACGCTTAGAAGCAAATGGATTCAAGAAAGACATGATGTGGAGGAATATGAAGGGCGAGAGATAAAGCCCCAAGACAATGGCTATCAAGATGGACATGATCCTCGTGCACATCATAACGTATTTCCTGGTTTGAAAAGAAAGCCGCTACGCGCAAAAAAAAGCCGAAATGTCACACAACTTCATTATGCTAAAAAGGGGATTATTACACCTGAAATGGCGTTCATCGCAATAAGAGAAAATATGAAACCTGAATTTGTTCGTGATGAAGTAGCAAGAGGGCGAGCGATTATTCCTTCTAATATTAACCATCCAGAGACAGAGCCTATGATCATAGGCCGACATTTCCATGTTAAAATTAATGCGAATATTGGTAATTCAGCTGTTTCTTCATCTATTGAAGAAGAGGTGGAAAAAATGACTTGGGCGACCCGTTGGGGGGCTGATACTATTATGGACCTTTCAACAGGAAAAAACATTCATACGACACGGGAATGGATTATTCGTAATTCCGCTGTCCCAGTAGGTACGGTACCTATTTATCAAGCACTTGAAAAAGTAAATGGGATTGCGGAAGACCTAACATGGGA
Organism: Bacillus sp. A301a_S52; assembly: GCA_024701455.1. Lineage (GTDB taxonomy): Bacteria > Bacillota > Bacilli > Bacillales > Salisediminibacteriaceae > Salipaludibacillus. The sequence goes on along the minus strand of JABXYP010000001.1, from coordinate 294,188 downwards.
GATTTATCGTGATACACTCATTGAACAAGCAGAACAAGGTGTGGATTACTTCACTATTCATGCTGGTGTTCTTTTAAGATATGTGCCTCTCACAGCAAAGCGTTTAACAGGGATTGTATCGAGAGGTGGATCGATCATGGCGCAATGGTGCCTCTATCATCATAAAGAAAGTTTCTTATATACTCATTTTGAAGACATCTGTGAGATTATGAAAACGTATGATGTGGCTTTTTCTTTAGGTGATGGCTTACGCCCTGGATCAATTGCAGACGCAAACGATGAAGCTCAATTTGCAGAGCTAGAAACTCTTGGGGAACTTACAAAGATCGCTTGGGAACATGAGGTTCAAGTGATGGTAGAAGGACCTGGGCACGTACCAATGCATCTTATAAAAGAAAATATGGATAAACAACTAGAGGTCTGTGAAGAAGCACCTTTTTATACACTTGGACCACTGACTACTGATATAGCCCCTGGATATGATCACATTACATCGGCTATTGGGGCTGCCATGATTGGATGGTATGGCACGGCGATGCTTTGTTATGTGACACCAAAAGAACACTTAGGTTTACCAAATCGAGACGATGTTCGAGAAGGTGTGATCACATATAAAATCGCCGCACATGCTGCCGATTTAGCAAAAGGACATCCTGGTGCTCGTCAAAGAGATGATGCTCTATCAAAAGCTCGATTTGAATTTCGTTGGAGAGACCAGTTTAATTTATCATTAGATCCGGAGCTAGCACTACAATATCACGACGAAACGTTACCTGCTGAAGGGGCCAAAACAGCGCATTTCTGTTCCATGTGTGGACCGAAATTTTGCAGTATGAGGATCTCCCAAGACATCCGGCATTATGCTAAAGAAAACAAGCTAGACACAAAAGAAGCCATCGAAAAAGGAATGAGAGAAAAAGCGAACGAATTTAAACAGTCTGGAAATAAGTTATATCAGTGATTCATATGGGATGCCATTCTGTCGCTGTCTAAAAAACGAAAGTGAAAATGGTTCAATAAAAAAGCAGTTTGATTGTATACTTTCCTAACGTATCACAACGGCTCATGTCGTTAGTTGACGACATGAGCCGTTGTGTCTGTATCTACTTACCATTTTGCATCAATCGGAAGATATTCTTCCTCAATAAATCCTCACATTTCTGTATAATACCCTTTAGCCAGTACCTTTATATAAAGAACATCTGTATGAAACGGCTCCTTCATATCATCGTCTGCTCCCATGTTCATCGCCATCACCAGAGCATCAAACAATGCGTCGTCATCTTCAATGACAAAAATAGTCATCTCCACCTGTAGCGGTCTTTCATCACCAAGTTCCCCCCTGCCAGGCGCACAAAAAAATCCCTTACGCTCATATTATCGCAAGGGGCTGCTTTTCTCAAAATTTGTATCAAATATACAACGAATAGCCTTAGAATAAAGTTTTATTAAATTAACTCTATATAACGAACCTTCAATGCGTTGGCGTTTCTTATCTGTGATATAAATTGCGGCATCTTATTCGTGTTGTTGCTTTTAAAACATCATTATGAAATTGCCTCAACTTATTAACAAATTCATGCAGGAACTTTTCTGGATGCTCTCCTGTCACTTGATTTTAAAATGATAGTTCTTGCGAAATCAATAAAGATAGATTACTATGACTATAAGTCAAAAATGACCATTGGTCAAAAAGGAGGTATTTGTTAATGTCCCAACGAATGGACCGAAAATTTCAAGATAGAAATAATACAATCCTAAATAATGCCGAAACATTATTTAGATTAAAAGGGGTCGATAAAGTAACTATGAATGACATCGCGAAAGAATCAGATGTTGCCAAAGGCACTTTATATTTGCATTTTAAATCTAAAGAGGAATTACTTTTTAACATTTTGATACCTAAATTGGAAGAACTCAATCAGAAAGTAGAACTAATAGACCAAAACGAAAATCAGATAAGAAATAAGATAGAAAAAATCATAACTTATGGATTTGATAGTGACTTTTTTGACTTCACTAAAACTCATTTTCTTTACATGCATAAGTTATTTAATGTGCAATATCACAATGAATTAAGTGCAATCATCGGTAAGATCATAAAGAATTTTTCCCTAATAATACAAGAGGGTAAAGAAAAAAACGAAATAAAATCTTCTCTACCTAATACTTATTTATCTCATCAATTGATGCACGTTTTTGATCCTCAAATTTATTTTAGTTTAGTTGAAAATGAAAAAAACACAAAAGAAACCTTTGTTCGCAATACGATTCATTTTTATTTAAATGTATTATGTCTATCTGACAAAGGAGAATAATATGGACTTACAATTAAAAAATAAAAAAGCGCTCATTACTGGGTCAACTAAAGGAATAGGAAAGGCAATAGCATTCGAACTTGCAAAAGAGGGTATGGATATTTTAGTCAACGGCAGAAACAATGAGGAAGTAGAAATGATAGTTAAGGACATTAAGATAAAATATCCAAAAACGAATCCTCAAAATGCTTTTGGCAATCTATTGAACAATGATGAAAGAGAAAATATATACCGCGATCATCCTAATGTAGATATTCTTGTGAATAATTTAGGAATATATGAAATGATGACTTATGAAGAAATCAATGAAGATGTTTGGAAGAAATATATTGAGACAAATTTTCTTGTTGCTGATAACTTGTCTAGATTTTATATAAATGATATGCTGGACAGAAATTTTGGCAGAATTATTTTTATTGCTAGTGAAGAAGCTGTCATGCCTTCAGGAAATATGCTACAGTATGCTGTGACAAAATCTATGATTTTATCTTTATCTAAATCATTGTCATTTTTAACTAAGGGCAAAGAAGTGACAATTAACACCATTATGCCTGGACCAACATTGTCGGAGAACGTCGAAAATATACTCAAAGATATATATAGTCATTCAAATGAGTCTTTCGAACAAATTGAAAAGGACTTCGTATTGTCTCATTTACCTGATTCACATATTGAAAGGTTTATTCGACCTTTCGAGATAGGAAGGATGGTTGCATTTGTAAGCAGCCCACATTCAGGTGCTATGAAAGGTACAGCCATTCGGATGGACGGTGGTTTGATACCTACTATTTATTAAAAACGACCCTTCAATTAGTGGGCGTTTTCGTACTTCTCCCACTGATTGAAGGTTGAGTCAATCAGGATTTTAGCAACCGTTATCCCCCACCAATATACGTCCAATCCAACGGTTATTTGAATATACAGGCTTCCCTTCTTCTGTTAGTCCCTTCGATATGTTATTCTGACTTCTTCCAGCTCTTCTGACAACCGTCATAATAGCTGTCGTTTGAGGCTTTGTAGGTCTTGTTACTCCGAATGATGAGCAAAGATGCTAAAAAATAGTGGGCACTCATCCTATAGTTTTCTTTTTCTTCAAAAAAGGGTATACTGTTATTAGAAATAGAATAAATTAAAAACGACTGAAGATGTGCTAGCATCTTCAGTCTATACAATAGCTAGGTTCCCTTCAAGGGGACTAGCACCAAGCAGAAGAATAATCCACCTGAGCCGCCAAACTCAAGGGTGGATTATTTTTTGTGGTTAAAAGCCAGTAGCGCTATAACAAATATGCCAAACGACAACATAAGCGATAATGCTTCAAACACAGTTATCATAGCACCACCCCCTTTCCTGCCTACTGGGGATGATGCCGTCACCCTTAAGTAACCTATTTATGCCATTGTAATCAAATTATAGCATTTAGAATTAAGAATTGATAGAACGACTAACATAACAACACCATCTTAAGGTCATATCGCTTGAAATTCCAAATAAAAATAATTTCGTTCCAAGACTGATAAAACGAACCTTCAATCAATGGGCGTTTTCGTACTTCTCCCACTGATAGGTCGTTGCGTGAATCAGGACATTAGCATCCGTTAGCTTCCGTCTAAATAGATTTATCTCTCCTCTCTATTTAGTAAGAAGGACGTTTTACGGACAGTTATCTGTGATAAAGAGAAATTAGGTCTCTTCCTTTTATTTAACACTGATAGTATGCCTTTCTTTGAATGTAATGGGATGAGGCTAATATTATCACTACCAGAAAAAATGAATTCGCCCATTCAAGTTCAGTTATTTATTTTCAAGTAACTAATACTAAAGATACTTATGGCGCATAGTAGGTAAAGAAGTTATCTTTATCGATGAACCACATGTTGTAGCGAAAATGGGCTAAAAAGAAACATGATGGTATTTTTTAAAGAGACAGAAGATAATACGCTTGTATTTATGAGTGACGTACAAATCAAACAAAGCCAAAAGAAGACCCTCTAAAAACACGAACGATCCCCTTCAATATGAAGACTGTTTCATCTTTCTGTATCCTTTGTGGATATACATGTAATAAGAGTGATCACCTTCCTCCCATGTATCTGCTGTATTTACTATAGAGGACTTGGGCAGTCTTGGACTTTGTTTTGTTTGACAAACTCGCCCATTCCAATTCAGCCTTATATACAATTTCTGTTCATCAGTTCGGGATTTTGCCTCTGGCTTTCTTCAGATTCCACTTCGCAATGGTCACCCGTTCCTTTGGCTAACAGTTCCTACTGCCGAGCCTGAGCGGACTTTCACCGCCAAGTTATCACCCATGCGGGGCGCAAATCAATCTATAGAGGTGTTTTGGTGCAACTTTAATCTACACCCGTTGCTAGTTTGGAATAAAGTTTGATCATTTTCATCCTACAATCTCTAAAAAGCGCGCCCGTTTGTTGAAGAAGGAAAATATATTTCTTCTTGAAAATGTGTTAACATACTTTTCTTCCTTATTGCTCAATTTACTCTTGTTTTTCTAGCAATAAGGCCATAGTTTGACTGCCTTTATTGTAAGTTTCACCAGAAACATCATTGTAAATTTCTTTTACAGTAAACCCTACAGCTGTAACTTCTTTGATGAATAATTCTTTTGTGAAGAATTGATGCCAAATGTAGTAAGTTTCTGTTTTATCATCGGTAATCACCGTTGTTTGCTCTAGTGTTACTCTATCAGGATATTTAAGATTTCTACCAATAGCTACATAGGGATCCTTTGACCAGAAACCACCACTTTCATTGAGACTCCAATACTGTCCTTCTTTGAACTGATCACATTTATTTTGCGAGAAAACATCTAATAGTACATTCCCACCATTCTTCAAACTTTTCCAAATGTTGAAAAGTAAACGGCTGCGATCATCAGGTGCAAGAGCCCCATAATCACAATATATCAATAGTGCCAAGTCATAGATATTTAAATCATTTAATTCCATATAATTCTTATAGCGATATTCAATATCAAAATCTAGCTTTTTTGCTTGTTCTTTAGCATAACGAATTGAGTTTTCAGAGAAGTCTATTCCTGTTACCGTATAACCTTTTCTGGCTAACCGCTCACAATAAATACCCGGACCACAACCTAAATCTAATACCTTTTGATAAGATTTCTTGGGAGCAACGTGCTGAATGAAATTAATAGACTTATCAATAAACGCAAAACTCCTACTAGCGCCATCAGTATCAGAGCTTAAATGAGCTTCTAATAATCGTTTGGAAACATAAGGATCTTGCCAAAAAGCATTATCTGCTTGTTCAAATCTTGCAGGTATGCGTAACTCGTTTAATAAATTATTCACAAAAACTTCCTCCTAAAAATTTTTAAAACACAAAAAACCGCAGAGCTATACTCTGCGGCTAAAAAGAGAATAAGTCCGTAGAGTAAAAAAATCAAATAAGCACACCAAATAAACACATAAAAATGCTTATTTAAGTTCGCTTCAAATTGATTATTTTTACTCTTTTCCAGTCATAACAAAGTTCTTGTAAATCAAACTTCTGCTATGCCGAACTTCTTCACCTATCCTTTAAGTGTTTCTGTAAATATAACAAACAATAGTCAATGGGGTCAACTAACTATTCTAGCCTCTTATTCAAGAAGTCTGTTTGTTAAATGATCGATAAAAGATTCTCTAAATATTAACCTTAAAGCTAATTGGGTCAAACTAGAAAATTTATAGTCATAATTATAAGAAAAAATAAATTTATAATGGATAATGTAGGAATTTGGCGAACAAAAAAAGTACAATATGGTAATATTTTGTGTTAATGTAAAGGCACATCACTAATTGATAGAAAATAGTGATAATTATATTTATTGGAGGTGATTTGAATGAAAGATGTGAAGAAGGTTGAAGTAACTCGTGAAAAGCCTGATTTTGAAGTTTTGTCTGTTGAAGGCTGCATGTCTAGTATGAAAGCTGTGCAATAATTTAAATCTTAAACCATTAAGAATACTCAATAAAAGGTATTCTTAATGGTTTATGTGAGGTGATTAAGGAAATGAAGAAAATAAGTTATCTAAATTTTCCAATAGGAATCAAATGGTACATCACTAGTAAATGTAACTTGCGATGTACACATTGTTATTTAACAGATTATACCACCAAGCTACCTTTTGAGCGAATTGAACGTTACATTGCTTACTTTGGAAAAAAAGGCGTACATTCAATTGGTCTATTGGGTGGAGAGCCTCTAGTTCGAAATGATTTAGAAACCATACTCTCATTAATAACAGAACAAGGTATTCATACAAAAATAGCTACCAACGGAACACTGCTTTCCGAAGAAAGAGCCAAATCATTAATTGAAAGCGGCTGTAAAAGATATCAAATTTCTTTAGAAGGACACTCTGCTGAACTTAGCGATCCTGTAAGAGGTAAAGGTACTTTTGATGAATCATTATTAGGTGCTTCAAGAATAAAAAGTCTTGGTGGTTGGACTTCATTTGCAGTAACTATGTCGAAAAAAAATAGCCAATATCTTTTAGATATACATAAATTAGCTTTAGAAGCGGGGGTAGATCAATTGAAAGTCGGGGCATTTGTCCCAATAGGTACAGGAAAAACTTATAGAGATGAATATGCTTTAACAAACGAAAATGTAAAGTATATCAAAGAAGAATTATCAATTTTGCAAGAGAAACATCCAAAGATGCAAATAGATAGTGCCTTTTTATCAAAAGGCGAATCTTCTTGCAGTAATACAACTACATTTGGTTGTGGAGCTGGAACAACAGATCTTATTATTAATAGCGATCTTTCTCTTTCTGCATGTGATATTTTAGTTGAAGAGGACCGCACAAAAGTAAAAGTCGATAAACCCGAAGAAATAGAATATCTTTGGCAAAATGATCCTCTTTTTAATAAATGGAGAGGAAAAGCGCCGAATGATCGTACGTTAAACATAAAGAGTTTTAAAGAGGTTCATCAAGAAGCTTGTCACATATCATATACAACGTACAAAGAGAATATTTTTGTTGAAGGAAAGTGATCACTTGGATGGTAGCAAAGCTTTATTTCAATCAAAGGTAGTTTTATATACAGATGCAATATTTAAGTTAGAAGTTTTCTTTGCTCCGGTTATGGTAGCCTTTTATTTAAATTATATGCATGTTAGTTTCTCTCAGATGTCACTTTTCTTCTCATTAGTTTTAATAATGACAATTATCTTAGAAGTTCCTTGTGGTACAATATCAGACCTAATGGGGAGAAAAAAAACATTTTTAATCGGGAAGTTAATATATCTGATAGCAATGGTAAGTATTATTTTTTTTCATGATTTTCAGTTTCTGATAATAATAGCTTTTATGTTTGCTTTGGGTAACTCTCTAAGCAGCGAGAACTTGCATTCGTTGGTAGTAGAAAATTTATTAAGTGCAGACGTTGCACAAGAAGAATTTTTTAAGATTGACACAAAAGCTAATTCTATTGGTTTTATAGTAGGTGGAGTAGCGGCTGTAATTGGGGGATACTTGGGAAGTATTAATTTAGTTATTCCTTTATTAGTTGATATTGTATTATTGGCACTCTTAATAATAGTTATTCTAATAATTATTAATGATACTAAAGATTATGCTCAAGAAGGCTCAATTAAGGATGTATTGAAATCCTTTAAGAAGTTTTGGTCAATTATAAAAGAAGGAACTAGCATTATCATAAATAATAAATTTATATTATTCATATTCGTTTTTGGAGGAATATCTTTTGGTGTCATAAGAACAGGATTTAATTATTACCAACCACTCTTAGAGGAGTTCAGTATTGATCTGGCCGTTTTTGGTTGGATATTATTTTCCTTTAACATAGTTTCCGCTTTAAGTTCTTATACAGCAAGTAAAGTGCCAAAAAAGTCTGTCAATAATTTCAGTTTTGTTTTTATTACAATAGGCCTGATGCTAGTATCTGGTTTGATACTTTTGTTTACGAATGTGTCGTCTGTATTGATTATAATTGCATTAGGTCTTCATCAGATTATAAGAGGCTTCTCTAACTCATACTTAAGTTACTCAATTAACAAAGAGCTTCCAAATAACAGTGATACGAGAACGACAATATTATCTGCTGGATCTTTTATAAGAGCTCTAGTTGCTTCAATCCTAATGAGCGTTTCAGGTTATTTAACTGAGTTTTTAGGGCTAAGTTTAGGCTTTGCGTTACTATCACTTTTGGGTACATTTATTATTGTGCTGTCTTTGATAGTCTACGTAAATCAAAATAAAAATGTAAGGCGGAGTTATAATGGATAGCAATTATGTTATGCCTCGTGTTTTTTCTTTGTACGTAACATATAATTGTCAATTAGCATGTAGTCATTGCTTTTTAACTCAAACTGGTTTGTTAAACCAATATACGTTAAGCCTTGAGACTATCAAAAAGGTTATCAGAGAAGTCAAAGAGCATAATGTTTATATGGTGGTGTTGTCAGGAGGAGATCCTTTATTACATCCTAATATAAAAGAGATTTTGAAAGAGTTAAATGATAATAATATTGTTCCTCTTTTAGGGATTACCGGAATAGATGTGACTATTGAGCAAATAGACATGTTAAAGCTTGCTGGTATTAAAAATGTTCAAGTGAGTTTGGACGGAAGCAATGAAGAAAGAAACACTCGCTTTAGAGGAGACAATGTTTTTAACAATGTTATTCAATCAATTGAATTAATTCAGAACAATTCTCTAAGTGTGAATCTAGCAATTTGTATCAACAAAAATAATATAGTTGAATTTCCTAATATGATTGAACTCTGTCTAAAATTAAAAATATATAAAGTCAAAATTCAGATTTGGGAAAACTATAATCCGAATGATGATTATATAGACCTTTCTTTGTCAGAGGAACAAGAGAAAGAGGTAAGAGAATTGTGCAGTTACTACAATAAACAAAAGGATGGCAATTGGATAAGTATAACAGGCGGAAATCTCAGGGAGCAAAAACCAAAAGGCTTACAATATCCCCCTTTAGTATTAGGTGCAGATGGAAGTATAACTATAGGAGAAATGGGACGAATAATTGGTCATATATCTAGAGATTCTTTAGTTGAAGCCTATAGTAAATACTATTACGAACTCAAAAAAAGTTTCTTCAATAAATTATTGGTTGAGTTTAAAAATCACTATAATATATCTTCAATTTTACCAGTTAAAGATGAAAAATTAAATTCAAATGCTATAGTCTATAGATATAAAGATAACTTCGAGATTTTTTATAAAGATAGCTTACCATTGGCAATTAAAATTTTTTCTGTAATTCATGAAATAGGTCATATAAGTACTAATAGTTTAAACAGTAGTCCAGAGTATAACCAAGAAATTGAAACATCCATGAACATTTGGGCAATTGAATATTTAAAAGACCTTGTTACTCCAAGCTTCTACACTAATGCATTGAGTTTAGCATCTGACGAGGATTTACTATTTAATTATATCCAGAAAGCTTTGTTAAGCAATTTAATTGTTGAGGAGGGGTATCATGTCACTCAAAATTTTTGAACAGACTAATATCTAAGTTTTTATCGTGAAGCTTTAAACCCTTTCCTATATACAGGAAAGCCTCGACCTGATCTTCTTTACAGTCTTTTAAATAGAAACTTAAATATTGGAGGAATGTGTAATGTCCCAAACAAAATACGAACTCAAGCAATCATTAATTATAAGAGAGCAAGATAACTCTATTTTTGATAGTGAGAAACTTAACATTTTAAGTTTTAATCCTTCAGGATTTGAATTAATTAATCATTTAGATAAGTATAAAGTTGTAACAGCAGAAGAATTTCTAAATTACGCAAAAGAAATAAAAGTGAGTGAAGAAGATTTTAATGAGTTTATTAATAAGTGTTTAAATCAAGATATCATTAAAATAATTAGTACTGAACCACTTATTTAACTAAGATATTGTGGAAATATGAAAAAGCGAAAATGAGCCAAAAACCTACCATACTCACTAAAGGGATATTAGAAATCATATCCTAAAACTAAGGTTATGATTTCTAATATTTGGATCAATTTCATAATTTCTTGATTTAAGTAGACACTGCCTAATTACATTAATAAGTTCAGGCTCTCGTTTTAACACTATCTCTTCTAATAATTTTATATTATTAGATTGATTTTCCCCTCCGTGTTGAACTCTTCTTTGCCCAAGTGGTTATGCCTTTACCGGCTTTGTTTAAGACAACCGCTGCGTTTGCAACTAATCCTCTTGCCATACATTCATTTTCTTTAAACTTACACTTTAAATATCTTTAGTAGCTAGAGCAAAACGAGACTATTTTACTTCTGGATGTTTTAAAATACATGCCATCAATCATTGACCCAGTCCGTTCCTCCTGTATTTTTCATCAATTACAACATCTAAAGACCATTAAAATACAGATTTATCCAGCGACACCCCTAGCAAATCCGATTTATTTATGATTATAATATAGCAATTATTTGCTTCATTCTATCTGAAGCCCAATATGTTGTCAAAAATAACTGAAAAACAGCATTTATACTTATTAATGTCCATTTAAACCCTATTTCCTCCAATAAATTATAACTATATCAAATGCCTTAGTAGTCTGGTCATTTAGATACTGGATTGATTAGTCATACTTAGAAAGGTGGCTAACAATTATCTCATACCGAAATAGCTCATTCTTTAAATTGTAATGAATCGTATCATTTTTCTTGCTTAGATTTTTGAAATTCAGATTAACGTTCTATCACTTACTCTACCAATTTTTTAAAATATGCCTTGCGTATAATAAAAAAGCTCAGCGTAAACAACAGTAAAATAATGCCTACCCCAACCGTAGTCATCTGGAAAAAAGCGGGTGAAAGTACATCACGAATACTGAATAAGACGATAAATAATAACATCGCAGCAATTGTAAAAGGAACAAAAATCAGTATGGATAATTCTCTTGTTACAATAACACGCATTTCTTTCATAGATAGTCCGATTTTGCGCATGCCCAAATACTTTTCTTTTTCTCCCGCTAAAGAGGTCTGCAAGTAAAAATAAAGTATACTCATGGCTGCACTCAAAAAAATCAGACTAAGCATAAAACCAATAAAGAAGATAATCCTCTTTACAAATAACTCATCAGCATATAATGCAATTTTAGATGAGACGTATCGCTCACCTGGTTCTGTCATGAGTTGTGATTCTATTTTTTCTGCTACATCCCGTTTCTCTGTCCATTCCTCCAATTCATAGGCAAACACATGATATTCTGGATAATTGAGGGCGTCATAAATCGCATCTGATATAACATAATATACTGCCCTAAAGCCTGATATAAGAATCATTCGTTCTTCTAATCCTACGTACTGAAGAGGGTCATCCACATAATCCTGAATAGCATCCGTATTTGGCATCACCCCCGCATTTCCTGCCACAACATAATATTCATTGTCGCTAAGTGTTATCGCTTCGTGTGTACCAAGTGCATTGAAATGCGTATTCGATAGGAAGCCAATCCTGCGGTCTTCGTCTGTTTTGAACGCAGATTGATACGCATCGACATCTCCCTCTGTTTGCTCAAGGGTTGTCTCCATAAATTCAATATCTTGCTGTTCTTTTTCTATAGGATTATCTGGATGTGAAATATATTGAAAGCTATACGGATAGACAGCTTCCGTATTTTCTTCAACATTATAATACGAACTGTACAAAACACTCGTCGTCACAAATACGGCAAGTAGTAAAATACTGAGCAAATAAATGACATGAGCATGTGAATTGCCTTTGGCTTGTAAATTCGATACAAATAACATATTCGTTTTTCTGTAATACGAGGCGCTTTTTTGTAATCTCCGAATCGTAAGCAAGATTCCTTGGGTTAATACAAGATAAATCGTCATTAACAGACTGATAAACAACATCATAATATAAACAATGCCTAAGCTTTCAACAACATCTGGGCTCACTTTGAGAGATAGTAATAAAACTGCACTCACTAAGATGGCTAAAAGAAGCCTCCATGGCGTTGGACGTATTAATTTTTCCTGTGTGACATCTGCTTTTAACAGTTGTACAGCTTCTTCTTTCTTGATAAATCGTGTCGTTATTTTGGAAACAATTAAAAACAAAACACTAAATAAAATGAATGTCATGGCAATAGCTTGTATTGGTACATACATGCCAAAGCTATCTGCCTCTAAGACATTTTTAACGACCATTAAAAACAGAGGAGAAACGATTAATCCAACAACAATCGCTGTTATAATTGCAGCAAAAGCAATTAGCATATTTTCTCGGAATACCATTTTCTGCACTTGCTTCGTCGATGCTCCAGAAATGATAAAGACGCCAAGGCTTTTGGTTTTCTTCTTTAAAAAAGCCAGCATCGAATAAATAATAAATACAAAAGAAAAAATATAGACAATCATACTACAAAGGATCATGACGATTCCAAGTGTGCTATTCGTATCGATAGCTTCCATCATCGGATGAAATGCCGTAATCAAAAAAAAGAAAAAGACTAAAATCGAAAAGACGCTGCTCAGAAAATAGGAAATATAGGTCCATTTATCCCGTACTATATTTTGAATGACAATATGATTAAAGCTCATGATAGCCACCGCCCAGAAATGTCAGTGTATCTACAATTTCTTGATAGAATTGCTGCTTGTGGTCACCCTTCTGTATTTCATTGTAGAGCATCCCGTCTTGCATAAAAATCACACGCTCAGCAAAACTGGCAACATACGGATCATGTGTGACCATTAATAAAGAGGTTTGAAACGTTTCGTGAATGGATTGAAATAGCGTCATCACACTATTGGCTGCTTTAGAGTCCAGATTCCCAGTCGGCTCATCTGCTAATAATAAACTAGGCTCATGAATAACTGCTCTTGCAATGGCCACACGTTGCTTCTGCCCCCCTGAAATCTCAAAGGTTCTCTTCTTCATAATATCTTCAATCCCTAAAAACTTAACGACTTCCGCTAAACGGGTTGTCATTTCCTTTCCATTCACTGCATCGAGTGTCAATGGTAATAAAATATTTTCTTCTACGGTTAATGTGTGAACCAAATTAAAATCTTGAAAAACAAAACCCAGTTCACTACGTCGAAACTTTGCAAGATCTTCATCATTCAGTTCATAGGGATCTTTTTGATTAATTGTCATAGAACCATTTGTCGGACGGTCTATCGTTGATATACAATTTAAAAATGTCGTCTTCCCACTTCCAGATGGACCCATTACAGAGACAAATTCATTACGTTTCAGTTGAAAGTCAATGCCTTTTAATGCTTTATAGTTCACCTCTCCCACATAATCTTTATGGAGTTGTTGAACATTTAAAATGATATCTGACATATATACCACTCCTGTTTTTCTTTTCATTGTTAACTTTAATATACCGAAGTCATCCATTCCTTAACATTTAAAAACATGACGGCAAAGTGACACTATTGACACATTCAAAACGGCTACCTCAATCGGCAGCCGTACGAATACTTTTCGAAAGTTCAATGGTAAAAGTGGTTTCTTGATCATGAGACGTTAACTCAAACGGATGATCTAGCGTAACCAAAATCCTTTTGACTAAGTATAAACCTATTCCTGTTGCTTCACTTCTTTTCCGTCCTTTTGAACCTGTATAGAACAAATTGAATAAGCGACTGATCTCACTTTTGGGAATGGTTTCCCCTCTGTTACGAATCGATAACTGACCATTCCTGTAATTAATATGAACAGTAGAGTGCTTCTCACCATATTTAATCGCATTACTAAGCAGTTGGTAGATAACTACTTTCATCCACTTCCGGTCTGAATAAAGCATAACGTCTTCCGCTATTGTCACCTTAGGAAATAGTTCTTCCTCAATAAAATAATCTTTTAAATCATTAATAACTTCTTGTATGATTTTCTTTAGTGGCATCGGTTCAATTTTCAAATCAGATAATAATTGGGTAGAGCGGCTATACGACAATAGCTGATTTAACGAAAAGTTTATTTTATCGCATTCAGCTTTTACTTTCTGCCATTCTTCCAACGATTTGACGTCATTTATTTGGTTCGATTGAACAAGCAATTGCATGACAGAAATAGGCGTCTTCATCTGATGCACCGCATGTGAAATAAGGAGCTGCTGTTCCTGTAAAAAATCTTGATACGCGTCCTGTTCTTTTAAGAGCAAAGAAGAAAATGCCTGTAACTGATTGGCATATGCTTTTTCTATTGGAGCATGTGGACGATAGACAAGAAAACTAGTTTGGTCCACATTTTCTTTCTTTAAATGTGTATACATTTTTTTACGACGAAGATAGCGAATAACAAGCAGACTAATTAATAAAGTGATAGCTAAAAAACTAAAATAGCCATAATGATTCTCAAAACCATCTAATTGGTCAATGATAAAAGGCAAGCAGATAAACGTTATCAGATACAAAAGAATAAAGCTGAGATGATCCTTTATAAATAACGTCATGCGTCTTTCTCCATTAGTTGGTAGCCGATTCCCCGAATCGTCTTAAGTTCTAAGGAGGATTGGACATTTTCTAATTTTTTTCGCAATCTTTTGATGTTCACTGTGAGTGTATTTTCTTCTACAAATCCTTCTTCATCCCATATAACAGAAAGTAGCTGCTGTCTTGTGACAACATTTGGACAAGCCTCAAAAAACATATGACAAAGCTGGAGCTCTTTTACCGTCAATACTTCCTCCTTCCTCGGTGTAGATAAACGTACTGTGTCCAAATTTAAGGTGGTATTCCCTATTTGTAATAGTCGTCGTTCTGCGCTTTTTGCATACTCTCCATAGGAACGTCGAATTTGCCCGTTGATTTTTGCTACTACGACATCCATTACAAAAGGCTTAGTGATAAAATCATCTGCACCATTTTCAATACCATATATCTGGTCTAGTTCACTCATGCGAGCAGACAAAATCATAATTGGACATGTGGATATCTGCCTTATTTTTCTTGACCAGTAATAGCCATCAAAGTAAGGAAGGTTGATATCCATAATAACTAAATGCGGTTCTATTTCTTGAAAAACATCCAGAACGCTTTTAAATTCTTCTATTGCGTGACATTCATATCCGTATTTTTTAGACGATTTTTTAATGTATTAGTAATACTTATTTCATCCTCCACAATCAATATTCTATACATAAAATCCCCTGCCTCTTTATTCTCAAATTTTTTATGTAAACATCGTATTTGTGAATCGATTTCATAAACTATGGATTATCAGCCATGGCTCTAATCTGCCCCACTGCCAGTTCTTCTTCCTTCTTTAATCCACTTATCAATTTAGAAACCAAAACACCCCTTTAGATAATCATATCCAAAGGGGTAAAAATGTCGCAACATTTTATTGCTTTATTCCACTGTCACACTTTTCGCGAGGTTACGTGGTTTATCCACGTCGCAGCCTCTGTGAAGGGCGGCATAGTAAGCGATAAGCTGTAATGGCAGGACGCTCACCAATGGTGTGAGGTAGTCATGGACTTTCGGGATGACGATGTTGTCGTCGTCTTCCTGGAAGCCTTCCATACTGATCATACAAGGGTTGGCGCCACGGGCTACAACCTCTTTCATGTTACCGCGTAGGTTAAGGTGTACATTTTCTTGCGTGGCAAGACCAATAACTGGTGTGCCTTCTTCAATGAGTGCAATCGTCCCGTGCTTTAATTCACCACCAGCAAAGCCTTCTGCTTGAATGTATGAAATCTCTTTAAGCTTTAAAGCTCCTTCCATACACACATGGTAGTCTGCGGCACGCCCGATAAAGAAGCAGTTGCGCGAGACGCTGAGATAATCACGAGCAATCTGTTCAAGAATGTCCTTTTGTTCTGTAAAGATTTCCATAGCATTCGCCACGATACCAAGCTCTTGAAGCGGATCGAAGTTCATTTCCATACCTGACGCACGGGCAGCATCCACTGCCATGATCGCAAGAACAGCCATTTGTGCTGTGTACGCCTTCGTTGACGCTACAGCAATTTCAGGGCCTGCAAACGTGTGTAAAGTGTAGTCCGCTTCTCGGGATAAAGTTGATCCCGGAACATTCGTAATCGTTAATGTTTTGTGACCTAGTTTTTTCACATTCACGAGAACACCGCGAGAGTCCGCTGTTTCACCGCTTTGTGAAATGAAAATAAAGAGTGGTTTTTGACTTAATAACGGCATGTTATACAAAAATTCGCTGGCAATGTGCGTTTCAACCGGAATACCGGCAATCTTTTCGATTAATTCTTTACCCACAAGGCCTGCGTGGTAACTTGTACCTGCCGCAATAATATAAATACGGTCCGCTCCTAGAACAGCTTGACGAACGTTTTCATCCAGCTTAATGTTCTCGTTATCATCTTTATATTTCGTGATGATGTTCCGAATAACGAACGGCTGTTCATCAATTTCTTTAAGCATATAGTGAGGGTATGTGCCTTTTTCAATGTCACCAGCGTCTAGTTCAGCAACATATGGCGCACGCTCTACGGTAACACCAGCAAGCGTTTTAATTGTCACATCGTCTTTGGTCACGATGACGATCTCTTCATCCATAATTTCAACGAATTCATTCGTCACTTGGATCATCGCCATAGCATCACTTGCTACTACGTTCACACCATCACTCACACCTACAAGAAGTGGACTTTTATTTTTTCCTACATAAATTGTGTTTGGATCTTCAAGGTCTAACAGAGCTGTAGCATAAGACCCTTTCAATAAGCTTAACGCTTTGCGGAAGGCTTCTTCTGTGGAACCACCCTCATTAGCGAATTTCTCCACTAATTGGACGATGATTTCTGTATCCGTATCACTGACCATCTCCACGTCAGAAAGGTAATCTCTGCGTACATGTTCGTAGTTTTCAATAACTCCGTTATGAACGATCGTATACCGAGCACTTGTACTTTGGTGCGGGTGAGCATTCAACTGGCTTGGCACACCGTGTGTTGCCCAGCGTGTATGTCCGATCCCGACAGTAGCTGACTGCGACTGATCAACGATGTCACGTAATGACGCGATACGTCCCTTCTCTTTATAGACGTGAATGCCGTCATGATTTGAGATCGCGATACCTGCAGAGTCATAGCCTCGGTATTCTAATTTTTCAAGACCTTTTAAGAGAATTTCCTTTGCATCCTCTGTTCCTACATATCCAACAATTCCACACATACTATCATTTCCTCCCTCGGAGGGGCAAGAAATGCTCGGGGCATACTTGCCCCACTCTTTATCTTTGTTAGTTGTTATATTTGGAATCATCGGTACACCAGCCATTGTTCAGAAAGTCGCCTTTCTGGTTTGGGCTCATGCTTACGGTTGCGATGAACAACCGGGAGGCATCCGCCGAACATTTCGATAAACCTCCACCTCGTCAGCTGTGATTTTCTCGGTCTCACAGCCCTGGCGCTTTGTGTTGCGTTGTCTTACTTGTCTGACCTCCTCTCATCTCTTGAATAGCCTAATCATACTACAGGTGTAAAATTGTGGTCAACGTTTTTTTAACTGAACATATCATGGTTTCAGTTAAATAGGGAAAGAGTCCCTTGTCACACTATATGCATGTTATATCTAATGGTTATCACTTTTAATAAAATGGGCACAATAAGCGAGGACGTCTATCTAAATTACCACCTAAACTAACCTTTATACATCATTATGAAAGGTGTTCGCTGACGCTGAACGTCAGCGGTGTTAACATCTTGGTAAATGGTGTCCAATGTCAATGAATGACATGTCAATAAGTGAATTTTACGATGCGGGTGTGAGGAAGAGATGCTGTCACACATTCTTTCTATAAAAAAACTTAATTAAGAGGGAAGACCCATGATTTCTTATAAAATGGTTTAAATACGCTTAAACGGGTAAAGGGTAGCATAGCCTTCTTCCTGTTTCTTAAAATGAACACACCTAGAATGAAGATACCCCTTTTAAATTAAATTGGCCCTTTTCTCCTAAACTTTTTAGATCATACATGTTTCTTCTATATAAAATGAACTTCAATCAGGACATTAGCGGTCGTTAGCTTCCGCCTAAATAGATTTTCTCTCCTCTCTATCTTGAGACGGGCGTTTTACGGATTATCAATAGTTAAGCATTGAGAAGTAGACCTGCGCCGGGACACCTTGTGCCCCAATCGATTCGCAGCTTAGTGCAAAAGATGTCAACAATGCTTATGACGAAATTAGCTTTTCATTCAATTGTATTCGTCATGATAGCGCTTTACTATTGAATTAGACAAGGAACATGTCTAAATGCCTAAAAAGAGGAGGAAAACGATAATGGCACAAGAAAAAGGGTCAATACGTACTCGTGTTCAAAAGTTCGGTAACTTTTTAAGTAGTATGATTATGCCGAACATCGGCGCGTTCATTGCCTGGGGGTTGATTACTGCACTTTTTATTCCTGATGGCTGGTTCCCGAATGAATCGTTCGCTGAAATGGTCGGACCAATGATTACGTACTTATTACCATTATTAATCGGTTTCACAGGAGGTAAGTTAGTTCACGGTACACGTGGGGGTGTCATAGGGGCAACAGCTACGATGGGGGTTATTGTAGGCGCAGAGATTCCTATGTTTATCGGTGCAATGATTATGGGGCCTCTCGGTGGTTTTGTGATTAAACAGCTCGATAAAGCGATCGAAGGCAAAATTAAGCCTGGTTTTGAAATGTTAATTAACAACTTCTCAGCTGGTATCTTCGGTGGTGCCCTTGCTGTCCTCGGTCTCGTAGGTGTAGGACCGTTGGTTAATGCTTTCAGCCGAGCGGCAGGTGTAGGGGTAGAAATAATTGTAGACGCAGGTTTATTACCGCTTGCAAGTATTCTCATTGAACCGGCGAAAGTGTTGTTCTTAAATAACGCTATCAATCACGGTGTTCTGACACCACTTGGCCTTGAACAGGCTTCTGATGTGGGTCGTTCGATTCTATTCCTGTTAGAAACAAATCCGGGACCTGGTCTTGGTATTCTTCTTGCGTATATGTTCGTCGGTAAAGGAATGGCAAAACGTTCTGCACCAGGCGCAGCAATTATTCACTTTTTCGGTGGGATTCATGAAATCTACTTCCCGTATATTTTAATGAAACCAACGTTAATTATCGCAGCTATTGCCGGCGGCATGGGCGGGGTATTCACGTTTAACTTGCTTGGTGCTGGATTGCCTGCCAGTCCATCTCCAGGTAGTATCATCGCTTATACTATCTTAATTCAGCCTGGTAACTATATCGCAGTATATGCAGGGGTTATCGTCGCTACCGTTATTTCCTTTGCCGTTGCGGCTGTCATATTGAAAGCGAGCAAAAATAAAGGTGAAGAGGATCTATCGGAAGCAACATCAAAGATGGAATCGATGAAAGGTAAGAAAAGTTCAGTGTCTTCTACTTTAACTGAGGGTGACCATGATGAAGTTAGTGCGGACACAGTCAACAAAATTATCTTTGCTTGTGACGCTGGTATGGGGTCCAGTGCAATGGGGGCATCCATTCTCCGCGACAAAGTAAAGAAAGCTGGTCTAAACATCGAGGTCGCTAACACAGCCATTAGTCAATTGCCTGATGATGCTGATGTCGTTATCACGCACAAAGACTTAACACCACGAGCCAAACAAAAGCTTTCTTCTGCTCATCACATTTCGGTCGATAATTTCTTGAGCAGTCCAGAATATGATAAGCTGATCGATCAGCTAAAGTGATGCAGCCTATCGCTGTAACGGAGTGATTAATCATGATGTATGTATCTGCTAGAGACCGCTACATTTTAGATAAATTAATTGAACAACCTGAGGGAGTGACGATCCGGGAGATCGCCAGCTCCCTTCAAGTTAGTGAGCGAACCATTCACCGTGACTTAACGACGTTTGATGCGCTACTACGCCCTTATGAATTAACGTTGAAGAAAAAAACGGGTAAAGGGATTTATCTACAAGGGGCAAAGGAACAAATTAAACAGTTCGCTCAAGACTTACAAGATTCAAAGCATGTGGATTTCATGCCTGAACAGCGTCAGGTGATCATTACGTGTAAATTGCTAGAAGCGTTTGAGCCTACAAAGCTGCAATCCCTCGCTTCAGATCTAAATGTCACTGTAGCGACTGTTAGTAATGATTTAGAAAAAGTCGCTGAATGGCTGGCCAAGTACGATTTAAACCTCAAGAAACGACGTGGATACGGCATCCAAGTCACTGGTCTTGAATCAGCAAAACGCCGAGCCATCAGTGGTATTCTTGCGGAAAACTTCGATGAAGCTGACATTCTCCAATATATCCGGCGACAACTGCCTTCAGAAAGTGCTGCGGTGAGTCAGTCGATCGCTGGACAATTACTTGGCTTTATAAATGTGGAGAAGTTGAAGCAAGTGGAGGAAGCGGTTGAAAGAATCAGCCGCTCTTTAGATTATCGTCTGGCAGATTCCGCATACATTGCTCTTGTTGTGCACTTAACACTCGCTATTGAACGTATTTTAAAAGGCGAAAACATTCAAATGAACGATGAGTTAATGGACCGTCTCAAAGGAAAAAAAGAATTTAAGCTTGCAGCTGAGATGGCACAGCAGCTTGAAGACACTTTTTCGTTAAAAATCCCTGATGCCGAAGTCGGGTACATTACCATGCATTTACGAGGGGCAAAGCTACGACAAGATACGGCCGTCTTGTTTACCGAAGAAAATATGGATACGGCTATGATTGCTAAAAAGCTAACGGAACAAGTTAGTCAACGGGTACAGATAGACTTGCAGAAAGATCTCTCCCTCTATCAGGGACTGACAGCTCACTTAGACCCAGCCCTTTATCGCTTAAAACAAGGCATGCACATTTACAATCCTTTGCAGGACAAAATACAGCAAAACTACCCTGAGCTTTTCACGATAGTTAAGGAAGCTTTTCAACAGGTTGTCACAGACTTTCCTATTCCCGATGAAGAGATTGGCTTTCTCGTTCTTCATTTCGGTTCAGCGATTGAACGAAATAACCAGCGAAGAACACATGAAGCCGTGGTTATTTGCTCCAGTGGTATTGGGTCATCCAAGATGATCGCAAGTCGGTTGCAAAATGAATTTCCTGCTATTACAAAGGTGAAAAATATGTCCATGTTTGATTTAGATGATATGAAGCCTGAAGAGCTCGATTTAGTCATCTCTACCATTCCGCTAGTGGATTATTCAGTGGATTATGTACAGGTGAACCCCTTTTTAACAAAGGAAGACGTGTTAAAAATCCAAGAGTATATTGACAGGCAAGAACGTCAGAAAA
The DNA here is from genome assembly GCA_024701455.1 of Bacillus sp. A301a_S52. Lineage (GTDB taxonomy): Bacteria > Bacillota > Bacilli > Bacillales > Salisediminibacteriaceae > Salipaludibacillus. Next base: position 272,633 of record JABXYP010000001.1, on the reverse strand, counting down.
CCATGCCGAAACAAACGGTGCCATCTATCAAAAAAAGAGTGAAAAGTGCTCATCAGGCACGGAGTGTATTTGTAAAAATGCAGCAGAGCCTCACTTATACAGTGGCATTGCTAGAACACTTTAGAGTTATCAAGAGCTCAAAAACCGAATCACTCTGGGCCTCTCTTGCGGAGACGATGGATACATTAAAAGAAGAAGGCCTCATTACACATGTCGAGGCAGTCATTAGTAAACTCAAAGAACGTGCTAATATGTCCGGATTAGGACTGCCTAACACCACTATGGCCCTTTACCACGCAAGAAGTGAACACGTCTTTCAGCCACTCTTTCTCATACATGAATTGGCACAACCCGTCACCGTTGACGCAATGGATTCACGCACCATTGAGATGAAAAGGGTGCTGATTATGCTTGGTCCAGTCGATATGACGGATAAAGAGACTGATATATTAAGTTCAATCAGCAGCATGATCATCGAAAATGATGACAGCCTTCACTTATTTCAATATGGAAGTGAAGAGGACATCTCACATTTCATCAGCCACCGGTTGATGACGTACTATCAAAATTATTTTAATGAAGGAGATTAATAATCATGAGTAAACCAATCCTACCGAAAGAAAATGTTAAATTAAGCGCTGCTATTTCTACTAAGGAAGAGGCGATTCGTGAAGCTGGTCGCGTCCTCGTTAAAGGCGGCTATGTGGATGACGCCTACGTGGAGAAAATGTTTGAACGAGAAGAACTCACATCTACGTTCATGGGGAATTACATTGCTATTCCACACGGAACAGAGGATGCTAAAGATACTGTTCTTGCATCAGGTATCTCCATTCTTCAGCTAGCCAGTCCGATTGATTATGGTGATGGCAACGAAGTGAAAATGGTATTTGGGATTGCTGGGAAAAACAATGAACACCTTGATATCCTCTCTAAAATCGCAATTGTTTGTTCTGATGAAGCTAATATTACTAAAATGGTGAATGCGTCAAGTGAAGAAGAGCTTTTGTCCTTGTTTAGCGAGGTGAATTAACATGCAGGTTGTTCATTTTGGTGCTGGTAATATCGGGCGGGGCTTTATTGGCAAAATTCTAGCGGAAGCGGGGTATGAGATCACCTTTGTAGATGTGAATGAGACGATTATTAACGAGATCAATGTGCAGGGACACTATAACGTGTTTTATGCTGAAGAAGAAAAGCGCTCGTTTACAGTAAGCGGTGTAAAGGGGCTCCATTCAGTCCATGATGAGGAAAGGGTGATCCAAGCCATTACTGAAGCGACGTTAGTTACGACTGCCGTCGGTGCTCACATCCTTCCTCATGTCGCTCCGGTTATTGCGAAAGGACTCATTAAACGCCTGACAATGACAGACGAACCGTTAAATGTCATTGCTTGTGAAAATGCCATCGGTGGCTCTGACCTTTTAAAAGAAGCGATTCATAACCACCTTGAAGAAGATACTACTGAGCATATTGAGCGTCTAGTTGGGTTTCCAAATGCGGCCGTTGACCGTATCGTTCCTAATCAGTCTCAAACAAACATTTTAGATGTTCTCGTCGAGCCTTTCTTTGAATGGGTTGTGGATAAGAGTGGGATTAAAGGAGAGCTTCCACCGGTTAAAGACATCCATTTTGTTGATCAGCTTGAAGCCTATATTGAAAGAAAGTTATTTACAGTGAACACAGGGCATGCTCTCGCCGCTTATGCTGGATATAAAGCCGGCAAAAAAACCGTGCAAGATGCATTAAATGATGACACTATATTAGCCTCTATCCGAAAAGGCCTCCAAGAAACCGGCCGTTTAATTGTGGAAAAACACGGCTTCAACGCTTCTGAACATGACCACTATATTGAGAAAATTCTCGGGCGGTTTTCTAACCCTTTCATTATTGACGAGGTGACTCGTGTGGCTCGTCAACCTATCAAGAAATTAGGCTACAATGAACGGTTAATTAGCCCTGTACGACAGTTAAAAGAGCGTAACCTATCAGCCGATGGCTTAATAGCTGTCATTGTAGCTGCCCTTCAATATGATTATTCAGAAGATACTGAAGCTGTCGAATTACAACAGAAAATAAAAGAGAAGGGTGTTCAAGCGGCCTTTTGTGAGGTTTCAAGATTATCTCCTGAAGACAGTATTACTGCAGAAGTGATATCCCTTTATAATCGCTAGAGAAATAATGCCTTGTATAAAACATGAGCGTTATCTTCATATTAAGTTTATATGAGCGACTCATTCTATTGAGTCGCTTTCGTCGTGTTATTACGGTAACTACAATAAAGAGTAGTGAAGCCATCATCTCGTTATTAATTTTACCCGTTCTTTTATTTCTGTCACCACAAGCTTTCGTCAAACTATGCCCTTCGCATTTTTAAGTAAATTCAGTGTGAATGCATGTATTTTGCTGCGTGTTGGACCAACTGCTGATTTAATCTTTGTCTTATATACGGTTTATTCCTATTGCCTTAAGCATGTGCCGAGTCTTCTTTCATAGTCAATTAACACAAAAAAGGCCAACGTAGCAGCAAATTCCTGCGCAGTCAGCCTCCCTTTATGCGTCTATTCTAATGACCCTAGTTCGCGTTTAACAACGCCAACAATTTTATCCACATATTTATCGCAAAGCTCTACAGTTGGAGCCTCTGCCATAACACGGACGAGCGGTTCTGTACCAGATGGTCTGACGAGCACTCTTCCTTCACCGTTCATTTCACTTTCGACAATATTAATTTCATCAGCGATAATACTATTATTATGGAGAGCGTTTTTATCTGCTACACGAACATTAACGAGCTTTTGCGGGTACTTCGTGACTTCCGCAGCAAGCTCAGACAATGCTTTACCTGTCGCCTTCACAATTTGAACAAGTTGAAGAGCTGATAACAATCCGTCTCCTGTCGTGGTGTAATCTAAGAAGATGATATGTCCCGACTGCTCACCACCTAGGTTAAAGCCGCCTTTTCTCATCTCTTCCATAACATAACGATCACCCACAGCTGTTTGCTTCGTATCAATATCTGTATGTTCAAGCGCTTTGTAAAAACCAAGATTACTCATGACAGTTGTCACAATCGTATTATGCTTCAACTGTCCTTTTTCCTTCATATACTTTGCACAAATATACATGATTTGGTCGCCATCAACGATGTTGCCATTTTCATCAACCGCAATTAAACGATCCGCATCTCCATCAAAAGCAAGGCCAATATCAGCGCCTTTCTCTTTCACGAGAGCAACTAGCTCTTCCGGATGAGTTGAACCGAATCCATCATTAATGTTAACTCCATTTGGTGAAGAACCAATACAAGAAATTTGGTCCGCTTCCAAATCAGCAAACAAATGGTTCGCTAAAGGTGAAGCCGCTCCATGAGCACAATCAATGGCAATATGTAAGCCAGAGAAATCTTCTGTAACTGTCTGTTTGAGGAATTGTAAATATTTTTGTCCACCCTCAAAATAATCATTAACGGAACCAACTTCTCCACCAACTGGTCTTGGCAGGTCGTCTTCCATATCATCCTCTTGTTCTAGCAGTTTTTCGATCTCTTCTTCTTGACTATCAAGTAGTTTAAATCCGTCAGAGCCGAAAAACTTAATCCCGTTATCCTCCACAGGATTATGAGAAGCAGAAATCATGACCCCTGCGTCAGCACTGAGCGCTTTCGTTAAAAATGCTACTCCAGGCGTAGAGATAACACCGAGTCGCATCACCTCTGCGCCGATGGATAAAAGGCCGGCTACGAGGGCTCCTTCAAGCATATGACCAGAAATACGCGTATCCCGTCCAATCAGTATTTTAGGTTTATCCGTTTCCTTCGTCAAAATGTAGCCACCGAATCTCCCTAGCTTAAACGCAAGTTCAGGTGTAAGTTCTTTATTTGCAACCCCTCTCACACCATCAGTACCAAAAAATTTACCCATTCATATCGCTCCTTCAGAAGTTAGAAATTCATTATAAAACGAATCTTCAATCAGTGGGAATTTTCGTTCTTCCCCCACTGATTGGTAGTTGAGTGTACCAGAACATTAGCGTCCGTTATCTGTAATAAACCACCGATTATGATACTCTTATTCATTCAGGACGTATCCTCTTCGTTTTGCTCATTATTCACATTTTCTGATTCTTCTTCCTCATTATCGTCGTCTTCAGACTCTTCTTCCTCATCATCATCGTCATCATCATTTTTTTCTTGATTTGTGTTTGCCTGACTGACGGCTCCCCGAGATGTCTCAGTAATCACAAATGTGACTGTCATGCCTTGTTGAGGGAAGCGGAGATTTTGTGGTCCGCTAATCTCAATATTTGCCTCATGCTCACCGGCTTCTAATCCCTCTACATTTAGAAGAGCCTGTAATTCTGAGCGTTCCAATCGTCCTAGAAGAGTCGAACTTCCTTTAACGACGAGATCGAATTGACCATTGTTCGGAGAAGTTATCTCTATTGATTGATTATCGTCCAACCCTTCAACATCAATCGAAAAATCAGAAAATTCCCTTTCCTCTTCTTCAGTTACTTCGATATCTACGGTTACTGTTTCTGGACTAGCGCTTTCCACGCCGTCCGGCAACGGGACTTCTAATTCAAATGTTTCATCTCCAGAAATGTCACTTAGATCTATGTCAGGTAAATCGATAAAGGTGATATCGTTAATCACATCCACTGGCCCATAAATCGTCACGTTTTCGGGATTTAGTCTGACAGTGTCAATAGCCATACCATCAGGAAGCTGTCCCTCTCTTCCGAGTCTTACTGGCACTTCCTTATTTGGGCTCGTGACAGGCACAGAAACTTCAACAGCGGGTGGGTCTGCATTTAATTCTAAGTCATTCCCATTCTCGTCATAAAAAATGACCGCCACGGATTCTTCAAATGATGTGTCTCGACTAGATAAATCTATGACGGCTTTCGCTGATACAATCTGTTCAATCATACCTTGAGCAGCTGTAATATCAACGGTAGAAGGTGTCACTTCAGGTGTTCCAACAACATACCCTTCTTCCATTTGGCCTTCATTGATTAGCTCTACCTCCACAGGGAAGGACACTGTTTGTTTTTCTTGAATCGTCACCCTAACTGTCATAGGGACGATAGAGAGCGTGAGATCACTAGGAAAACCACTATGCTGGACGCGTTCATAATAAACACCCTGCTCTTTGTCAGTCAAATCTACAAACACTTCCTGCTGTGGCTGAGTGACTTGGGCTAACGTCAAGATATTTTGCGGTCCCCTAAGTGTAACTTGCACCGTTTCAGGCGCCTCAGTAAGCACATAATTCTCCTCGTCATAATAGACCGTTAATTCTACTTCTTCCATGACTCTGGAGCCATCAGTTATACCTGGGATTCCTCCTGGCTGATTCGGAGTACCATCCATATTCACCATGAGAAATAACATGATAGCAATCACTAATGAGCTCAGTTTAATGAACCAATTCCGATTAAACCATTTATCCATTTTTCTTCCCTCCCCATTGCCAACGGGAAGATGAACCGTTACCTTCTGGCTTTAACAGTTCCTTTTCTAATAAATTTCGTAACGCGTCCTCATCTAAACTTCGATGAAGCTCACCATTTTTTGTCACAGAAATGCCACCTGTTTCCTCAGATATGGCAATCGTGATAGCGTCCGTCACTTCACTGACGCCTAATGCTGCTCTGTGTCGTGTTCCTAACTCTTTCGAAATAAACGGATTTTCTGATAATGGTAAATAGCAGCCTGCAGCCATTATCTCATTATTTTTCAGAATAACAGCACCATCATGAAGCGGTGTATTTGGGATAAAGACGTTAATAAGAAGTTCGGACGTCAGTTTGGCGTGCATACTAATGCCCGTTTCCACATAATCTGTCATCCCTGTTTCTCGCTCCAACGCAATCAGTGCACCAATCCGCCTTTTCCCCATATAGTTAGATGCTTTAATTATATGTTCAATCGTTTGTTTAATTTCATCATCATCGGCAATGGAACTGGAATGAAAGAAGCGCCCTCTTCCAAGCTGTTCTAAAGCCCGCCTTAATTCAGGCTGGAAAATAATAATGATAGCTAACAACCCGTATGTAACAGCTTGTTGCATAATCCATTGCAATGTATTTAAACCGAGGTAGCCACTCAAAAACCACACAGCCAAAATGACTGTGATCCCTTTAACTAGCTGAACGGCACGTGTTCCTTTTATCACCATAATTAATTTATATATGACAAAGGCAACGAGCAGGATATCCACTATGATAGCCAAAGCTCTAAAAAATGAGATGCCTTCGATCAGGTTCATCAGGTTCGTCATGTTCGTTCCTCCAAAATGCCATACTCAGCAAACATGTACTCAACTCGTATATTATAACATATTTTCATGCTATATCATTCAACCTAAGATGATTAATGTTTCTGCTGGCTTATATAGACATTTTTTAGACGCTAAAAGAACACAAAACGTTTCTTAATTGCTTAAGGAAATTTTTTTATGATCATTTAAATTAACAACCCCCTCTCAATTTACCGTACAAAAGACAGAGGAATTGATTTCATCAGGTCACAATCTAACATCACAAACTATGAATTAAAATGGCTCCCACATAAGTGAGGGCCATTTTTATTCATCGGTTTCGTCCCAGCCTCTTATTCTAAGTTATTTTTGCTGTCGTTATGAGTCTCCTTTTCTACAAAGCTAACCACTTCAGAGAAGAAGGATTTCGTCTGGTACCATAGCCACTCCATAACTTGATTGATTTCCTTTATTTCTCCTGTTACTTGATCTGCTGATGCTAGAAGATGTTCGCCGTTAATAATGGTAATATTCCCAGTGACTTCACCCTCAATTTCAATATCCCCGTTACGAATAATTAAATCTCCTTCAATGTTTTCTCCTTCAGGGATAATGACGACACCTCGCTCCCGATCAACAATAAACCCTCCATCTCCTTGAACGACAATATCTTTACTGCCATCAGAAAAGGTAGCTGAAAGACTGATCACGAACAGAAGGAAAAATGTTGCTGCCGTTAGGATAAATGGATGCTTCCTCATCCATTGCTTCCATTTATGCGACTTAGATTGTTTCGGCAATTGTTTCATAACATTTTCAGTAAAATTAGCGGGCGCTTCAAAATGGGAGGCACTTTGGACAAGTGCGATTGTTTTACGCAATTCCTTGAGGTCTTGTTCACAAGCCTCACATGTCATTATATGTTGTTCAAATTGCTTTTTTTCAAGCAATGTCATGTCTTCATCTAAATATTGATGGATAAGAACTTTATTTTCCTTTGAACAGGCCATTCCTGTCACTCCTTTCCACGACTATGAATGTTTAAGTCGCTTACGCAACGCTTCTCTTCCTCGATGTATCCTCGTTTTTACCGTTGCGACTGGAAGATTTAATATCTCACTAATCTCTTTTAAAGAAAGGTCCTCTAGGTACTTTAAAATAATAGCTGATCTATACTTAGGTGGTAACGCCATAATTTCCCGTTGTACCCATTCCTGCATCTCTAATTGGACAACCTGATCTTCAGGTAATTCTTCTTCTGATGAGATTTGTGAATAATATGTAAGATCCTCTGTTCCTGCTACTTGATCTTCCAGATGAAAGTCCGGTTTTTTCTTCCGTATTCGGTCAATGGCCAAATTCGTAGCGATTCTGAACAGCCACGTAGAAAATTTCCGATTAATATCGTAGGAATCAATGTTTGTATATGCCCTAAGAAACGCTTCCTGAGCTACATCTTGTGCTTCATGAACGTTTCCCAACATCCGGTAAGCAATATGGTACACTTTATCTTTATAAAGATCCATTAACTCTCCGAAAGCTTGTTGATCCCCTTTTTTAACTTCAATAATAATTTTTTTAACAATAATATCCATACTGCATAACCTCCGCTTCACTGCGGTTACCTTGTATACGTTCACGCAAATGAAAGGTTTCAATTTAATACACAATCTTTATTTTATCACTTAAAAGCAAAAAAAGAATAGAGGATTTCCATTAAATCCACGTTTACTAAAAAACTGTAAAGGGTATTATGAGAGTAAATATTTAAACTTTAGTGACAGATGTTCCCTACTGTACAACCATTGGTGCACACTACATGTAGAAGGGGGTCATTGACGATGACTGTGACTATTCAAAATCTTTCTAAACACGCTTTACTCACGGAAATCGAGAAAACCCGTTCAAAGATGCACTACCTTACAACTGATAAACAGCGCACCTCTGAAGAAGTCGTGGAAGTAAGTACACATTTAGATAAACTCTTAAACCAATACCAATCGATGCAACTAAAAAATAACAGCCCGCTCTTATAACAGAAAAACAGGCTTGTAGCCAAAGTATTATTGGGCATACAAGCCTTTATTTTTTTAAATTTAAACTACTTCTATATATTACGAATACACCCCTGACTGACTATACATAGCCTGACTTTTTATTTTGTGAAGGCACCACGAACTCTCCTTTAATCCTCTCGTCAATTCTTCACGTTGATCCTATGCCCCACACGCCCTTCACGGTAGTCCTTGTCACTTTATAACGAACCGAATTATTAGAAAATTAGGTTGCGAACGACCATTTCATCTGACAAAACACCCCTATTTAGCACAACTCATCCAGCGATCTTCCGCTATAGACGGATACTTTCCCAAGGGCTTGTCTTCAGCTAATATATTTGTATTCGACTTGACCGTGCTCCACTCTTTTCGTATGATCAGAAGTTCAACAAGTGAATGACCGATAGCTGGGGGATGAAACGGATCAAACGAGTCTATCCTTAGGAGAAAATGAAATGTTGCGGCTAGCAATCGAAAGGGAGAAGTGAGAAAACCGTGGAGGTGCTTTATAAAAAGATACTGACTCCCAACTCTGGGGTCGTGAGGGTCCGCTCTTATCGGTTTGGGGATCAGGTTAAGAATCCAATTAGAGAAATAGACGGAAAAAATCCTCTTAAATAGCTACTAGCCCTGACAATAGCTTAATTAAGCGGAGAGACTCCGCTAATGACCCGGAAAATCTTAGAAATAGGTCTTCTCGCTTTGGATAATCGGAAAATTTCCTCTTATATTCCTAAAAATGAGCTCTCTTCTGCATCTAACCGAAAAATTTCCGCTTATTTTACTCTCACTCGATAGTGACAAGACATCTTATCTAGGGTGTATTTCATTGTTCGATTTTTGGCGTTAAAAATGTCTTTGGGACCTTCATTCAAACAATTATAAAAACCTCTAGAGATAGTCTCTAGGGGTTGGTCATATGTATGGTGGAGCCTAGCGGGATCGAACCGCTGACCTCCTGCGTGCAAAGCAGGCGCTCTCCCAGCTGAGCTAAGGCCCCGTCGTGTGGTTATAGATATCTCACGACTAAATATATTCTCATTGATTAGGTATGGTGAGCCATGGAGGATTCGAACCTCCGACCCTCTGATTAAAAGTCAGATGCTCTACCAGCTGAGCTAATGGCTCGTCTTAAATAACTGATTGGCTGTTTACGGTTCTGTCCACTGAGGCTCTTAAAAAACTTTATAAAACAAACCTTCAATCAGTGGAAGTTGAGTGATCAAGACTTTAGCAGTCGTTATCTCTCGTCGAAAAGGTTTCTCTATATTTGAGCCGACAGTTTTACGGACGATTATCTGTTATAAAATAAAAAAATGGCAGGGCTAGCAGGATTCGAACCTGCGAATCACGGAATCAAAATCCGATGCCTTACCGCTTGGCTATAGCCCTATGTATGTTACTCTCACGCCATTAAATCCGTAATAGTTACTATCTCCCTCCTTCTAAAAATATATACGCTAATCTTTAGAAATGGAAGGCACACTTAATAAGTAATCAACATAGAAAAACAAATTGTGTATCCACACAATTCGCCAGTATAAAATAGTTGGTGACCCGTACGGGATTCGAACCCGTGTTACCGCCGTGAAAGGGCGGTGTCTTAACCACTTGACCAACGGGCCAGTATAATCTGTAAATACATTCCCCACAATTTTTACATAACGGGGTAACCTTTTACCAAAAAAGATAATAACAAATTTATTTATGTTTGACAATACTTTTTCTAAAAAAAGTGTGATTTAGTCGAAATAAATCAAAATACCGCGTTTTTATCGGTATTTTGTCACTTGGAAATTCAATAAAATCATACTATTTTGGATTAACGATAGAAGCTGAAAGAGAAATTTAGGCTCTGGCTATCCCCGCAATGTTAACTTCCTGTTAATCAAACAAAAAAGGCATCCGCTGATATGTCGGATCCCTTGTCATAACATGCTTTAACTGGAGCTTCCTAGCGGGCTTGAACCGCTGACCTCATCCTTACCATGGATGCGCTCTACCAACTGAGCTAAGGAAGCATGGCTCCACAGGTAGGATTCGAACCTACGACCGATCGGTTAACAGCCGATTGCTCTACCACTGAGCTACTGTGGAATAATGTTTTATTGGTAATAAGCGGCGAATCTCTTCGTCAGCTTCGCTCCCTCGTTTCCTCACGTATATCTTGATACGCTCAGTCACTCTTTCTCTCGCTTCCTCGACCTTCTTGCTTCTTCACAATAAAATAATGTTCACATAAAAGGCGAATCTTCGACGCACAGGACGTGCTAGTGCAGGCGTTGTCACACGATGTGACGTTCTTAGCCTGTATTCCTTATTCACCTAATCATATGTTCTTTATTCTTCTTGATTTGAAGCTTTATTCGTTGAAACAACTCGTTGTTGGTCCGATAATGCTTTGCTCGCCGCTCAGTCACTCTTTCTCTCGCTTCCTCGACCTTCTTGCTTCTTCACAATAAAATAATGTTTGCATAAAAGGCGAATCTTCGACGCACGATGTGCTAGTACAGGCGTTGTCACACGCTGTTCCATAATCACAGTGAATTAACGTGATATGGACAGTCTTGCTCAAAATTGCCTTAAATATGTAGCCTTCACCCTTGGAGGGTTGAGCTTAGCGACGTCCTACTTTCACAGGGGGAGAGCCCCCAACTATCATCGGCGCTGGAGAGCTTAACTACCGTGTTCGGCATGGGAACGGGTGTGACCTCTCCGCGATTGTCACTAAACTCCGTCTCCACAAAGTATAACTTTGTGAGACAGTAGATATCATACTATTTTTTTTCGACCATTTCAAGTAGTTGTCCAAAAAAATATCCAATAAGATAACTTTTAAAGAAATCTTACTTCAGGTACTTGGATGGCGCATGTACTTAAGGACTTCCTTAGGTGGCGCCAGCCTTTTATAAAGCTTATATATAATCGTATATCTCGCTTCCATCGCTTGGCGAATTTGCCCGTCAAGCCGCTCATCCATGAGATCTAGCAATAGCTCTTCTAGTTCCCTTTTTAACATATACTCAAATTCTTCTGCCTCTTGTTCCTTCAACATAAATCCAATCACGAACAGGCCCCCTTTCGTTGTCTTAAAAATTATTTTCTTGTTTCACCATTTTTATTCATAATTGCCTGTCCTGCGAATACATATGTGATAAAGACGGACAAGGGGGCACAAAACGCATGAATTTCATTTGGATATGGCGCGCTAAAACATTAAAGCGATTTATGATTATAAGTATTGCAGCCTTTTTTACGGCAGGAATCTTATACGTTGAATCACCTCTTTTACCTGTATTTTCTACAGGAGATAAACCTGTAGCCATACATCGAGTAGAAGCAGAACGACCAGATTTGGCACTGACGTTTGATATTAGCTGGGGAGAAGAACAATTAGAACCGATTTTAGCTGTTTTAAAAGAGGAAAAAGTTGAAGAGGCCACTTTTTTTGTCTCCGGTGCTTGGGCTGAGAGGCATCCAGACCTTCTAGAAAAAATTGATGAAGCCGGTTATGAAATTGGCAGTCACGGCTATCGTCACGAGCACTATACATTATGGGAAAAAGAAGATGTCAAAAAAGATATTCAAAGAGCCCATAATGCCATATCAGAATTAACAGAGGAACAACCTAAGTATCTACGTCCACCAAACGGAAGCTTCGATGACAGGATCTTAGAAGTAGCCGAGGGCCTTAATTATGATGTCATTCATTGGAGCATTCATACACACGATTGGGAAAACCCGGGTGTGGATACGATCGTAGCCAATGCCACGACAAACGTAGAAAATGGGGATATTATCCTTTTCCATGCCTCTGACTCCGCTAAACAAACAGTAGAGGCACTACCCATCGTACTCGAAAAACTTAAAAAAGAAGGATTCTCATTTGTCTCTATCTCTCATTTATTATCAGGTGCTTCAGTGGATGCTAAAGAAATTGATTAAGCCACACATCTTACTCGTTCCTTCATAAACAAAAGTCCGCCTCCTATTTAGGATGGCGGCTATTTGTTATACGTTCACTTTTCATATCTTCCACACTCGGCTGCTTTCCGTTTGGCTGGCGATGCAAACGGTGGAGTACAAGGATTTGCCATGTGTTAGCCACAAGTAACGGCACAATGGCATTTATCATGAAGGTCATGTCATTTTCTCTAAGCGCTGGAATCCACTCAATCATCGTCACGACGACAATAAAAAAGACCGTCGGGACAAATGCTGTCCGCTCTGTTTCTTTTCTTTTTACATAGGCCACAATAAGACCGTAAGCCAAAAGCATTAGTGGCATTATCGCATACCCACGCATGGACTCCCCGTCAGCAGCAAAAAAGTAGTGTCTGAAAAACATTAAGTCAAATAAGGCAAAAACAATGAGAACAATTTGAACTTTATTCCAAAGGCTAACTGATTTGAAGATACCTAACCCAAACCGATGAATGGTTAAATAAGCAAAAAAGCCCATCTGTGCTATCACGGTCCAAATAGCAGCTGTAATAGCAACCATGACAACACCGCCAAAACTTAAGTTAGCGATATCACTTATATGGGTTTGCCAATCAAGGAAGAACCCAATTATAAACCCTGCGGAAGTCCCCATAATAAAGGTTGAGTTAAATAAAAATACAACTTTTCTTGAATTCACGTCCGTTCTCCTCCAATCACACCCTATATTGTATCAAAGTTTGGACGTAATACCCAGCTTTTTCAACACGCTTCCTCTCGCTTTCAGCATCGTCAGTCAAACCTTTTCGGCCGTGACATTCCCTAAGATAATTTCCGTTATTATCCATACTGCAAACGCCTACGTTATAGGAGTGGCTAGATAAAAGCGGCTTAAAACATATTTCCAGACTCTCTAATGAGAGGGACAATCCACCTGCATAAAAATCAAATGCTTTTCCCATATTAACAGTAATGATGACCATAAAGGAGGGATCAATATGCGATGTTATTCTGCCATGATTTTCTTTATACTATTATCTTCTCTTTTCGCCTCGGCTTGCACGGTAACAGATGATCAAGGGCAACAGGATTATGAAGCGACGAAGCAAATGGTCGTGGATGTGTTGCAAACAGAAGAAGGAAAAAAAGCGGTTCAAGAAGTGGTACAAGATGAAGAAATACAGGAACAGCTTATCATGGAGCAGGACTTTATAAAAGAAACGATTCAAACGACTTTGGCATCTGAAGAAGGGCAGGAGTATTGGCAAGAGATTATGAAGGACCCTGAGTTTGCGAAAACATTCGCAGAAAGTATGCAGGAGGAGAATGAGAACTTATTAAAGGGATTGATGAAAGACCCTGAGTATCAGTCCATGATGCTGGACATTATGAAGGACCCTGAGATGGAACAAAATTATGTAGAACTCATGGAAACGAAGGATTATCGTGAACAAGTGAGAGCTATTGTGACGGAAGCGATGGAAAGTCCGTTATTTGTTGCTCGCCTCAATGAGTTGTTACAACAGATGGCGAAAGAAGAGCTCCAAAGCGGTGAAGCACCTGATAATGGTGGCGGTGAAGGACAAGAAGTTGATCAAGGTGATAGCGGTGGTTCGTAACCGTTAGAACCCTCACATACGTACCTATATTGCTCACTTAAAAAAAGCCTGTTCTGACAGAAGGTCAAAACAGGCTTTTTTGCTCGTCAGGATTCGATTTTTCCAATGACGTTCTCGGCCATTTCCATGTAAATCTTTCCGATTGGATGAGCTTCATCATAAACAGATGGGGCAAAATCATTCTCATCAATGTCCGGCTGACCTAACGGGATATGTGCTAAAACTTCCGTTTGTAGTTCTTCAGCTAGCTTCGGTCCGCCCCCTTTACCAAAGACATACTCCTTCTCACCTGTCAGCTTGCTTTCAAAATAAGCCATGTTTTCTACTACCCCAAGAATGTCATGGTCCGTTTTAATCGCCATCGCCCCTGCACGGGCAGCTACAAATGCAGCGGTCGCATGGGGTGTCGTGACAATCACTTCTTTTGAATGAGGGAGCATGGAATGAATATCAAGGGCCACATCTCCTGTTCCAGGAGGTAAATCAAGAATGAGATAGTCGAGGTCTTGCTCCCATTCCACTTCATTAAAGAAGTTATTAAGCATTTTTCCGAGCATTGGTCCACGCCAAATGATTGGCGAATTATCTTCCACAAAGAAACCCATAGAAATGACTTGCACTCCGAAGCGTTCAACAGGATAAATACGCTGTCCCACTACTTTCGGTCGCTCTTCAATCCCCATCATATCTGGGACACTAAACCCATATATATCGGCGTCAATAATGCCGACTTTCTTGCCCTTACGCGCTAACGATGTGGCCAAGTTAACCGACACTGTAGATTTACCTACACCGCCTTTTCCACTCGTCACAGCAATGAATGTCGTGTGCTTGCTATCTAACAGTGAGGAGCTGCTATTCTCTTCCGTTTCAGCTCCATGCTTGGCAAGTTCCTCATCAGACAGTTGCTCGAACCGCAAACCAACAGACTCAGCTCCTGCTGTTTTCACGGCGTTCACCACTTCCTGCTGCAGTTGCATTTGTTCAGCGGTTCCTGGCTGGGCCACCGCCAACTTAAGGCTGACAAGCTCCTTTTTAATTTTAATTTCTTTCACAGCCCCTATTTCAAGCAAACCTTTATTCAAATGTGGGTCTTTCACAGGCTCTAACGCTTTAAGCACTTGCTCTTCTGTTAACATGAAGACACCATCCTTTATTCATTATGTATGCACTCCCACTACGTGGCTATTATAACATATATGTACATCGTCTATGGTGATCCATCGCACACTCCTATTGTCTTAAAAAACATGTTGACATATCATATACATTTGCCAACCGATTCATGCCTCTTTCAAATCACTATTCACGACAATTTTAAAAAAAGAATGACATTTACTCTTTTGTAAAGAAAAGCTACCTACAACAAAAGTTAATATAATTGCCATCCGCGCGATTCTCTTCTACCACACGTAACCACAGGAGCAACTCTTTTCTGCGACGAGTAACCGCAGGAGCAAGTACGTGTATTTTAGTCATCCTTAAATCAACATGCTTTTCACAAAAATAACCGACATGTCTTTTAAATTAAGCTGGTCACTACGAATGTTGGTGACTCTCGGAGGACAAATTGCCGTCAGAAAATTCACTTTTACAAAGAGGACTATGCACCTAATTTAGCTGAGGACAAACCGTTTAACTACAGCGAAGACCATCGGCATCATCCGTATCATACAAAGATAGTAAAAATGGCTCTCATACAGGTGAGGGCCATTTTCATTCACCCAGTCTCAAGGTTCTGGAAAGGGCTCATTATTCGTATATCGTAATATCCCATGATAAATCGAAGCGGCCACCTTTTTTTGATAGGCATCAGTACTAAGAAGTTCTGCTTCTTCTGGATTAGATAAAAATCCTACTTCCACGAGGGCACCTGGGATGGCAGCTTGTTGAACGAGATACACATTGTGAATGGGCTTTGGTAATCGAGTCGTATTCTCTAAATTACGAATCAACTCAAGTTGAACATGTTTAGCTAACGCTTCGTTCCCTTCAATAGCACGGTTATAAAACGTTTGAGCACCCGACCAGCGTGATTCTCCAATGGCATTTAAATGTAAACTAATGAATAAATCGGCATCTGATTGATTTATAAGACGAACTCGCTCTTTTAAATCTTCCACTTTACGAGAACGAACACGTTTGGTGTCAGGTGATGCCAAATCTTTATCTTCTTCACGTGTCATGAGAACCAAGGCTCCGGCTTCCTGCAAATAGTCACGTAAATATAAGCTAATGTCTAAGCTCACGTCTTTTTCTAAAAGACCAGATTTAGCGCTTGCTCCACCATCAATACCTCCATGCCCAGGATCTAAAATGATGTATTGCCCGGAGAGGGGCAACCCATAGCCCGATGAATCTTCCGTCGTGATTAATAAAGGCGTTACTGCCAGCCCTGCGGCAATGACAAGCGTTAATGTCAGTAGTCCCCACCATTTTTTCATTCATTGTCCCCTCCCTGCCTGTACTATATATATGGGACAACAAAAAAAATATGTGTGGTTTAGGACAAGTTAATGTAGTTTTAATTGATGTCGTTTCCGTCCTTCATCAAAGCCTTGGCGCCACCACTCGTATATATAACCAGTGGCTACTTCTTTATAGGTCGCTGTTTGTGCATCATCTAATTTAAGCCATGCCGCAAATTGAGCAACTGTTTGATCAATTTGCATGTTTATCTCCCCAGCACACCTCCGCATAACTGTAAATTCTGGTTCACCGTAATAACCAAAACGGGCAAACTCGGCTCCTAAGAGGAAAGCATCAATACCTACATCCAAGCAGAAATCCTGTAGATATAATTGTGAAACGGTTTCCTCCGTCTCATGAGCAAAAAAACGACGTTGGACATCTTTTTTCATGTCATTTATTGATAACGTCCGGAGCATGCTTCGTTGATATTTCCACTGTTTTTCCTTCCGCTTTTCTCCTAACGTAAAAATCACATTCATCCCCATTGCTACTCCCCTTTTTTCTCTCTTTTCGTATCCTTAGTGTTGTTTGAATGTGCTTTTTCATAACGGCAAATATCTGGTATAAAAGGGAGCGCCGGAAGCGTAATTTTGTGAAATACTTTACTAAAGATAGTCACGTAATAACATTCTCACAGTTGGGAAAAATAAATCTAAGGGGTCATTTAAACAAGGAAACTCCGCTACTTACATTTACAAATACAACGTGCCTTTCAATGACAGGTGTACTTTGTGTAATCAATAGTAGTTAAATCCAATTATGTCAGCTCTTTTAGGGACAACAGTTCAATGAGTACTTCATTACATTACTTCTTAGCCTAAACAAACGGGATAGTGTGATACGTGTTAGATCTATCCAAGAAACGTTCAGATATAAGGTTCCTGCTGAAGCACCATAATAAAAAAGCGCGAGATTCATGTTTAAAATAATACAAACCTTCACTCAATGGAAATTTTCGTTCTTCCCCAACTGAGGTAGCTGAGCTAATCAGAACGTTAGCCCTCCTTTTTATTTTGAGCCAGGAGGACGGTTATCTGTAATAAAAAAGGCAAGACCACCATAGCAGTGGCACGAAAAAGCTCAGTCGGCTGAGCTTCTTTAGCCGGTTGTCCGTTTAAACATACAAAAAAGAAACCTTCTTTAAGAAGATTCCTGTCTTATCTGTTCGAGATGAAGCTTTTTTGTAAAAGGGAGTATGATACCAACTAATATTGGGACAAAAGGGAAACGCTCACCAGTCAAACTAAAAAATACGAACAAATTGATTGGAATGACACACCCGTATAAGAAAATAAACAACACAATATAAAAATGTCTCCAGCGCTTTTCCCTTTTAGACATCGTCTCACCTCTACTAGCTTTCATAATGGTTACTTTAGTTAGAAATAGTTGCCATGGACTACTTTATCTAGGCTTTATTTCTGTCATCATAAAACGAATCTTCTCAGTGGGGCGTTTTACGACGGTTGTTATCTGTGATAAAGATCAAGACATTCGTGTTGCATAAATTTTCGTAATAATTCGCTCTTATCGGTTAGGGACTTAGGTTAAGAACCTGATCTGAGAAATAGACGGAGAGATTTCGCCTATTCACTCGAAAAATCAGAAAATGGCTCGTTTTGCTCTGCACAAGCGGAAAGCCTCCTCCTATATCCCAAAAAATGAGGCATCTAACAGAAAAATATACGTTTATTTTACTCGCACTAATGGCTCATTTATTGACAAAGCGTCGTATTCTAAAGGTAAAGAGTTTCTCTCCTCCTCGTATCCCATTTTATTTCGATGAAGACGAAACCATTTTCTCACTTGGCCATTTGTCTTGCAACAATAGATAAGGAAGCATTTCCTTTAACAAATTTTGTATTACAACCCTCTCACCATACAAAATACATTTGTAAACGATACAGATGAACGCTTTCAAAGGGCTTGTCTTCAGCTAATAATGCGATAAACCTTATCATATATTTAAATTTAGATCTCGATGATTCTATAGGAGACACTGTTACCTTTCTTTTAAAACAGCCATGTTGAACATTCATTTATGGAAATACATTTAACACTTTCCTATATGTCAATTTAGGAAGGTTTATTTTTTATTTGATCGAATTAGGTGTCGTCTTATAGTTTGAAGAATAACTTTATAATCAGCTAAGGAAGTTTCACACATCTCTACATTGAGCAGAACAATTGTTCTATTATAATAATAAGTAAATATGGAGGTGTACAATATGAGGCCAGATCTAACAAGAGGTATTAGTGTAGATAGTTTTAAAGCGTTCTATTGGTTGAAAGAGGAATTACAATCCTTTTGTAGAAACAATGGCATAAGTGCTTCTGGTTCAAAAATAGAGATTTCTGATAGAATTGAAACATTTCTTCAAACAGGGGAGATTAAAAAGCAAATTAGAAAATCAACGATGATTAGTAAGTCGCAGCCACAGATCGATTTAAGCCTTGATACAGTCATTACGGAAAGCCATCGTTGCAGTCAAAATGTAAGGGCCTTTTTCAAGACAATTATCCCTCATTTTCATTTTTCTACCTATATACAAAACTATTTTAAAAGCAACATTGGAAAAACATATCGAGATGTTGTATATGCTTGGTATAAAGAAGAAGAACGAAAGAAAGACCCATTATATAAAAAGAAAATCGCGCCTCAATTTGAATACAATCAATTTATTCGTGATTTTTTTGCTGACCCTAATAATCAAGGGAAAAATCGAGAAGAGGCAATCGAATCCTGGAACAACATCAAAAAACTCCCTGGAAGCAATAAATATAGCTCTAATTATTAGTTAAGATTCTATTGTGGTGTGATTTGATTTTCGAGAAGCAAATAAATATTAATTGGCCTATTTTAAAGTCACCGAACAGTAAAGGTCATTATCTAAGTAGTTGGTTCAACCTCTTGAAAACATTCCACCAACCTTTCAATCGATTATGAGAGTAACTGATGCTGAATATGAGATATGTTTTTTACCTATTGCTTTTGGTGTTCGTGACCTGTTCCGTTTTGTAATTTTTTTAGATTGGTGAATTTCTTCCGAGTAGTTGCTGTATCTGCACTTCTTTATATCCGCTTTTCTATAGCCTTTTTCTATTTCATTAAGTTTGTATCGTTTATGTAAAGATTCCCTCAAGATAAAGGAGTTTTTCTGTTAGCAACAGAATAATTCCGATGGACATGATTTTTATTGAAGGAGTTGGTCACGTCATGACACAACAGACATTAATTTTCGCTCATCGCGGGGCATCTGGTACTTACCCGGAGAATACGATGGACGCTTATGAAGCTGCCGCTGAAGCGGGCGCTGATGGATTGGAAGTGGATGTACAATTATCGAAGGACGGCGTTCCTGTCTTAATCCATGATGAAACCGTTAATCGAACGACAAATGGAGATGGCTGGGTGAAAGATCTGACATATGAAGAATTACAGACTATGAATGCCGGCAGCTGGTTTCATGACGATTTTTCCCATGCAACCATACCATCATTAGAAGAGTTACTCATCTGGTTAAGGGGACAGTCGTTACAATTAAATATTGAATTAAAAACGGGAATCGTTGACTATCCTGGGATAGAGAAGGCCATCATTGAACTTATAAAGCAATATGATCTGATAGATCGTGTTATTTTGTCATCGTTTAATCATTATAGCCTCGTAACTGTTAGACAACTGCACCCAACTATCGAAACGGCCATTTTGTTTATGGAAGGCCTATATGAGCCATGGAATTATGCTAAAACAGTAGGTGCTCAATCACTACACTGCTCATTACCGGTGGCAGTTCCTAAACTACTCACATCAGCCGCAGAAGCTGACACACCTGTCAGACCTTTTACAGTAAATGAGCCCTCACATATGAAAACTCTTTTTCAAGCTAAGTGTGCTGCTATCATTACTGATTGGCCTGAACAAGCCCTGCAAGTACGACAGGAAATAGCGAAAACATCGTGAAGGGTGGTGGAGTTTGAATGGGGACGAATCGTATATCCTATGGCAAGATCGCTGTCATCGGATGTGGCTTTTTTGCTTTAACCCTTATTTGGACGTTTTACAATGCCTATATGCCTCTTATTCTCGGTGACTTTATTGAAAGCCGGGCAATTCGAGGTGCGATCATGGGGCTTGATAACGTTCTTGCCGTCTTGTTGATCCCAATCATTGGAGCGTGGTCCGATCGTGTCAAAACACCACTTGGCAATAGACTTCCGTTCCTCATCGTTGGGATGCCATTAGCCGCCTTGTTTTTTATGCTTATTCCTTACAGCGCCAAGTCGACGTTATGGCTTTTGTTGTTGGTGGATATTCTCTTTCTACTGGCTATGACCATTTATCGAGCACCGGTGATTGCGCTCATGCCTGACCATACACCCCCACAAAAACGCTCCTCCGCCAACGGTATCATTAACGTTATGGGCGGTATCGGTGCGATTATAGCTTTATTCGGATTATCACAACTTTATCGGCTGGATAGCGCTTACCCTTTCCTTGTAGCAGGTGGGTTATTACTTCTCTCATTCATGCTGCTGTATCTGGTTGTGGATCGTAAACCACCTTATGCAGAAACGTCTTCCGATGATATGGCAGGGATGAAAAAAGACGGTTCCTATATCCACGGGCTTAAAACACTTTTCGTTCCTTCCTTTAGAGGTGAGCTGTTTATTCTACTTGCTATCTTTTTTTATTTTATCGGGTACGCTGGAGTGGAAGCGCAATTCACCGTTTATGCAGTGGAATATTTAGGTATGGCGGAAAGTACGGCTGGTATGACGCTTGGCTTTTTTAGCCTGTCATTTGTGTTATTCGCTATTCCTGCCGGTCTAATTGGAAACAAATGGGGCAAGACACCTGCCATGCTTATTGGGCTAGTCGGTTTACCGCTTATCTTTATATGTATTCCTCTTATTCCATTTATCACTAGCATATGGCCAATGGCGGATACAGTTCTTTTACAAATTCTCCTGCTTACCGGAGGGTTGTTCTGGGCCTTTATCAATGTTCAAGCTTATCCCCTCGTAGCTGACTTAGGCGGGACGAAAAAAATCGGCTATTTCACAGGACTCTATTATTTGTTTTCCATGGCTTCTTCCATCGTGGCTCCCGGTTTTTTAGGACTTCTCATGGATATCTTTTCACACCCGGCTCTGTTCTATGGTGCCGCTGTCAGCTTTATTATCGCGTTTGGCTTCCTTAAAGCAGGCAGTTACCTTACTCGTTCAGGCTCCAGATACGTCTCCTCCCAAGCAAAATAACCGCCCAGAATTGGGCGGTCAACCAACATTAGAGAGTCCAATATAGCAAAATCATCACCCTCCTACACCTCATAAAATGTAGTTCCCCTTAGAATAATGGATAATTCTCTTCCACTCGAACATTCGTGTAAAACGGTGGCCGTGGGCCGATTTTCGGCATGGCCCATGTGTATGGGTTGTGGTTATAAAGCATTTGCACCGTTTCATCGGAATCGTTTACTAGTAGCAGCCACTCTTCTTGTTGGGTCATTCATCATTCCTCCTCTCACACTTATCGTTAGCCTATGCATACATGCGTAAGATGAGCACGTATCACAATTGGACATTCACACAATTTTCTTCAATACATAGAGTGATAATGATATTTAACTAGGAGGCAAGTGATTATGACAAAAGAACGTGATTACCCACTTTATCCAAACTACGGGAAAGTGACACGATACGAAGATATTCCGATCAATGTTCCTGAACAGAGACAACTGAGACAGCCTGGTTACGAAAAGCTAATGGATCCACCGCCCATTATTGAAAAGCCAGATTATAAGGGAAGTGGCAAGCTAACAGGCAAAACCGCTCTCATTACCGGCGGAGACAGCGGAATCGGAGCCGCTGTTGCGATCGCGTTTGCAAAAGAGGGGGCAAATATCGCTATCTCGTATTTAGATGAACACGAAGACGCTCAACGCACGAAAGATCGTGTGGAAACAATCGGCCAGCAATGTCTTCTGATGCCCGGCGACTTAAGGGAAAAAGAACAGAACCTCGCCATTGTAGCCGAAACCGTTCAAACATTTGGTGACCTTCACATCCTCGTTAATCATGTAGGAATTCAATTTCAACAGCCAAGCTTACTCGATATTACTGACGAACAGTTTGATGACACATTTAAGGTGAATATTTACTCACACTTTTACACGACTCGGGCTGCCCTTCCTCATATGCCTGTTGGCAGTTCGATTATTAACACCGCTTCTGTTGTGGCTTTTGCTGGTGAACCACAAATGATTGATTACACGGCTACTAAGGCTGCCAACGTTGGTTTCACTCGGGCACTGGCCAACAATGTGGTTGATAAGGGGATTCGTGTCAACGCTGTCGCTCCTGGGCGTACATGGACACCGTTGATTCCCGCCAGCTTTTCTTCGGATCAGGTCGCTATTTTTGGTTCGTTTAATCCGATGGAGCGTATGGCTCAACCGTTCGAGTTAGCCCCAACATATGTCTATCTCGCCTCGGATGATTCTCGCTTCGTCACCGGTCAAACGCTACATGTGAACGGCGGTGAATGGACGTCGTCATAAGTAAAAGCTGAGACAAATGGGCTACTTCATATGGGAGTTATGGAAGCGTCAGAATCTTGTAGGTATCACACTTACGACCAAAACCACTAGAAATAGACAAAAATTTGAGTTAGTTCTTAAAAGTAATTAACTTAGTGAGTGCCTAGAAAGTCACTATACTTCTAGGCTCTATTTATTCACCTTTCTTTGGTACATAATAGCTCTTCCTTATACTATTTAACATTCATTTCTTCACTGATCATTCTTATCAAAGCTCTAATACCGCATACACCATTCATCACCTTACTAATGTTGTGACTATATATATATTAGTGTATGATTTAAGAAACACTAACCAAGACTTTTGACCCGACACCCTAACTAAAAACTGATTATAGCAAGTATTAATTTTCTCCAATAATCGTAAAGAATCGCGCTTAATCATATGTGTATGAGCACTGCATATTTTCAACATATACAATCTTAAGAAGGTGGTATTTATGGACTATATAAAAAAAGTACTTGTTTCCACTAAGAATTATAAAATTACTTATCATAAAAATAAGCATTCGGTAACTAATAAATGTATTATCACGTTCGGAGAAATTGACTCTGACCTGAATGAAATCGGTTTTGGCAGCCAATTAATTATGTCAGAGGGACTTGATCACATTTATGTAGCCCAAAAAAAAGCTACACAATATCAATTTTTATCAGCTAAAAAATTTAGTTCTTCTATACAAAAAGTTATTAGGGATAAAGAAGTCTATACATATGGTTCCAGTCTTGGAGCGTATTGTGCCATCTACTATGGAGGTGCAATTAATGCAAATATATTAGCTATGAGTCCCAGAATCCCTGCCCACCCAGTCATGAACAAGCTTATGGGGGAACGTTTCAGAAATAGAGGCTTCCGCCATGACGAGTTAACTAATATAAAAACTTCAAGTAACAACGTTTATATCTTTTATGATAAACACAATTATTTTGATTCTTATTATATTAATTTTTTCTTAAAATCAGCTTACCCTAATGCCCACTATTTCCATATTGATCATGCAGGCCATTATACGGCTAGAGCATTACTCTTATCGGGGGAACTTAAAAATACCGCACTCAACTTTTTCTACAACAAAAAGCTGGACTTTACGTTAAATAATGACAAGATACTTGAATGGCATATGGAGAAAACAGCTGTACGACTTGAAAAAGGGAAACTTGCACATGCTCAAGAAAACTTAGAAGTGCTACTTAAGTCAAATAAAGCAGATGACCCTACGACACGAGAGCTTTTATCTACATTCAAAGATGAACTTTTACTCGCTTCAACAGATCAAACAACTAGTAGACGAAAACAACAATCTAACACTTACCCTATTATTACCAATAACGAAAAGCAACAAATTGAAAATGCCGTTTCCCTATCATTTGTGGGGGATTTAATCCTTCTTCGAGACCAGGTTTTAAATGCTTATAATCCTGAAAACGGTGAATATGAATTCGACGATATGTTTACTTATGTAAAAAAGTATTTATCAGAAACAGATTTTTCTATGGGAGTTTTTGAAGGCCCCACAGCAGGAAAGAGTAAAGAATACAGTACAAGTGTGTATGCAGACAAAATTCCTTTATATTTAAATTTCCCTGATAGCTTCGCTTATGCAGTACGCCGTGCTGGATTTAATTTTGTCACAACTGCCCAAAACCATTTGTTAGATTGTGGTGTAGAAGGAGCTATGAGGACGTTAGACGTCTTAGATAAAGCCGGCCTCTCTCATTTAGGTTGTTATCGAAATTTTGAAGAGAAAGAGAAATTACCTATTTTTGATATCAAAGGGTTAAAGGTTGCTATTTTAACTTACACCAAACGAAGTAATCGTTATTCTAATGACTTTTTTCTTGAAGAGGAAAATAAGCACCTTACTTCTATATTAGTAGCACCTAGTGACGAACACTTTGAACGTGTTAAAAAAGATGTACTCGACGACTTTGCAAGGATCAAACAAGAAAAACCTGATTGTATTGTCGTCTTACCTCATATGGGAAGGCAATTCAGGCATTCACCCGATATATATCAACAAACATGGTGTGATATCTTTGTTAATGCCGGAGCCGATGTAATTTTAAGTGATCATCCACATGCTGTACAACCATATGAATGGAGGAAAAAACCTGAGACTAATCAAAATGTGCTAATCTTACACTGTCCTGGAAACTTCGTTAATTCTTATGTTCAAAAAGATGGTGATGCATCGGCTCTTACTCAAATCTATCTTAACAAGAAGAGCGGTGAACCTTTTGCAGTAGCTTGCATTCCTTTATGGTCTCACTCCTATGTGGACGGAAACCATAGAGCATTACCCCTTTACGAGGTCGTCCATAATACTCGTTTAAGAAAAACGATCAGTACACATGAATTTTCTCGTGTTAAAGAAATTCATCACCTTATTACTAACACCATGTTGGGAGAGGATTTATCCATTGATCAAGTTCAAGAGAAATACTTTCTCTTCGCCGATCGAGCTACATCTGAATCAAAGGGTTATGTCCGCAATCATGTATCACCTCTTGTGTTAACTGATGAGGTAAAACAGACAACCCTTTATACCCTATTGAAAGCATCAAAATCTGTCTGCTTTATTGGGGACTCCGTTACAGAAGGTACAAGGAACGGAGGTTATGGATGGTTTGAACCCTTAATTGAGAACTTTCAACATTTAACTGTAAAAAGGTTTGCCAAAGGAGGAGCTACTACCTCATACTTCCTAGAGAATAGCCATAACCTTTCTAATAAGCAATGTGATCTCTATGTAATTGCTGTGGGTACAAACGATGTGAGATACCGGGACCCTAAGCGTTGCGCCATGACAAGAGAACAATATATTGACAATATAAAGAAATTAGTTAAAACAATTTCATCCCAAAATAAGACCTCGAAACTTGTGTTTATAGCACCATGGACAACAGATGAACATGATCCTGTTTCAAAGCTAGATAAAAAAGAACGTTTTAACATGCTTACTAAATATAGTAAAGCATTAAAAAAATACGCACAAACAGCAGGTCACCTTTATATTGATCCAAATCATCTTATTAAATCTAAGTTTGATACAAGAAATCCTAAAACATGGCTCAAAGATCACATTCATCCAAATGCACATGAAGGAATCAATTTGTATAGTTGGGCTGTTGTACAAGCTTCTCCTAGGAATGTTAGTGGATTAAGACGTTTAGTTAGTAAAATTAAAAGAAAAGTGTCAAGAGCCTCAAATCTTAAAAGATAATTGCAAGATTGACGTTTGAGGTGTGTCTAAAGGGATGTCGCCTTTTTTAGCCAGGGTGACGCCAATGATTTATTAACATATTTGAAAACCATTTACTATCTTTATTGCTGCAAAACAGTCTCTCTATCTTTATATTAAACAGCCTGCCGCTAAACATCACATTAAGCGACAGGCTGTTTCGTTATGTTTTAACTTCATTTACCTCACAACAGTCATTAAATGATCGCCATGTTTGACCGATTTCGCTTCAGTTAGTGACAATTTAGCGTCACCTAAGTTCGTCACGACAATTGGTGTTACTGTCGTGTAGCCAGCTCCTTTAATTTGAGCAATATCAAACGTGGTCAAGAGCTGGCCTTGCTCTATACGTTCACCTTGTTTAACATGAGAGGTGAAGAATTTGCCCTCTAATTGGACGGTATCCATCCCAATATGGATCAGTAATTCTACCCCATTGTCAGTCGTCATACCTATTGCATGTTTAGTTGGAAAAAGTGTCGTGATTGTACCGTTAGCAGGAGCATAGAGTTTCCCATCTTGCGGCTCCACCGCCACCCCTTGACCTACCTCACCTGATGAGAAGGCCTCATCCGCCACATCACATAGAGCAAGTACCGTTCCTTGAAGCGGACTCACAATGTTTTCATCGCTTTTTGGCACATTTTTTTCATCGTCTGTGCCATCTGGGTTAATCGGTTCCCCTTCTTCAAGTGGGGTCAGCTCTTTGTTAACGCCACCGAATAAGTACGTTAGTACAAAGCCTAAGATAAACGCCACGACGATGGCAACCATAACAGCCCAGAAAGCCGTCGTCATCCCCTCATCTGGATCGATAAAGGTTGGAATTCCGAAGATGCCAAGTCCACCAATCATATATATCCGAGATCCGAATAAGCCGATGATGGCACCACCGATAGCCGCCGCGATTAAACTTATGATAAATGGTCGTTTTTTCGGTAAAGTTATCCCATAAATCGCCGGCTCTGTCACCCCAAAAATCCCTGATATAAACGCTGGTATACTCAGTGATTTTAGTTTTTGATTTGTGGTCTTTAACCATACCCCGAGAACTGCCCCAATTTGAGCAAAAGAAGCTGCAAACGTCATGGCTAATACCGGATCTGATCCCATCGTGGTGATATTATTAATGACGACAGGTACGAGTCCCCAGTGAAGTCCAAATATAACGAGAACTTGCCAACCTCCACCAATAAGAACCCCTGCAATGATTGGACTTAAGTCGTAAACTAAAACGGTTATTTGACCAATGATTTGACTGGCCCATGTGGCAATCGGACCAATGACAATAAATGTGACAGGAACGACCACAAGTAGCGTGAAGAAAGGTACTAAAAATGTTTTGACAACATCAGGAATGACTTTTCTAAATCCTCTTTCCACTTTCGATGAAAAATACGTGGCAAGGATAATCGGTATAACGGAGGAGGCGTAATTCATTAATATAACCGGTATACCTAAGAAAGTAACATGAACAGGCGATTCAAAAAGTGACCCTGTAAATAATGTGTATAACGGTTCCGTCTCCATTAAGGGACCGATCGTTGGATACACGAGCGATGCCCCAATAGCAATACCAATAAACGGGGCGCCGCCAAACTTTTTACTCGCTGTATAACCTAAAAATATCGGAAAGAAATAAAAGAGGGAATCCCCTACAATAGCAAGTATTTGATAGGTTCCCATCGAAGGATCTAACCAACCAATTTCATTAAATAGGGCGTTAAACCCTTTAATCATCCCTGTTGCAGCAAGCACTCCTAAAATTGGGGTGAAAATACTGGCAATGATGTCGATGAAACGATTAAATAAATTTGTATCCTGATTATCATCTTGATCACTCGCTTGTCCTGCAAACCCGCCGATCTCTACGACTGCTTTATACACATCAGGAACATGGTTACCGATGACAACTTGGTATTGACCACCACTTTTCATGACAGTTACGATACCATCCATATTTTTCAATTCTTCTGTTTGGGCTTTTCCTTCATCTTTTAATTTAAACCGAAGTCTCGTAATACAATGAACGACACTCGTAACATTTTCTTTTCCACCTACCTTATCAATAATATCCCTTGCTAATTGTTCATATTTCATAGCCATATCTCCCTACTTTCGTCAATTGTCATAACGCAAAATAAAGCAAGCACTCTCTGTCTATTTAAAGTGCTCACTTCCAGTTTTGTTTATTCCTCACATTATGATCACAGATCTTAATCTCTACTTAATGATGTCACTAGTAAAATTAACAAGATAAGATTGAGACAAAAGAGTGTACGCCGAAAAAACGGCTAATCAACGATGAAGGGGTATGCTGGCTTCGTTAATATGGAAGTTTGTAAAATTCATATAGGCATCTACGTATTATGTAACGGATCACACATGTTAAATTGTTCGTCTTTAGTGTGAGCCATAAGGTTTCTTCCAGCCTGTTATTTTAAGAGTGATACTTATGATACGTCTCAGTATTCGAGTTACACCGTCCTATCTTCGTTGTCAAGTAAGTCATTTTAGCGCAATTTTAAACCACTCTTTAAGCGCTAACTCTCAAAGCCAATTGATTAAACATGCAAGAGAAGGTACACTTTTTATATCACGTATTAAGTAGGTGCAGGAATGAATCAAAGGCAAAATGAACTACTTAAGCTTTTACTTATGAAAGAACAAGAAACCGTTCAAATTAAAGAGCTGGCTGATCAGGTAAAGTGTGCAGAAAAAACAGTCCGGAATGACCTGGATCGGTTGACGTCCTTTTTACGAGAACATTCTGATGCTACTCTCGTTCGTAAGCCTGGTATCGGTATTGACATCCAAATTAGTGAAAACGAACGCTTAAAGCTGTTAAACAACCTCTTTATGAACGAACCGAAAAGGCAAGATGAGCGGATATTGGAAATGGCTTATGACGTGTTAACGAGCAAAAAACCGAAAACATTACAAGTGTGGGCAGATCGTTATTACGTATCAAAGGCAGCCATCAAATCTGACTTAGTCACTATCGAAAGCTGGCTTCAAAAGTTTCACTTAAAGCTCGTCTCTAAACAACGCTTAGGACATGGGGTCGAGGGAGCGGAATTACATAAACGAAACGCTTTAGCCCGTTTACCCGAACTTATTCCAAATGCCTCACAATCAAACATAGTATTGGATTTATTCATGCCTTATGAAATTACACTTGTGAGAAAAGCACTAAAAGATTTGCAGCGCGCCTCTTCCCTTCGTTTCGCCGATGGGGTTCTTGAAAACTTAGAAGTTCACACGCTTATCATGATCAAACGAACACGTCAGCAAGCGACAGTGTTTGTTCAAAAGTCTGAAAAATCAGCTGTTTATTCGTATAAAGAGTACGACTATGCACGGACGTTTTTCCGGCATCTTGAAGCATCGTTTCGTCTCAGCTTCCCAGAGGAAGAGCTTGTTTACTTTACGTGGCATTTAATTAGTAGTAAACGCCTTGATGACGATTTGACGAAGAGTCTCTACTTCAATGATGATGTGGCAGAGACCGTCCAATTTCTGATTAAAAAAATGTCACAGCTAACGCTCACCCAATTTAATAATGATGAGATTCTTGCTAGTGGACTCGCCTTGCATATGCACTCTGTCATGAATCGAATTAAATTCGGCTTTCCGATCACAAATCCGCTGCTCCAGCAAATTAAGCAGATGTATCCATACATGTTTAATATGGTGATCTTAACTTTTGAGGAACTTAAAACATCTCAAAAGTTAGATATGCCAGAACATGAAGCGGCCTACGTCGTCCTCCATTTCCAAGCGGCTCTCGAGCGAATGGCCGGGAAACGTGACGCTAAAAAAAGGGCGCTAATCGTCTGCCATATGGGCGTTGGCATGTCACATTTACTAGAAGCCAAGCTTGCCCAACGCTATGAAGGAATTGACGTGGTAGCATGTGTGGGACAAGCAGATATGCCTGAGTACCTCAAACAGCACGATGTGGATTTTATCATCTCCACCGTCCCGATCGAAATGCCATTGGTGGACCATATCGTCATTTCACCGCTTTTTAATCATCAGGACAAACAAGCATTAAACCAATTCATTGAGAAACTTAATAGAGCACCAGAAGATATCACAGACCGAGACCGCCATGCGATCATGCGCTTCACTTCTGAAGATCTTGTCTTATTTAATGTGAGTAAAGACCACCGATACCAAGTCGTCGAGCTGCTTGCTACAGCCCTCTATAATAAAGGGTTGGTTCAACGTGACTTTATCCATAGTGCCGTCAACCGTGAGCGGAAATCAGCTACAGGTGTTGGAGGTGGTATTGCCATTCCCCACGGTGACCCAGCCTTAATCCATACATCTGCCTTAGCTATTGCCATTATTAAAAAGCCGATAATGTGGGGAGACGAAGCTGTCTCACTCGTATTTATGCTCGCCTTGGCAAAAGAAAACCAACAGTCACACAGAGCTATCATTACCCATATCGCCTCACTCAGTGAAGCACCGTTAGTCGTTCATAAATTGACAGCGGCCAACGATTTTAACATGTTTACATCCATATTAGAAGAACATCCATCATGATTGATTCTTCTACGTAACATCTGAGGTAGCCGATGCCACATGCGTCATAGTGCGCTAATAACTACTAGCACCGCTCCTGATGTTTTACAGCAAAAAGAGATTGTAAGCGTTAATAAAACGAACCTTCAAACAGTGGAGGTTTCTCCCTTCTTACACTGATTGGTAGTTGAGTCAATTAGGACATTAGCGTCCGTTTGCTCACGACTGAATTCGCTTTAGCTCTTCTCACTATTTTGAGCCGGGGGGGTTTACGGACGCTTATCTGTGATAAATTTATTTTTACTATGACTTCCGGTAAAAACTAAAAATTTTAAGTCCGGGTTCCTCCATTAAGATATAAGTAAGCGATAACATGATTAGTTTTAATAGAGGAGGAAATAGCGATGGGAAAAATATTGGCTGTTACGGCTTGTCCAGTTGGGATTGCGCATACGTACATGGCGTCTGAAAACTTGCAAAAAGCAGGAAAAGCTCTCGGCGTCGATATTAAGGTCGAGACGCAAGGTTCCATTGGGGTGGAGAACGCGTTAACAGATCAAGAGATTGCTGAAGCAGATGGGATCATTATAGCCGCAGATAAAGAGGTGTCGAAGGAGCGATTTGTTGGTAAGAAAGTGATTGTCACTGGTGTTCAAGAAGGGATTCGTCAACCAGAAAAGCTCATTAAGCGAATTCAAGAAGGAGATGCCCCTTTGTATAAAGCAGAATTGACTGCTTCAGAGGCGTCAGGAAAAGACCAACGCAAAGAAAATCCGATTTATCGTCACTTAATGAATGGCGTCTCGTACATGGTCCCATTCATCGTGGTCGGGGGGTTGTTAATTGCTCTGGCCTTGACGCTTGGCGGGGAGCAGACACCGGGAGGCCTCGTTATTCCAGAAGATTCAATATGGAAACAAGTTGAAAGCCTAGGTGCTACATCCTTTATGTTTATGATTCCTATCTTAGCCGGATTTATTGCTGTTAGTATTGCAGATCGCCCCGGACTTGTTCCAGGAATGATCGGCGGCTATATTGCCGCAACCGGGGACTTTTATGGAAGTGAAGCAGGAGCTGGTTTTATCGGGGGGATCCTCGCAGGCTTTTTAGCAGGATACGTCGCGTTAGCCATTAAAAAGATAAAGGTGCCAAAGTCTGTTCAACCTGTTATGCCAATTATTTTTATTCCAATCATTTCAAGTGCCATTATCGGTTTGTTATTCATTTATGTGATTGGTGCTCCTGTCGCCCAAGTATTTGAATCATTGACATTATGGCTCGCCAGCATGCAAGGCGGTAGTTCAATCGTGTTAGCCCTTATTCTTGGGGCCATGATTGCGGTGGATATGGGTGGTCCATTTAATAAAGTGGCTTTTCTATTCGGCGCAGCGATGATTGCTGAAGGTAATTATAGTATTATGGGACCGATTGCTGTGGCGATTTGTATTCCACCACTCGGTTTAGGTCTCGCTACATTTATTAACAAGCGAAAGTTCACTGCCACAGAGCGAGAAGCTGGCAAAGCCTCATTTACGATGGGATTCTTCGGGATTACTGAAGGGGCCATCCCGTTCGCCGCTCAAGACCCGTTACGCGTTATTCCAAGTATTGTGACTGGTTCTATGGTGGGTTCTGTCATTGCGATGATGGCTAATGTTGGTGACAGGGTGGCGCACGGAGGTCCGATTGTTGCGGTATTAGGAGCCGTAGACAATGTCTTGATGTTCTTTGTGGCCGCGATTATTGGGGTTCTTGTGACGGCGTTTATGGTAACTGCATTGAAAAAGGATGTGGATGCTTTACCTCAAACAGCAAGTGCAAGTCTGAATGGCACAAAGCAGACGCAGACCCTACCTAATAACGATGTGAATGCGTCTAATTCACAAGTACAAAAACTGACGGATATTACAGACTTACATTTGATTGATACTGATTTAGCAGGTCGCACACGAGATGAGGTCATCTCGTCATTAATTGATAAATTAGATAAAGCGGATATTCTATCATCTGCTAATGATTTTCAGGAGGCAATCCTTCGCCGCGAAGCCCAAAGCTCTACAGGTCTTGGTATGAATATCGCCATCCCTCATGGAAAATCCGCTGCTGTGAAACGGCCAGCCATTGCTTTTGGTATTAACCGTACCGGTGTTAATTGGCAAAGTCCTGATGGAAGTGATGCCAAATTGATTTTTATGATCGCCGTTCCTGAACAAGCCACAGGTAATGATCATTTAAAAATTCTACAAATGCTGTCCCGCAAACTCATGGACGAACAATTTAGGGAACAGCTTCTTGCAGTCACTTCAGCAGAAGAAGCTTATGACTTGCTCGATACCATTCACTAACCAATCCGTTAGGGGTCCTTTACAAGTCCGTTAGCCCAGCTTAAGAGAGCCTTATGCTCCCTTTAAGATGATATAACGAACCTTCAATCAGTGGGAGGGTTCTTCCCTCTCACACTGATTGGTAGTTGAGTCAATCAAGACATTAGCGTCCGTTTGCTCCCGACTGAAATAGCTGTAGCTCTTAGCCGGGAGTCTTAGGACGGTTATGTGATAAATTCTTTATTATGGAGGTTTTACAAGATGTATACGACTGAACCACTCTTTTTACAGCCAGTATTCCAAGAACGGATTTGGGGAGGGTCGAAGTTAAAAGATGAATTTGATTATGACATTCCTTCTCTTCAAACGGGAGAAGCTTGGGTCATTTCGGCTCACCCCCATGGGCCGAGTGTTATTAAAAATGGTCCTCTTGCCGGGAAAACGTTAGCTGACGCCTGGAAAGATCATGGCGACTTATTCAATAAAAAAGCTAATAATGATGAGTCCTACCCACTCCTCGTTAAAATATTAGATGCAGCAGATGATCTATCGGTTCAAGTTCACCCTAATGATTCATTTGCACGAGATGTAGAAGGGGTACCTTATGGCAAAACTGAGTGTTGGTATGTGTTAAGTGCTGAAGAAGGAGCTGAGCTTGTGCTAGGCCATCACGCTGAGTCGAAAGAACAAATAACAGACATGATTGATCAGGGGGAATGGAATCGCTTATTACGTCGCGTTAACGTAAAAGCGGGCGATTTCGTTTATGTTCCAAGCGGTACGATCCATGCGATCGGTAAAGGGATCGTCATTCTCGAAACACAACAAAGCTCCGATATTACATATCGTGTGTACGATTACGATCGAAAGGATGCATCTGGCCAAGGAAGGGAGCTGCATTTGGAACGAGCGAAAGATGTGACAATTGCTCCACACACAGATGCAGATGTTGTGCAGACAGAGGCTATTAATGGCGGATTAACAGAGAAAAGACTTGTGCAAGAACACTATTTTACGGTTTACCACTGGCAGTTAAACGGTGAAGCACAATGCCAAGCAGAACATGATTATTTGCAAGTGAGCGTCATTGAAGGAACTGCTCAGCTGTCAATCGGCGACAACACGTTTACCATTTCAAAAGGCACTCATTTTGTCATACCAGCAGGCGTTCGAGAGTACCATCTTTCAGGAAACGCAGAGATGATTGTATCTCATCCTTAAAAAAGGCGCCCCCACTGTCATTCGCGGGGGCGTCATTCTTTTTCGTAAACAAGTATCCTTCATTTAGTAGGTGACCACCTGAACCTAGACCTAAACGTTTTATTGGTTTCAGGTGGGGGTTCACATTTTTGTAAGCCACCTCCATGTGCGTATCAGTCTGTAAGAGCTCGTCCACAAAAACAACGGCTATCACGCTTATTGGTGGGTATGCTCTTGCTCTCGTGGAGGTTTTGCTTCCCGCTGCTTTTTTGAAATGATTGTATTCAGTAATGATCCTACTACCACGGCTCCAAAGATGACTAATAGAATATCCAAACCTGTTTGAACAGGGCCGCCAAACGGGTACTCTCTCGTCGTTAAATGGGCTACCGCTAACACGACAAATAAGAGAATCATGCCGATTTTCACATTAAGTCCTCCTTTTTCAGCTCGTTATAACTGCCATTACCGATATATGAGAAGTTCAAACGTTCACTCTCTCATAGATTCATAACACGAACCTTCAATCAGGGCGGCTTTTCTCCTTCTCCCAATGGATGGTAGTTGAGTTAATCAGGACTTTAGCGGACGTTCCCCCCACCTAAATTGATTTCGCCCTCCTCTCTATTTTGATCCGGGCACTTGACGGACTGTTGTCTGTTAGCCTACTAATTTAATTAACATCTCCTCCAGTGCCCCCATGTTTCTTGCATCTCATTTCTAAAAACACCATGTGGCCAACCATCTTTTTTATGCTTATTGTCACGACTTACTTTTGAAATAACTATGACCTCTCAATAGAGGAAGAGGACTACTAGCTAAAAACGAACAAAAGATTATTTTAAATATTTTTCCATTTTAATAGTTTTTACATAGCTTATAACTAATGACCTTTTATAAATATAGAACTATATACTTATCAATATTTTCCAAACATTGACGATATTACAAATGAAAGGAGGAGTGGATAAAACAAGGACTAAAGACCTTGGAAAAGAGGTAACAGAGACGTTAAAGTCCATTTTAACCTCTTATGACTTTTCCAGTCGGTTAATACGTGCAGTTCTAAGAGATCCATTGGTTGTAACAGGTTTTCACTTCTACTGAGTAAACGGTATTAGGTGTTACGTTTTAAAAAATTTATGAAAATGAGGGATACCAATGAAGCTATTAAGACTTTTAGTCGTAGTTGCCCTGACTCTTATTTTAACTAGTCCTAGTTTGTCAGTACACGCCAATGAAAATCAAAATCTACCACATTTAGAAACTGACACTACCGTATTTGATGCCTTTAGTGACGTAAGCGAAAATCCTACGTTGACGAAAGATACAGATATCGATACCTTGCTAAAAGCTGCTCCTGAACTAAGCACACACGATGCGTCAACTCAAAATGATCCTTATGAACCAAATGATACAATAGACACAGCCGCTTCTATACCTTATGGTTCAACGATTCGTGCCAATATTAGTAGAGAAGATGATATCGACTGGTATCGGGTCCACTTAACTGCGGGAACAGATGTGGCTTTTCTGTTAAAAGACATTCCTACTGGCACGGACTACGATCTCTATGTATTCGATCCAAACTTAAATTATGCAGTCTCAGAAAATCCCGGAAATCAAGACGAAAAGTTATACCTTTCAGTTCAAACAACAGGCACTTGGTATGTAGCTGTAGTCCCTTATGAAGGCTTTAATCCCGATGAAGATTACAGCTTATACGTGGGCAATGCATGGCGAAATGGCAGCTATTCAACCCCTACCTCCATGACCTTCAACTATAACGCCACGAATGTTGGAAGGATGCTTCCTCATCAAACATTAGACTTATCAAACCAACCGACGATTCCAGATACGGCGCTTGTGACTAGTATTACATTTTATACGGCCAGCTCTTCTGGTAATTGGGGGAATCAAGTGAAACACATTTATTCCTATCAAACTGGACGTTGGTATGAAACATTCGTAGGGCTAAACTATGTCCTCGATCTGCCAAATAACCTTGTGTTAAAACAGCAATGGCCGATCACCACAAGTGTGGAGAGACTTTTTACGTCAACAGCCAGCTATAGGCCAGGGATAAACTTCGCTTATCGTTATCTCATTGACTGACATGATCATATTATGGTTTCAGCTTGAGGGGAGACATTAGAAACTTAATTCGAACCTTCTCTCTCATACAGTCGTATGTCGCTGCTACCAACAGTAAAAATGAACATACAAATCTCAAACACTCAGAAATACAGAAAGCCCTTTCAACAAGATAAGTTGAGGCGCTAAAAGGCATAGATCGCTTTAACTAAAATCGGGGATAAATACTTGTTACCCTTTCTAAATTTATGGCTAAGACATTGAAAATGGCGCCAAATAAAAGCGCCTTACTCGGCAAAAATATGTATTTACTAGGTTTCTTTCATGTGAGTTACTCGACTGACATGAAAGAAACTTTTTATATTATACGTTTTAGTTACTCAAAGAGAAGGTTTAGCATTGATTTATTTTGCATTTTTT
The DNA here is from genome assembly GCA_024701455.1 of Bacillus sp. A301a_S52. Classification (GTDB taxonomy): domain Bacteria; phylum Bacillota; class Bacilli; order Bacillales; family Salisediminibacteriaceae; genus Salipaludibacillus. The sequence continues at coordinate 235,862 of JABXYP010000001.1, read as the reverse complement.
CAATTTAATGGTTTAATAGTGTATACTATAGAAAACAAGTTAATAAGGAAAGTTAACGCTTAAACTTAGTTCTACTCCCACTTATAGATCTTACTAGTTAAGCTAACATAATGACGTTCTAAGTGACACTACATAAGACACCAACCTATAAAAAGAAGGAAAAGACTCACCAGCGAGAAGGACTTATTAATATTAACATGACGGTTAAACTAAGCTCCAATCTACACATAAACTAAATAAGGAGAGGTTGAACAATGAAAAAAGTTTCAGTGGATATTGAAAATAAACGATTAAACACTACTCCCCCTGTAAGTGAACGAATCCTTTCACCTGATTTAGCTCGGGGTACGATGCTTTTACTTATCCTCTTAGCCCATGCTCCTTTGCTATTGTTTGGCACCTCTGCAACTGGGTTTGCACTCATTACAAGACCTGAAGGGGCGACAACTTTGGACAAAATCATCAACTTTGTCAGTTACTTAGTCGTAGATAATCGTGCCAGACCGATGTTTGCCGTCTTGTTTGGGTTTGGTATGGCTTTGATCGTGGAACGCCAGCTAGCAAAGGGACAAACCGTTAAAGGAACAAAACGTTTATTACACCGGCGGGCATGGCTATTAATCCTTTTTGGATTTGTGAACTCTGTGATTATTGGCGGCCACGATATACTTGCCATTTATGGCACCGGAGCCCTTCTACTAGGCTGGCTATTGTTCCGATCAGACCATGCGATGAACTGGACGCTGTTAGCCTTAACGTTCTTTTTTGTCTTTTTAATGCCCATCGTATGGGTGTACTTTGCTCATGCAGGGGAGCCATTTTACAATACCACTGCCATGACGAGTTATATGGATATTGTACAAGATCGCTTCTCATTCTTTTTACTAACCCCCATCGCTCACTTTCTTATGCCTATATTAATCCCTATTATTGCCGGAGTATGGGCAGCACGACAAAAGCTCTTCACAGAGCCCGAACGCCATCGGCAATTACTTCTTTCTATCGCTGTGGCAGGTATTACGCTCTCATTCATCGGTGCCCTTCCCTATGCTGTCAGCTCCGCTTTTACTTTGGATATTCATCCAACTATTGGTGGTGTTGTGTATGCGGTGCACATGTTAACGGGATTAGCCGGAGGATGTGGCTATGCTGCCATCTTCGCTCTACTTGGACCTGCTCTTAACCCTAATAAACTAGCTGTTCGCGCAATAGCTGCATTAGGAAAACGTTCTCTCACATTTTACATTTATAATGAAGCCATGTTAGTGCTCCTCCTCTCTCCAGTGGCACTTGGTTTAGGCGGTTTGTTAAATAGTACAGGTATCACAATCATGGCCGTCATCATTTGGTTTTCCGCTGTCTGTTTAGCATTCATGCTGGAAAAAAGATCCTTGAGAGGTCCTCTGGAAACAGTGTTACGGCGAATGATCAATTCAAATAGAAAGAAACCTGCTTTACAACAAAAACATGGTTAATTGTGAAGTAGAAGTATATTTATGATCGCAAAACAGGTTCCCCTTTTCTGGCATATGGCATTTTCATAGATCACTCCCATTTACTTTTCTTATTTAGGCCGGAAATCATTAGTTAAATAGAAATGTTTTCCAATCTATGTTAGACTATTACGTAGATAACACCTTAGGGGGCTTAACACAAATGGAGATATTTATTGCTATAGCCATCATTGTTTCTATCTTATCTATTGACGGCAAACTAAAAAAGAACAATGCTAATCAAGAGGAAATCATTTCCCTTTTAAAGGAAATGAAAAATAAGTGACCTAAGTAAATGGAAGCTTGAAAAAACAAATTCATTGATATTTACCTTTATCAAGGGCAGAGTGTTGAAGATGATACTGCCCCCTGCACGGTTTGCACAATCACACTTGAATATCACGAATAAGATAGAAGTAACTGATATGTTAAGGTGTGATTACTGTGGGAGTGGATGACCAAAAGCTTTTAGTTGGCGCGTGGTTAAATGCTATTGGAACGATTATTTCTGCTGCTGCCGAAGTAAGGGCTCTCGCCGGATTTGATGATATTAACAACAAGCTTGTGAGCATCGGAGAAGGATTACAAGCAGTAGGAACATCTATCGCTGGGACAGTGCCAGAAGACAACCCGTTAAATTTTGCAGGAGACTGGATTGACGGTGCTGGTGCTGCCCTTGCCTCAATTGCTGCGTATTTGCAAGACATTGATGAGGAAAATGGTGTAGAGAACATCCGACTTGAAGCATTAGGGGATGCTTTTCAATCAATGGGAGCTGCCATGAGTGCAACAGGTTATTATTCTACCGAAGAATACGGGTATGCTCTAGGGAACACCTTGGAAAGCTTAGGAGCAGGGTTGGAAAGTATTGGGGCCACATACGAGGTTAGAGGGCAGGAAGGTGGGCAGGCGCTCATCACTATTGGGGCAATTATCCAAGCTGCAGGAGCAAATTATTACGCCCTTCTCTTATCAAGAGAAACATTAGAATATCCTATGTAAACTTCTACAACCTTGTATCACATGGCTTTTAACGTAAGAAAGACAACCCTCAGTGGAATGTCGTGTTTATTAAATGATTTTAACCTACTTCCGAAAGAAGCCTCTCTTCAAGCATTAGAGGTGGAGCTCAAAGGTTATTTCTTTTGCCTTTTCACCTAATTAAAAGACCATCATTTCAATGAAACCGCTTTACTTTTTTGCATTTTCATATTACGATATATATGTAGACCAATTGGTATATTTTTTTTATGGAAGGACTCTACTAGTATGAAACGGAATTCACGTGAAGATATGATTAAGGCAACAGCGTATTTACTTCAATCTAAAGGGTATTTTGGAACTGGTTTAAATGACATTATTAAACTTAGCGGTGCACCAAAAGGGTCGATTTATTATCATTTCCCTAATGGGAAAGAACAATTAGCAAAAGAAGCTATTGAGTGGACGAAACATAGTGTATCTCAGTTTATTGCAGAAAAATTAAATGGCTATTCTGATCCTACTGAAGCTATTCAACATTATATTTTAGATAGTGCTGAACGATTTGAGAAAGATAGTTATTTTCAAGGAGTTCCTATCACAGCCATTGTCCTAGAAACTTCTGACGTAAGTGAAGAGTTAAGGGAGGCATGCCGCAGTGTATTTGACGCATGGCATCACATTTTTGCCGACAAGCTTCTCAATTATGGTTATGAACCCCGCGCTGCCTATGAGATTGCCATGACAGTAAATGCCATGATTCAAGGAGCATTAGTGATTTGCTTAACGAGAAATGACAGTACGCCTCTAAAAATTGTGGCAGAAGTTATCCCGCCGTTACTGAAAACTTAATCTAGCTTTCGTAACGGCGTATAAATTGCACTTATTATGTAGACCGGTCTAGTTCAAGAAAGAAGGAAAGGACATTCTGAACTACCGTTTTTTAAATATAAAAGGCAGACAATTTAACTTGGAGGGATTGCCATGCATGCTATTAATGACATTTATCAGGCGAAAGAGTATATAAGAGGATTAACTAAACATAAACCTGAAATTGGTATCATACTAGGGTCTGGTCTCGGTGACTTGGCTGATGACCTTGAGGAAGCTGTCATTATTCCATATGAAGATATTCCTTATTTTAGCAAGTCAGATGCCCAAGGTCATGCTAATCAATTAGTCATTGGGAAATTAAAAGGAAAAACCATTGTAGCTATGAAAGGAAGATACCATTATTATGAAGGTTATACATTAGATGAAGTCACATTTCCGATTCGTGTCATGAAGGCCCTAGGAATTGAGACATTAATTGTCACCAATGCTTGTGGAGCAGTGAATACGTCGTTTAGTCCTGGGGATCTTATGCTCATAACAGATCACATTAATCTTGTTGGTGTGAATCCACTTATAGGAAAGAACAATGAAGAGCTAGGACCAAGATTTCCTGATGTCTCACAAGTATATAACAAAGAGTTAAGAAACATGAGTAAGGAAATTGCAAAGGAACAAGGTATTACATTGCGAGAAGGCGTTTACGGCTGGTGGAGTGGGCCTGTATATGAAACCCCCGCTGAAATTAGAATGATTAGAACATTAGGAGGCGATGCGATTGGCATGTCCACTGTTCCTGAAACTACCGTAGCTGTTCATGCAGGCCTTAAAGTTTTAGGTATTTCGTGTTTAACGAATATGGCATGTGGCATTTTGGATCAACCATTAAGTCATCAAGAAGTCATTGAGGTAGCCGGTCAAGCAAAGAGTAAATTCATTCGCTTCATAACAGAAGTGGTCCAGAAAATTTAGTATTTGATATGTCGTTCAGCTGCTAATTCGGAACCATCAGCAGCTGAACCTAGATCTATATATGTCTGAATTTTCATAATAATCAAAAAGGATGGTGGCTTATGACTATATTATGGGGTTTATTTGGGTGTAGTATCATTATTCTCATCTCCATTTTAATGTCGGAAAATAAGAAACGCATTAATGTCCGCACTGTCACAATTGGTTTTATCTTACAGGTCATTTTCGGTATTTTAGTTTTGAGATGGGACGTTGGGCAAAAAGCTATTCAAGTAGCTTCTGATGGCGTTAATAGTCTGATAGGATATGGAAATGAAGGGCTAACTTTCGTATTTGGTCCCTTAGCAGATCGTAGTGGAGATGTAGGTGTTTTCGCAGTCACTGTTTTAGGAATGATTATCTTCTTAACCGTTTTAATTGCCTTGCTTTATTATTTTGGTATTATGCAGCATGTTGTTCGTTTTATAGGAGGATTTATCTCAAAGCTCATGCAAACCTCTTACGCTGAATCAGTGGCTGCCGCTGCTAATATTTTTATAGGCAATACGCAAGCACCTCTTGTTGTTAAGCCATATATAGCCACTATGTCACGGTCACAAATCTTCTCAGTTATGGTAGGGGGACTTGCTTCTGTCTCTGGTGCTGTGTTAATGGGGCTAGCAGCTATGGGAATTCCCATCCAATACCTTCTATCAGCAGCGGTCATGTCAGCTCCTGCCGGATTAATGATTGCTAAGTTTGTTATTCCAGAAACTGAGGAAATCGATAATGAAGAATGGAAGCAAAGTGATGACACTATGTCAAAAGCTAAAGAAGATACAAATTTAATTGACGTGATCTTTGTAAACTCAAAGGAAGGCTTGCATTATGCCGTGAATGTAGGGCTTATGCTCATTATGTTTATTAGTTTAATTGCTTTAGCAAATGGCATACTAGGTTTTGGTGGCTCTCTTGTGGGACTAGAAAACCTTTCATTAGAACTTATTTTAGGCTACCTTTTCGCTCCCATTGCCTTTTTAATTGGCATTCCTGCAAGCGAAGCCGTTATAGCTGGTAATCTTCTCGCACAAAAAATGCTATTAAATGAATTTGTGGCGTTTGCCTCTTTTTCCACAGGGTTAGAAAACTTTTCAGAACGTTCAATAGCTATCTTAACGTTTGCCTTAAGCGGCTTTGCTAATTTTGGTGCCGCTGGTAGTATTGTAGGAATGCTATCTAGAATGGTCCCTAAGCGCAAACAGGAAGTTCAACAATTGGCAATAAAAGCACTCATTGCTGCTACATTGGCCAATTTACTAAATGGCGCTATCGTGATGATTATACTCTAGCTCATTAAAAGACTAACTAAAAAGGATGAGGGTTATGCAGGAAATAGCACTTGCGTTAATTGCTGGCCTAATCGTCGGCATCGTCTTTACATGGATTAAACTCCCTATACCATCACCACCTGCCTTGCCAGGTGTTATCGGCATTTTAGGCATCTATTTAGGACATAAGATCATGAATTATGTCAGTGCTTTTTTATCATAAGGGTGTTAAAAACAGTCAACGTCATCGAACAGGTTCGATGGCGTTGACTTAATTAAGAATTACTGACTTAAATAATGAACTAAAATTCAATATTTAGTAATCTTTGTTTCATCTGCCTTGCTATGTTAAGCAGTGGTTTAACTTCTACTTACAACGCCAACTGCTCAGGCGCTCGCCGGGCTAATTCCATATCATGTGTCACAAGGAGTACCGTTTTCCCTTGTCTATGTGTCTCCTCCAACAATGAAAATATTTGGTCTGCATTTTTAGAATCCAGATTACCTGTTGGCTCATCTGCAAAAATATAGCGGCAATCTTTAGCAATCATACGGGCGAATGCCACACGTTGCTGTTCGCCTCCACTTAATGTATACACTTTTTTCTTCTCAAAGCCTTTCAAACCGACACGCTCTAATGTTTCTGCTATGACGTCTTTCCACGCTCTTTCCTTCTGATAACGCAACGCAAGGGCAATATTCTTTTCTACCGTTTCATTCGGAATTAAGGCATAATTTTGGAACAAATAGCCGATTGTATGCCGGCGTAGCAACATTATTTCCCGCTTACTTGGATTGATTTTACTATCAATCGTGATATCCCCATTATCCGGTTTCTCTAACAAACTTAGCATATTTAAGAGAGTGGTTTTACCCGTGCCACTCTCACCAGTAATAGCTAAAAATGCCCCTTCCGGCACAGATAAATTAAAATCCGTAAACAATGCTCGCTCACCAAATGTTTTTGTAATTTCTTTCGCTTCAATCATCACGATACCTCTTTCTTCAAATTAAGATGAATATTCTTTGTCAAGCGTTTTATTAACCAAATACTGACGGCTAGATTTAATGCGACCATCGCCACCATAACTAGTGTGAATACCCCTAATCGCATAACGAATGAGAGCCCCAGTAACACACTAAAAAGACATCCATACATCACGAGCAGCCCTTTCGTTAATGAATAAAACCCTTGCCCATGAACGTGCTGAACGAAAATCCTTAACTTATTTTTATGAAAATAACAAACAGAATAATAGAGACTGACACTAAGTAAAGCAACACTTAATGCCCCAACGACAATAATTAAGGCCAACATCATCGTAGACAATTCGTGTATTTTATTTCCGTATTCATCATATATAGAACTCACATGTTGCAACATTGATGTCAAATCATGGTCAGCAGCAATAGCACTAACAATCTCCATTGGATCCTCTTCATCTGAATAAAAGTAATAGCAACGTGAGAGATAACTACTGTAATATGACGCATCAAAATTGGCATTATCAATAATGACGATAGGATCATAAATAAAATAGTCACCTTCACCGTCTTCCTCTGGATTAAAAGTAAAGTATGATTGACCATCTTTTACGTAGATAATATGAATGTCGAGCTTATCCTTTTCTAATGTATTAAGTGATTCACCTTTTGCTTCACGATAAATATTCTCAACTTCAACTTTTTGAAAATAAAAATGATCCCGATAATTGTCTTCTATCTCTGTTTCTTTATCCCTTAACGACACTGGCACTAATAAATTGAGCACATTATCGTCATTAATTAGCTGCTCTTCAATCGCTCCGTGTTCACTATCGATTGGATTATATTCTAAATAATTTTGGTTAATCGTAATCGATGTTCCACTCGGGGCGGTTCGGGCATCTTTCCCAACTGTATTTTCTTCGTATAAGTAGACACCCTCTTCAACCTCCACGTAATTTGATGCATCCATTACAAACCCATTGACTTTTTCATTTAAATCGTTGTATGCATGCTTCATGGCCTGGTTTGAGACGTCTTCTTTAGACAAATCATCTTCGTAGTGCCCAACATAAGATACGCGATTTGTATAAAGATTCTCAGTTTTTTCCCATAACGAGAGCTGGTTTTTATATGTGGAAAGAAGTTCTTTCGTTTCATGTAAGTGTGCTAGTGCAAAAGTGGCAAAAACTAAAAAGACGATCATCAAGATGCCACTTCCACCCATTAAGACATTATACGGCTTTTTTCCTTTCAGTCCTTCATATTCACGGTGACTGGTATACATCCACTTCACAAGGCATGCCACATATATGCCCATCAGCAAAGCAAATAAGATTATTATCACTAAAAAAAGCAGTGTCAGTTCTAACATATTGTCTGTATAACGATAAAAAAACGTATACGTAAAAAATAATCCATAAGAGATACCAGAAGCGACTAGCCATCCTGTTATGAGCTTTCGCCACTGAGCTAACACGGTGGCCCGATATGTATAACCAGTTAATTTCAATACTAAAATATCCCGGTTCCGATGAATCATCTCAAAGGTCAATGCACCTAACACACTTATCAATAACGCCATTAAAGCGACAACCACAATGATCGGCCATTCAAACACTGGTTGAACGCTGATATTCATCAGTTCAGTGCCAATGTGCTCTTCATTTAGCTGTTCCATTATGTCGTCTACTAGCTGGTCATCTTGCGTATCAAAATAGTAGATGCCATCATACCCGGCTTGAGTTTGATTACTGAGCAAAAACACATTCAACGTCACACGTGATTCACCGGACGTAAATTGACCGACTTGAGATGGATTATTAGTCTGCTTAGTCGAGATAAACTCAGTTGAGTATGATTGTGGATAAGCCCCCTTATCTAATTGAATACGCCCCTTTAAAGTAGGATCTGTTGTGAATACTTGCATGTTTTCCATATTTTTAAATGCATACTTTGAAATGACAACCCCATGTTCATTAGCTACTTCTTCTAAAAAGGGATTCGGGTTTTCTTGCCTTTTAAAATCTTGAAAATTTAGCGCAACACTACTACGGCCTTCATAAAGGAGCTGATTGAATTTATATTGTTCAACTAAGTTTGTAGAGAGAAATAACATTAACATTAAAAAAATACTCAATAATACCGTCACTACTTTTCTCATTTCATCATCCCTTGCAACTATAAAATACGGGAATGAAAACATTCCCGTGAAAACTTATCTGGAATTATAATAAGCTTTATTGGTTCCTCTAAATGTCCACTTTCGATGGGCAACGCTATATTCATCTTTAGGCTGCCACTTACCTGTAGCTGTATCACCTAGTCCATTAACAACTGAAGCACGTCCTTCTTTCTTATAATGTTTGTATTTAGAATAGACTTTATTTTCATCATTAATTTTCTTTTTCCCACGAATCCAGTATCCTCCAGCCTTTTTACCGCTTTCGACTTTTTGAATAGTAAATGCATCGGACTCTCCTTCATAATCAGGCACTTCGCTCTCCACTAAACCGTAAGAGTCTGTTATGATTTCCACCCCTCCACCTTCGGGCTCAACCACAGGGCTCCAAGCTGCCTTCACCTCTCCAACCGGAGATACTAGCAAGCCAACTACCGTTAAACTAAGCACTCCTTTTGTGACCATTGATTTCATGACAGTCACTCCTCTCAAAAATGTTTTTTTCGAGATAAACTAATTCCCAAAAAATCCAAAGGGGAATTTATCCAATTTATCTTCCAAACAACTATAAACCCATTTCATATATATGGTAAATAGGCGTATAGACCTACTGAAAATCATTAAAAATGTTAAATTTTGTCGAATTTTAAAAGATATTATATACAAATAAGCTATATCAGTTCTTTTGATTAACTATTGATAGAAAACAGTAAAATAATACTAGTCTATTAAAAAGATAATCGTCTTAACTGGGAATGAACTATAATAACGTCAACCTTGACCATGATATTAAGTAAGATGACTGTTATTTCAATAAATAGCTTGTTCTTCAACAATATCTAAATTGAACTTCTTATCATATAAACTCACGTAAAAAACTAATTTAAGGGAGGGAAGAAGAAACGGAAGGAAATTGCGGATCGTGACGTTATGATGTTCTTATTCGGTATTAATACAGGATTGAGAATATCAGATATATCGGCGTTAAAGGTTTCAGATGTTAAAGGAGAAAGGTTCATTTATCATCCATGAGGGCAAAACGAAAAAGAAAAGAACCGTAAATATTAAAGGAATTAGAAAAGACCTGGATGTTTACACAGAAGAGCGACAAAGTGACGAGTATTTATTTCCATCTCAAAAGGGCGGAAAGGCTATGACTAAGACGCAGGCTTATAGAATACTGGCGGATGCTGGTAAGTATTTAGAACGTAATGATATTGGAACGCACACCATGAGGAAAACGTTTGGCTATCACTATTACAAAGCTACAATAGACATAGCTATGCTTCAGGATATTTTTAATCACTCAGCGCCAAGCATTACGAAGCGTTATATCGGTATTACATAAGATGAGATAGATAAGTCGCTAGAGGGATATAGATTAGGTTAGGGTGGTGACAAAATGTGGTAACTTCAACTCTAACAGAATGACTTTTTGTTTTCAAGGCTCAAAACTGCCCTCACGCCTTGTCAGACATGGCGTGAGGGCAGTTTTTTAAAATTTAATTGTTTCTGTATATATCTAGAATAAGAAAGAATTATCAAAGTCACACTAAATTATTTCTTTAACTCATTACGTATTTCTTCAAGTAATTCTACAATACCTGTTTTATCTAAAGCCTTCTCAACTGCAGATTCAACAATTAAGTATATGAAAACAAAACATAATATTACAAGAAAAATAGATAATCCAATAGACATATGAACTCATTAACCTCTTTTCTCATAAAATGGAAAAGCACTTTCACTCTAACATGATTCTCCAGTGAGAGTGCTTTTCTAATTATCTAATCTACTATCCAAGAAACACTATCACTCCATGAATTAGAAACATTGGAAATAGAGAAACTAGGTATTCCTCCACTAACACTTACTCCAGTAACAGCAGCGTTACTCCAGGTATGAGTTTTATTAATATATAATTCTGTAGAAGAACCCATACCTTGAGGGAAATCAATATATAAAATCGCAGTACCCGAGCCAGCATTAAATGCCTGGCCTGTTCCTGTGCCTGTTCCAATTACTCTATCTTGATACGTCCAAGCGTATCCATCTCCAGCTCTTTCCCTATTAACAGTTGTTCCACTAGTAACATTTTCTCCGTCATAACTTGAATATAAATTCAAGTTTTCATTATAAACAGAGATATCATTATTCAAACCTATTGCAACTCCATCCAATCCACCAACTTCGCCAGTTCCAGTAATACTATTCCAATTAGAATTATTCCATTCCCAACTCACTTCAGCTATATACCTACCATCACCATTTAAAACATCTTCTCTAAAATTATGAGAAACACTTACATCACTCGGTGCACTATTAAATAAACCAATTTCATCAATTAATTCTTCTTCGTCAATATCAACATCTCGAACTCCTATGTTTTCTTCCATACCATCTTCCAATTCTTTAATTTCATCATTAAGATTTTTAATTTCATTATCTATTTCTTGAGACTCGATATCATTTGTACTCAAATCATCTGGGTCAGTTTCTAAAGAATTTTTCTTAGCTTTTAAATCTGAAATATGACTTAAATAATCAACTACTTCTTCTGAGCGTTCTTTAGTTTCTTCTCTCTCACCTTCTGGTAATTCATCTAAGTCCAAATCACTTGCATAAACATTACCCATCCCACCAAAAAATAAAAAAACAACAGCGAATGAACTAAAATATAGTTTCTTGATAAAAAAACCCCTCTCTTAAATATAAATTCAATACATAATACCTCTACCACTAATAAAATCAAATAAAACCATTTTTAGAACAATCTATTAATTTTCATTCAAAATGCACTAATTTGTTTTAAAATGAACTATCGCGGATTGAATTAACTCTCCCAATTAAAAACTAGCAGCCCTTCAGCAAGCCTCTACCTGCCTTTCTAATACATGAATACCCAAAACGGCTTAAAAACGATTCTAAGCCTTCCCAGAGATTCTCAAAGGGTGGACGTTTGCATGATTTAGGTGGACGGAAAGTGGACATTTACCAAATATCGTTTACCCATCGTTGTCAGGTGTTGCCTGACTTCCCAACTTGTTTGGGAACAGAAACCCTGGGCTGTGTCTGCTTCCCGTGAGGGGTTTGTCAGTGGTTTTAATTTAGGACAAAAAGAGAACCGACCAGGTGACGCTGATCGGTTCTCTTACGCTATTAAAGTAGATTTAAAATAGATAGTAGCTTATAAGGGAGGTGTGACGACCTCTCTTCTTTGTTTGTTAATAGTATATCATGTATTGGTGTAGTTATACTTACAAAACTATATATAGTGTTTAACAGATGAAGACCTATAACCTGATCCTTTGGCGAGCATCGGTTATACCTTCCCTTCCGTAATACTATAGGAATAAATAGTTTAAGTGCATATTAAATGCGTTCATAAATAATATCACACATTTGGTATACGTCCGTAAACAAGCCATCCCTATAAAATGAGATGGCAAGAAAAAATTCTACTGATTAAGGACAGTATAACAAAATTCATCAATTGTAGATTGAAATTAACCAAACTAAATTGACAATTAAAAAACCTTAGGGCAACAGGGGCTTAAATGTTGGATTATCTCGAAACATCTGATAATTGATTGGCCATGAAGTGTGCTACATCTATTTCGGTATAATCACTCTGATCGCCTATGATGAGGTGGGTAAGGACACTATAGTAAAGGGCAAAACGGATCATGTCAGCCGTACCCTCTCCACGCATCATCCCATGTAAGATCCCAACAGCAAAGCTGTCTCCTCCACCTACTCTATCAATCACGTCAAAATTAACGGGGTCCGCTGAATAGAGTTTTCCGTCGGTAAAGTAATAACCGTTTAGCCGATGCTTCCCTGACGAGAGAATTTCCCGACGTGTTGATGACGCTGTCGTGACACCATAGTCATCAGACAACTTGTGATAAAAACTTTCAAGCTGTGCTTCATAGTCATCACCTTCGATTTTCCACCCAAACAGCCACGCGAAATCTTTCCAGCCGGCAAAGACATGGTCCACATAAGGGAGAATCTCTTTATAAGCTTTTGCCGCTTCTTCAGCTGGCCATAGTTTACTACGGTAGTTAAAGTCAAAGCTCACCTTTACTCCTGCCGATTGTGCCGCCTTAACAGCTGCTAACACAACATGATGCATGGACTCAGACAAGGCTGACGTAATTCCCGTGATGTGTAACCAATCTTTGCCGGAAAAAAGTGATGGCCAGTCGACCTCTTGATCAGCAAGACGCAATACAGACGTATGGGACCGATCATAAACAACATTCGCCGCTTTCAGTGAGACACCTGGCTCCAAATAATAAGAACCGATTCTCCCTCCCTTACGAATGATGGCATCCGTCTTGACACCTGCTTTCTGAAGATGCAGGATCATCGCTTTCGCAATAGGATGACCATCCGGTAAAGCCGTCACATAGCTAACCTGATGACCTAAGTGACTGAGACCAATGGCCACATTCGCCTCTGCACCTCCGTAAAAAACATTGTAGCTACCTGTCTGAGAAACAGGCTTACCATCAGCTGGTTGCAGACGCATTAACATTTCTCCAAATGTCAGAACACGGCTCACGATGATCGCCCTCCAACAGCGGAAACAAACCGTTCTGCCTCTTTGGTAACCGCTGCATAATCCCCTGTCTTCGCTCCCTTTGTAATCTCCCCACCAACACCAGTCATGACAGCACCAGCTTGGAGCCATTCGCTCACATTATCAAGGGTGATACCCCCTGTTGGCATGATATTCAAGTGTGGCAGCGGTCCTTTTACATTACTTATAAAGCTAGGGGCATATGATTGGCCTGGGAATAATTTAACCACCTGGGCGCCGTATTCAAGCGCTGTAACCATTTCTGTAATCGTCATGCAACCTGGGAGATACGGAATCTGGTATCTGTTACAAAGTAATGCTGTTTCTCGGTCAAAGGCGGGGCTCACGATAAAACGGGCGCCAGCTACAATCGCAATCCGTGCTGTTTCGGCGTCAAGGACTGTCCCCGCCCCAACGATGGCATCGTCATATTGCTCGATTAAAGTCTTCATTACTTCATCTGCCCCGTTGACCGTGAACGTGACTTCAAGGACCCGGATGCCTCCCAAGTAGCAGGCATCAGCTGTTTTAAGCGCTTGCTCAGTGGAATTACCCCGAATCACAACAGCGAGCTTATGATCGATCATGTCATTTAATACGTGAAACACCTGCATCGAATCACTCTCCTCTTAAACACCGGAATAGGCAGAAAATCCGCCATCGATAGGAACGACAATGCCATTGACAAAGCTTGATGACTGATCAACCAGCCAAAGAAGGGTCCCTAAAAGCTCTTCAGGTTCACCAAAGCGGCCCTGCGGCGTCTGACTGAGGATTTTTTCAGCCCGCTCAGTGTAGCTGCCATCCTCATTCTTTAACAACGCCTCATTTTGCGCCGTTAAGAAAAAGCCTGGTGCAATGGCATTAACGCGAATACCAACTTCGGCAAAATAGGTGGAGAGCCACTGCGTAAAGTTACTGATTGCCGCCTTCGCACCACTATAAGCTGGAATTTTCGTCAATGGACGGAAAGCATTCATCGATGAAATATTAATAATGGAGGCATTCGTTTTCCCTGCCATATCCTGAGCAAACACTTGTGTAGGTAGAAGAGTTCCAATAAAATTTAATTTAAAGAGCCATTCTACTGAGCTTGGATCGAGATCAAAGAAGGTTTGCTCAAGTTCATTCGTGATATTTTCTACCTTTAATTTTTCGTCAGTTGTTGTTGCCTTTGGATGATTTCCGCCGGCACCGTTAATCAAAATATCACATGTCCCGAATGTCTTAGTTATCTCTGTACGTGCTTTTTCCAACGCTTCTCTATTCAATACATCCACAATAAAGCCAGCTGCATGACCACCTGCACGATTAATCTCACTCACTACCTTCTCATTGGCATTCTCATCTAGAGCAAGGATCGCCACTTTAGCACCAAGCTCTGCCAGTGCCTTACTCATAACGGACCCGAGAATACCCGATCCCCCGGTGATGACAACGACTTTATCCTTTACATCAACTTTAAACGGAACTGTCATCCTCAAGTCACCTGCCTTTTTTCTGACTTCGTTGCATGAATAATGCCATTAAGGTACGTTGCACCAAGAGCCCGATCATACAAGCCATACCCTGGACGACCAGTTTCTCCCCAGATCATCCGTCCATGGTCGGGACGAATCGGTCCTTGATACCCATCAGCAAGTAGTTTTTGAATAACCCCGACCATATCGAGAGACCCGTCGTTAATCGAGTGTGACGTTTCCTGGAATGACAATTCACCTGTCCATTTCACATTACGGGCATGAACAAAATGAATACGTCCCTTCGCTGCTTCAACAATTTCCACTAAATTATTTGCAGGATCAGCCCCATACGAACCCGTACAGAAAGTAATACCGTTATTTTTCACGTTGACCGATGACAGCAATTTCTTCACGCTGTCTACATTTTTCACAACACGTGGTAAGCCAAAGATTCCCCATGGTGGATCGTCAGGATGAATCGCCATTAATACGTCTTCCTCCGCGGCAACTGGTATGATCTGTTCAAGGAAATAGATCAAGTTGTCGAATAGTTGCTCTTCTGAAATATCTTGGTAAGCATCGATGATTTTCTGAAGCTGGTCGGTCTGATAGGAAAGATCCCAGCCTGGAAGTGTCAGTTCACCACTTAACGGATCGAGGTCCTTAACGGTTTTTTCATCATATTTCAAAGAGTTAGAACCATCTGGAAGTGGCGCATCCAATTCCGAACGGGTCCAGTCGAACACTGGCATGAAGTTGTAACAAATGGTCCGCACGTTAGCCTTTGCGAGGTTACGGATCGTTTGCTTGTAATTTTCGATCCATTGATCCCGTGTTTCAAGCCCCATTTTAATGTCTTCATGCACCGGAACACTCTCAATAACATTAAGCTTCATATTATGCGCTTCAATTTTCTCTTTAAGGGCGATAATTCTTTCATACGGCCAAACCTCACCTGCGGGAATATCATAAATAGCCGAGACAATCCCTTTCATATCAGGAATTTGACGTATTTTATCAAGGGTTACCGGATCATCATCTCCGTACCAGCGAAAACTCATTTCCATACTATCACTCCTATATGGTAGATTAATATCTTTAATTCACAATCCAAAATAGCGTTTTGCATTGCCATAACAAATGCTTTCCACATAGTCACCAAGCAGCTCCATATCGTATGGAATCTTCCCTTCCTCTACCCATTGTCCGAGAAGTTGGCAGAGAATCCGCCTGAAATACTCGTGTCGTGTAAAGGAAAGCATGCTGCGTGAATCGGTCAGCATTCCGACAAAGTGTTTTAACAAACCGACGCTAGCTAACGTCTTCATCTGGTCAACCATGCCATCATAATGATCATTAAACCACCAAGCTGTGCCAAACTGGACTTTTCCAGGAACGTCCGAATCCTGAAAATTACCAGCTGTCGTAGCAAGTAAAATATTATCCCGGGGATTTAACGTGTAAAGAATGGTTTTTGGTAAGAAACCTTTGCTTGCAAAGGTGTCAAGCATCTGATTAAGGGGATTCGCCACAGGGGCGTCACCGATTGAATCAAATCCAGCATCCGCCCCTACCTTGTCATACATAGCTGAATAATTATTTCGCAGGGGCCCTATATGAAGCTGCATGACCCACTTTTTCTTATAGTAACTCTTTGCTAATTGTGTAAGCGTGTGCGTTTTATATTTCCTCACTTCGCTAGGCGACAGCTCTTCACCATTCAATCGCTTATTAAATATAGCCGTTACTTCCTCAGTCGTCGTCTCTTCATAATACATCTCATTAATCCCATGGTCAGAAGCACGACAACCGGCTTCCTCAAATACATCCATCCGCTTTTCAAGGGCTAAGAGAAACGCCGAGTAATCTTTAATCACAATGTGTGCTGCTTCTTCAAGAGCCTTCAGCCAGTCCGTAAAACCGTCTGCTTCGATTAACAAACCCTTATCTGGCCTAAAGGACGGAGCCACCACAACACTATAACCTTCCTCTTTAAGTTTCCGATGGTACTCCAGGGTGTCAACTGGATCATCTGTCGTACCGACAAATTCCACCTGTTGCATCTCGAGCATTTTGCGGGCCGTTAATCCTTCATGTTTAAGAGCCTTATTCGTGAGGTCAAATACCTCATCCCCTGTCTTTTCGGACAGCAACCCATCATAGGCAAAGAATCGTTTCAATTCTAGGTGGGTCCAGTGGTAAAGGGGGTTCCCCAATGTATTTGGAACGGTCTGAGCCCAAGCGTCAAACTTCTCCTTTGAGGAGGCATCCCCTGTAATCACCCGTTCATCGATACCATTCGCTCGCATCGCACGCCATTTATAATGGTCGCCTTCGAGCCACAACTCAGAAATCGAATCATACTGACGGTCATAATAGATATCCGCTGCACTGAGATGATTATGGAAATCAATGATCGGCATTGCTTTTGCATAGTGATGATAAAGCTCTACAGACACAGGGTTTGTCAGCAAAAAATCTTCCGTAATCATCTTCTCACCTACTTTACTCTAAATCTCGTTTAATCGTATCTGCCTCTTCGGCCTCCTGACCATTGATGAACACTTGTCGTCCGTTACGGTTATTGAAGGTGAAGTGAAATTTCT
Organism: Bacillus sp. A301a_S52; assembly: GCA_024701455.1. Taxonomy (GTDB): domain Bacteria; phylum Bacillota; class Bacilli; order Bacillales; family Salisediminibacteriaceae; genus Salipaludibacillus. The sequence continues at coordinate 218,455 of JABXYP010000001.1, read as the reverse complement.
GTAAGGCCGGTGTGTACTGACCATCAACCGTATAATGAAGATTCACCGTCTCAGGCGTTTCCTCCACTTTTATCTGGATGTAACAATAGTCCCCATCCTGATATTTCTGTGTTAAACCGTCATCATCATAAAAACGTCGTTCAAATGATGTATGCCCATTCGTTAAGTTAATCGTAAATTCACGGTCAACCTCCTCAGCACCGAAACCGCCATCATGAGCTAAGACCGCTAATGGCAAAATCGAGCCTTCCTTCATAAAAAATAACGGTTTATCCATCGGAAGTTCGACATTTACATAACTTCCACCTCGATATGACTTTCCGGTCAGGTAATAAATCCAAGAGGTCCCCTCTGGCAGGTAGACGGATTTCTGTGTCATGTCTTTTTCCGTTGCAGTCACAACGAGAACATCGTCACCTAATAAAAACTCATCGCTCTCCTTATAGGCCTCTTCATCATCTTCATAATTGAAGAATAAAGGCTTTACCATAGGTTCATTATTTTCTGAAGCCTGATGAAGCAAGTCATAAATATATGGAATGAGTCGCGCTCTAAATGTCATCAGTCCCGACACATCGCTAAGATACTCTTTATACATCCAAGGAACATTAACGGTTTTGTCATCGTTCCAGGAGTGGATCGTGAATCGCGGGTGGTAAATGCCGTTTTGGATCCAGCGGACAAATAGTTCAGGTTCAGGTGCGTCACCGGCAAAGCCGCCCACATCATGGCCAAAATTGTAGATGCCTGACAAACTTAGGCCAACACCTGTGCGAATATTGTACTTCAGCGTCTCCCAGCTTGTTCGGTTATCGCCCGTCCACGTTTGTGCATAACGTTGCATTCCTGGACAACCAGAGCGTGAAATCAAGTAAGGACGTTCTCTTGAGGTAAACTCCTTTTGCGCTTCAAGAGAAGCCTTCATCATAAGCAATGTCATGACAGGCCGGTATTCGCGAATAGAGCGCTCCTGTCCAAATCCATGAATTCGTGCACGATTATCCCAGATTTCATACTCGTTGTTGTCATTCCACGTTGAAGAAATGCCATAGCTGAGGAGTTGCTCCTTAACTTTTGTTTTCCACCAGTCAATCGTTGCCGGGTTGGTAAAATCGAGATAGGATCCTCTTTCATCCCAAAATTGAATCAGTTCAGGCTCATCCTCTTTCGCTTGTTTGATAAATAAATCTTTCTCTTTCCCCTCTTCATAGAGAGGATGGTCAATCAACATCGCCGGTTTAATATTGGCACAGAGTCGAACACCGGCATCCACAAAATCTTGAAACAGCTTTTTTGGATCAGGAAATTTATCGCGATTCCAGTTAAACACATAACGTTTATCCCCAATGGATGTGTAGCCTGACGAAAGCTGGAAAGAGTCGCATGGAATGTCGTATGTCTGACAATCATGAATAAATTGATAGAGCTGATCTTGAGCATCATCCGCATCCGTATAGGTCATAGTCGAGCCTGAATAGCCAAGGCTCCATTTAGGTCCCATAATGGTCTTACCCGTGAGCCACACATACTGTTTCAACACATCTCTTAGACTCGTACCGGAAATGAAATAGTAATCAAGATCACCACCTTCTGCATGATAATAGCGATAATAACCATGGTAATTATCCATTTCATTGCCCATATCAAACGTACTCGTTGATAAATTATCATACAGTATCCCGTAGGTTGACTCGTTTTTCACCATATAAAATGGAATGTGCTTGTAAAGGGGATCTGTATGCTGTGGGTCATATCCCATCGGGTCAAAATTTTTCATACGATAGCGTCTGCCATACCGGTTGAGATCTCCAGTTTTTTCACCGAGCCCGTAATAGCGGTCTGACGAACTGCGAGACATATAATGGTACACGCCATCTCCAAGATCACCTTTGTGATTATAAGAGACAGTATCACGATCAGCCGCCACCTGGACCCAGTTATCATGCTTTTTCTCAAACCAGGTCAGCTTCAGTTCAGACAGACGAATGACCACTTTCAGCTTTTCTGTTTCCAGCGCCAATTCATCTCCATCCTGACAAGCCGAATAGTCAGGCAAGCTGAAAGGACTCACATCCAGACGGTCTCTCCCTTCAAACGGTACATCTTCAAGTCCTGGGGCAATCATCCATGTTTCAGGGGTGGTTAGCTCATCTCCAGTTGTCATGAGAACTCTAAAGACAGTGTCTTCAAGAACCATGACCTGAAGTGTTTTATTCACCTCCTTAAGGTGGACCGATACTATATGATCCTGCTTATTCACGACGGCCTTATCCGTCGTCACAATCGTTTTATCCACTTGAGCGGCCTCCTTACATTAAGCCAAATAATTTAGGAATAAATAAACTGATTTCTGGAATGTAAACGATAAAGAGGAGAGTAATAATCAGAACAACAAACATTTTTAACAGTGGTCTGATCACATCCTCTATTGGGACATCGCCGACACTACATCCGATAAACAACGCACTTCCAACCGGCGGTGTCATAATCCCAATTGCGAGGTTAAACACCATCATAATCCCGAAGTGAACCGGGTCAACCCCCATCTGTGTAGCAATTGGCAAGAAGATCGGTGTGAAAATAAGAACGGCTGGTGTCAGATCCATAAAGGTACCTATTATGAGTAAGACGACCATCATAATAAGAAGGACAATCACCTTTTCATCAGATACACTAAGAATGAGTTGACTGATCGCTGCCGGAATACCAGTCACTGCCATCGCCCATGACATGATCGATGATGCACCTACAAGAAATAGTACGATTCCCGTCATGACAATAGATTCCTTCATAATGATTGGGATATGACGCCACGTTAATGACTTATAAACCAGTGAAAGAACGAGTGAATAAAGTACTGCAACAGCAGCCCCCTCAGTGGCAGTGAAAACACCGGCGACAATACCACCTATTACGATGAAGATAAGCATTAAACTTGGGAGAGCCTGTAGTACGACTTGGACCCCTTCTTTAAAGGTCGGCTTCGGTGAAACAGGGTATTTTTCTTTTTTAGCAATGATATAAGCGACGATCATTACAGCTAACCCCATCATAATCCCTGGTAGATACCCGGCCATAAACAAGGCACTGATAGACGTTCCGCCACTAACTAACGAATAAATAATGAGCACGCCACTTGGTGGGATCAATAATCCGGCTGGTGATGATGCAATATTCACCGCTGCAGAATAGGCTTTATTGTAGCCTTCCTTTTTCTGTAACGGGGCCATCACACTACCGATTGCAGCGGCAGAAGCAACTGCTGATCCTGAGATTGAGCCAAATAACATATTTCCCACAACGTTTGTATGCGCAAGGGACCCAGGCAAACGACCAGCAAGTAGCTTGGCCAGATTCACTAACCTCAGGGCAATTCCCCCGTTATTCATAATACTCCCTGACAAGATAAAGAAAATGACGGCAAGTAGGGCAAAACTGTTGATTCCCCCGACCATTTTTTGGGCGGCTGTAAACATGATAATATCCGTCGGCAAGGCCAGAAAGACCGTAGCAACTGAGGCGATGCCAATACTAATCGAAATAGGTACGCCTATTGCGAGAAAGATGAAGAATGTAACAAATAATAATAATGATGCTTGTAGGGCCATTTCCATTGTTTACACCTCCCGGTCATCTGGAGAACCCAGGACAGCTATGTCTTCATTTTCTTCAACCTTGTATCCCTTTGAACGCTCCATTATATTGATCAATTGATAAAAAATCATCAGCACGCCTGAAATCGGTAAAATGGCATAAATAACACCCATTGGCCAGCGAAGAATCGGTGACAGCTGTCCCATTGTCGAGTCTACAATGGCATATCCTCCGCGAACGAGGATCGTAAAAATAAAGATGATCACAATGACATCAATGACGATTTGTAAGCTCACACCTTTTTTGCCGGTGAGTTTGTTTTTCAGAAAAACAATGGCTAAATGTTGATTACTACCAAATGCATAGGTGGCACCAAGAAAGGCTACCCAGATTAATAGAAAACGAAGCAACTCTTCAGTAAAAGTACTCGGTGCACCGAGCACATAACGGCTGAACACCTGCCAGATAGCTCCGAATACAAGAATCGTTGTCAGTATGGACGCAATAATCATAACCATATAATTCAGCGTGGATTTAAATCGTGCTAAGGCTCTTACCATTAGCCTCATTCCTTTTCTGTTTCTTATTTTCCAAACGCCCTTTATCCCTTCATTTACCGGTGGCTAATAACGCTGCCACCGGTAAATACAAGACGACGTAAAATCTTGTTCAATAATGGCCATGACACTTAGTTCAGTATCGCAATCTTAGAAAGCGCTTACTTTATAATGCTAGATAACCTATCTTAATGCTTCAAACGCATCTAATAACGTTGCAATCTTTTCATCTTCACGGTACTTCTCATGGACTGGTTGAACAGCTTCAAAGAACGCCTCCTGCTCTGGATAGTAGAATTCTACACCCATTTCTTCAGCTTCCTCCATTGCTTCATCAATGGCATCAGCCCACACCTCAATCTGATACTCTGTTGAACGGGCAGCGGCATCACTTAAGATGTCCTGTTGATCAGAAGACAGACCGTTCCAAGTACTACTGCTCATCACAAGCATGTCTGGAATACGCGTATGCTCATCGAATGAGAACGCTTTCGCCACTTCGCCATGTTGGCCTGTTGTCAATGCTGTTGGATTACTCTCGGCACCATCCACAACGCCTTGTTGAAGTGCTGTATAAATTTCACCATAAGGCATTGGTGTCGGCGCTCCACCCATTGCCTCCAACATATCAATCTGAGTCTGACTATCCATCACGCGAATTCTCAATCCTTGAAGATCGTCTGGATGCATAATCGGTGTGTCACGTGTATAAAAGCTACGTGCTCCAGAATCATACCAAGTTAACCCGATAAAACCCTCGTCCTCAGTATCCATATAGAGATCCTGAACAGCCTCAGATGCCATTGATTCGAAAAAATGATCTTCGTCAGCAAAGACATACGGTAAACTAAACGCTGAATAAGCCGATGAGAAGTTCTCTAGTGCTCCTGCACTCACCTTCGTCATGTCAACGCCTCCGACTTGAACTTGCTCAAGCACTTCACGCTCATCACCTAGAACAGCGTTAGGGAAAATCTCGATGGTCATGGCACCACCTGATTCTTCTTCTACAATCTCGGCAAAATTCGCTAAGCCAAGGTGAACAGGATGATCCTCAGCCAAATTGTGACCTAATCTGAAAGACTCGCTTTCTACGTTTGCTGTATTGTTATTACCATTGTTTTCTTCAGTAGCATTGTTGCCACCATCTGTGTTTACGCTTTCATTTTCGTCATTGACATTATCATTACCGCAGGCTGCAAGCACTATAAGTGTCGATAAAGATAACGCTGTAAGCAAAGACTTTTTCATACTATTTCCCCCTTTAATTTTAATTGTTAGTCCACTTAACTAACTATTGATTTAGATTATAGCAAGGGTTATAATTAAAAGCAACCGCTTTCAAATTATTAATTTTTATTTCTAACAATTTTATGAACTGAGGGGACTAAACAATGGAAGTAAAAGCATCTAAATTCATTAAAGATAAAAATAGGAAGAAGATTTTAGAAGAAATTATTCGAAATCGACGTATTTCCCGTTCAGAACTTTCAAAGATTACGACATTAAATAAAGTGACCACCTCCGCCCAAGTGAAATCGCTACTGGACGACGGACTCATCTCCGAAGAAAAAGTGGTGCATGCTACAACCTCAGGTAGGCGCCCGTTGAAACTGACGTTAATTGCCCAATCTGCCTATTTCTTAGGAATAGACATCGATACCCATCACATTAACTTTCTCTTAAGTGATCTAAACGGCTATCCCATTCATAATGACATCGTCGCTATTAACGATAACGACTTTGATTCTGTTATGAAAACCTGTCTCACCCATATTAAGAAGTATCAGGAGTTGGAAATTATCAAAGCATCACAGTACGGGCTCGCTAACATTGTTTTCGGTGTCCATGGGATTGTCTCAAAAGATGAAAAAATCGCCTTCATCCCCCAGCACCAATGGTCCAACTGTTCGATTAAAGCTTACTTCGAAGACATTCTTGATGTTCGGGTCATTACTGAAAACAGTACGAACCTTTGTGCCTATGCTGAATACACGTTCCAAAAGGAAACAGACAACTTAATCTCAATTAGTACGTATTCTGGCATTGGACTGGGCCTTGTAAATAATAATGATATTTTCAAAGGATTTCATGGATTTGCTGGGGAAGTGGGCCATATGATTATTGAAAAAAATGGCCTTCAATGCAATTGTGGTAATAGGGGATGCTGGGAGCTTTATGCCTCGGAAAAAGCATTGCTAGCACGTGTTGGGAAAGGACAGGAAAAAGGACAAGTGACCCTGTCAGAGCTTGAAGAGCTTTACAAATCAGAAGACGACCTTACCATCACAGCCGTTCAGGAACATCTCGATAACCTCGCCATTGGTCTGAACAATATTCTCAATATATACAACCCGGAGTCAATCGTTATTAACAGCGGTTTAACAACCATCATAGATGATCTTGAGGCCGCTTTAATCGAGCGCCTTCAGTCAAAAATGAACAATTACAGCACTCTAAAAGTCTCCCATGTCGGCAAAAGTGCTTGTGTCATCGGCGCTTGCGCCTTAGGTATCCGTGATTTCCTTAATATTGATGACCTTTACATCGATAGCTCTCAATACGATGAGATCATGGCGAACTCACTGCAAATGATTGAGTGAACACTTCCTCATTGGAGGCTTACTTGTATGATAAAGCTGACAACGAAAATGGGATAAACAGCATCTGCGTTGAAACACTCAGAGCGCCTTCCAATCAATGGGGTCGCTCTGAGTTGCTTTATTTAGCTGGTCATTTAGACAGCCATTGCACTGGGTGCTAGTTTTAAAGCTTAGGGGTAAATGTTGACGTTTTGAGGCCACGGACAGCAAAAGATGGGAAGTTATTAAACTATAAGCTAACAAAGTATAACGGCACTACTTTAACTTAATAGAACTAAGGTAATCGTCATAATAAACGCCTGGCCACCTGTTATCCCTAAATCATTTTTCCAATACGTTTTTGCAAAAGGACGCCGCTTCCCTCCTAATAAGCTAAACCCCCTCGCAATTAAAAAGCTACATAGCCAAATGGAAAAAAGCACAATAAAAAATCCGATCATGTCACCTCTCCTTTCAAATAATGGTCTCTGCTACAGACGGACGCTTTCCCAAGGGCTTGTCTTCAGCTAACTTTTGCGAAAAAGTCACCTGCAAAAGTGGATCTTCAGACTGCACTTCATCCTCCAGGAGTCGCCGTCTTACGTTTCAGTCCCTTTTTATTACAGATAACCGTCCGTAAACCTCCCTGCTCAAATAGAGAAAAGAGGTAAGATAACGAACGCCAATGTCCTGATTGAAGGTTCGTTTTATCATCCGCATATTAAATAAATTCATTTCATGTTATTCGTGTCATTGTTTTTAAAACATTATTATGAAATCAACTCAAACAGAACTGTTTTTGACTGTAATACATTAAAGAGTGAACAAAGATAAAAGCCTTCGTGCAAAACTTTGAATTAAATAGATTTCAAAAGGTAACTGTACTAGTATTTGAACTATCTTTGAAAAGCTAAACAAGAAAACGACTATTGATCTTAATATCTATGTTAATTTAGTAAAGAGAAAGAGGTTGAAAGTCCCTTTCTCCATTTCGTAATTTATGCACAGTTTCATGAGTTAATTTTAAAATTGAAGTTTTTCTAGTTCTAATGATAGCTTCTGAATCAGAACTTAAATAAGTGTTAATAAAACAACTGAATTGGATAAAAATTTACTCACCAATATTAAAATATACGGCTAAGTTCCATACATCTTTAAGGTTTGTGCCCCCCACACTAATAGAACCAGCTCCAATAGTGAAATCAAAAAATGTCGGAGTCCAAGGGTGAACATACGTGCTGTATACTGCTGTTCTATGAGTTTCGTTATCTTTATGAGCTAATAAATCATAGCTAAATCCAAGATTTTGAGAGCTATGAGTACTCAAATCATAACTTACATCTAGACCATATGGTACAGGTTCAAATTCCCAAGCAAATGAATTTCTATCCCACAATTCACCACTGACCATCGCTATTGCCCAAGAAGAAACATCTACTCCATTAGATGCACGAGGGGTTAGTTCCACTTGCCAAGCATTAGCTATTCGATCAGTAAATGTAAAGTTAGCCCTACTACTATAATTGTAGTCATTGTAAACAGTGTAAATATAATGGTTGCTTGTCTCTCCTGTCTTAGCAACTGTAAGGTGCCCAGACCATATGTCATCAACTTCTTCATCATAGCCAAATGAACCCATTTCGTCACTAACATCTAGTTCATCAATAAATTCTTTTAAATCCCTTGTTCTAGCTTGACTAATTTCTTCCTTGCTATAATCTTCATATGAATATTCATTTCCATCTATATCAATATAAGACCTTTCAATCACAAGTTCACTTTCTACCTTTTGCCCGCCGTTAAGTAAGAGATCATCTTTGATATGTAAATTTAATTTTTCAAGTTCTTCTTTACTAAACCCTTGCTCTTGCAATAATACATCTTTTTCTTCATACGTAAGGTTATTAATCTGTTCAATAGATAATCCTTCACTTGCCGAAACCACTGAAGTGGTTGTTAAAAATAGTAGAATTATCAAAGGGAAAAATAGTATTTTATTCATAAAAAAACCTCCTAAAATAATTTATTCAAATTTATCAATACAAATAGTTTATATCAATCTCCAAATGTGACCATATATTAAGAATAGAAATCTACAACTCCTCACATGTAAATTTTACTTTGTTTTTCTTTAAAATCCTTTTTTGACAAATTTATATGAACGATCTATTATTACTTTATTCTTTTTAAAATGAAAGGATAGAAACTATGACTAAACTTTTTTTAATTATTATCGCATTACTCGTTTTCGGATTTATAGGTATGTTTATATTTCCTTCCTTGTATATGTATCTAAATGATCCTTTTTTAAACGTTATCATTCAATTTATTCAAATTGTCATTTTATTAGTCATTCTAGCTAATATTATTGAGATGAAGAAGAAAAACTGAATACTAGCAGACTTAACAAGATTGGACATTTATTAACAACAAGAGAAAGACATATAGTCACAAAAGTATTTAAAACACCTCTATGTAAGTTTTTTTATTTGATTATTAATGGTGAAAGAACTAGGGATCAATCGCCGTACTGTCTGTGATTCTTGGCATACCTGCTCACAGCATGAGAAGTAGCTACAATATTCACTTAGGTATATGCCTTGAATAGTGTTCTAACAATGGGGACTGGTTATATGACTTGTTCGTTTGCGGGATTGAGGAGATTTTCAGGTTCAATAACAGCCTATATTGGTGTTGCTTGGCGTTAATTAGTAATTTGGAAGAAGTGATAAATCATGTACAGACGTTTTACTGTTTTATTATTAATTCTATCTAGTATATTTTTCATGATTGGTGGCTTTTTGCGACACGATTTTGAACACGCTACTGCAATTGGTTTTACTGGTGGATTTATTTTATTCATAGGTGCAGGCTATTTTATCTATAAACAGATAAAATCACAATAGTTTAGAGCCCCCAAAAAAACCTACCTGCTCCATGGGAGTAAAGAGGCCTCCTTGATTTATAAGAACTGATCTAATACCCCTATCTTTCAATACTCATTTTAGTAATTTATTCATATTCCTCTTTTTCAAACGTGATAGTTTAGAAATACTAATGGAATCAAAATCAGTCATATAGGCTTTGTTAGCTAGAAAGTAAACGCTGTCGCTGGTCATAATAGCCTCTGGTACCAATAGGAGCCACAGAAATCATTCTTTACTTGAAGTTACCAAAGAAGGATCTGGGTAGATTTTCAATTTTAAAAGATTTACTTTATATAGGAAGCTGTAATTTCTAGCTCTAAAATTGAGTCATTATGACATGGAGTGATCTTTATGGTTTCTAGCAAGATGGCAATCTTTTTATTAATCTTACCTTTCCTTATTATATTTGACGCATGTGCAAATATATATAATGGCCAAGTCGGATACAAAGCCTCACAGATACATGACCAAATGCCAGTTCCTAAAAATGCTGAGATCACAAGTGGAGAGGCAAACAATCAAAAAATTAAAGAATCTGTTTTTTATAAACTAAATGGAATTGGAGGACAACAAGGTCTTTATCCACCTATGTCCTATATTGAAAAAATTGAAGAGTCTGGTTGGAAACAACTCAAAGAAGAACGAATGGGAGGGAACTTTACGTTCATTAAAGAGGAGACAAAAATTTGGGTAATTATATATGAAAATAGCTTTTCCATTCATATCCTTGATGAAACGGAGTAAATAATAGATAAGTCGTGAACGAGACTTTCCTCTTTACTCCCGCCAGTTTCATCGCAGTAGAAGACATGTAATTTCTAAAAGATTAACCCTTTGCCACTACCTAAAGTTCCAGATAACTCACTTACATAATTTAGAGCAATGGTTAATTTTCCGTTCCTTCCCCTTCCTAATTTCACTATCAAAACTCCATCCTTTACTTTATATTCTATACGCTTGCAGGCAAACAGCTTTAGGTTTAGATATAAGAATTTGAAGGAATAACCGTTAAGACCTTTTTAAAAACTTATGTTTGATTAGGAGTGAGATAAGAGATTTGCCTGGCTCTTAATTTTATAATAAGTTCTCGTTAGATTTTTTATAGATAGTCAAAATACGTACTATTACTTATATTGAGGAGGTCACGATGAGGGTGGCAGGTGTTGGTTTAGTTATGTTAGCCGCTATATGCTGGGGCATTAGTGGCGGAATTGCCAATATCTTAATGAATAAGGGCTGGGACCCGATGGTGATTTCACTTTATCGAGGAGCTGTGGGATTCATATTTTTTTTCGCGTGGTTTCTCTTTCGCTTCAGCCAAAATTGGATGTACTCTCCTCGTTTATACATATGGTCGCTATTAGCAGGTGTTGGTGTTGCTGGGAATTTCACTTTCTATGCTTTCAGTATTCAGGCAGCAAGCATTGCTGTTGCTGCTACTTTAATGTACACCGCTCCTGTGTTCGTCCTTTTAATCTCCTTTTTACTAAGAATAGAACGTTCGACTTGGTTAAAATGGGGATGCATTTCCGGTGTAATTATGGGGGTTATCCTGCTTACAGGTGCCTACAACACCAATTCAATTTCAGTGAGTTATCTAGGCGCGGCAGCAGGACTCGCTGCTGGTCTGTTTTATGCCTTGTTTATATTCGGATTCAAAAATGCCTCTTCTATCGGAAAGCCGCAGAGCACCTTAACTATTGCTTTTTTTTCATTTTGTCTCATCCTTTTTCTTTTTACGGATAGTGCTGAAATCGTTAGTGTGATGACATCAAACGACATAGGATGGTTTCTTTTATTAGGGGTCGTAGGTGCTGGAATTTCATTTATATTCTATGTGATTGGCATTCACTTGACTGCCCCGTCAACTGCTTCGATAGTCGCTATGGTAGAACCAGTGACAGCTTCATTATTTGGCGTTCTACTTCTCGGAGACCACTTGACCACCATTCAACTTCTGGGAATGCTCCTTATCCTAGTTACAATCACCGTACTTAGTGTGAAGCAGTCGAACTGATTAAGTTTATTCCTTGTAAAAACTACTTAAATTGCTCAAATTAGTTATGTAAACAATATTTTCTCACTAGAATACATCCATTAAGAAAAAAGAAAGTTTAATATAGTGTGTCTTCCCTTCTGTTATCTATTTAATGTCTATGGGATGAAAGTACTCCCATATTGAAAAATTCCCTTGGTTACTTAAGAGTTTCATCATAAGATATATTTCTGTATGACTTACTCATTCTGTACCATTAAATAAAGCACTTTCAAATCCTACTAATCAGACTTTTAATGATATGCCAACTCACACATATTCGGTCAAAGAAAGAGAGACACCCGCCCAAACGCTTTGGGAGGAGTGCCTCTCTGTTTTTTTACTGGGTTTTATCCCAACCCCTTTTCCTGAACTCTATTAAACTGGCGGATTATTATTTTTCATCCAACGAAAATATTAGCCACGATTAGCATTACGAGCGCTGTGCCCCAAGCTAAAGTAGTTGGTACTGACCAGACAAGCATTTGTTCTTTTACGTTTTTGATTCCCATCATCCTGTTAACTACCCAGAACAGGCTGTCATTAAAATAAGAGAAGATCATCGCCCCTAGAGTAGCCGCTTGTGCTGCTAGCACCATATTGACATCCATTCCAACGAGAATTGGGGCTGATATAGAGGCAGCTGTAATCATCGATACTGTGCCTGAACCTTGAATGAGCCGGACAATCGTTGCGATAAAGAAAGGAAGCAGCACCGGTGGCAGGGCTGTAGCAGCAATTTGCTCAGCAATATAGTCTCCGCTCCCGCTTACACGCAGTACTTCTCCAAGTGCCCCACCGGCCCCAGTGACCAATAGAATAATACCTGCTGTCTTAATCCCTTCCTCCATACGCTCGATCGCTTCAGCTTGTTTGATTTTACTGAATAATCCGTAAATTGCAAAAATTAAACCGATGGCAACAGCGATTACTGGAGATCCGAAGAACTGGATGTACTCGACAGTTGTCCCTTCCAAGCCAAGGGCGCCTACAGTCGTGTTAGCGAAAATTAACATAATCGGAATAACAATCGGCGCAACTGAACGGGCCAGTGAAGGCAAGTTCTTACTTTCCTGAAGCTCATAGTATTCATCGAGAGTGGACGGCATGTCAGGACGGTGATAATCAAGGCCGTCTTCCGTAGGTAGCTGGTAAATTCTCTTTCCAATCCATTTAGCGTAGTAAACCCCAACGACAATAATCGGACCGGCAAAAATAAGTCCCCATAATAACATAAGTCCAACATCAACATTAAATATACCTGCCACACCTAACGGACCAGGAGTTGGTGGTACAGCATGGTGAGTAGCAGCTAATCCAACACCGAGGGCAACACCAAGTCCTACGACTGATTTTCCAGTTTTTGTTGAAAGCGCTTTAATAAGTGGCATTAAAATAACAAAGGCAGAGTCAACGAATATTGGGATAGAAACAATATAACCAGCTAAGGCCATTGCCCATTCTTCTTTTTTCTTTCCAAGCCATTTTATAAATGCATAGGCCATCCGTTCGGCCGCTCCCGAGACTTCGAGTATGCGTCCCATCATAACCCCTAAACCGATAACAATCCCAATGGTGCTTAATGTATTTCCGAACCCCTGTGTAATGGCGATCACCACATCAGGGGCTGGCATGCCCCCGATGATCCCTGTGACTGACGCAGAAATCAATAGTGCAAGAAAAGCGTGAATTTTTGTTTTTAAAACTAGTACAATTAGCAGAAAAACCCCGATGACTAAACCTAATATCATTTGTGCTCCTGAAACTTCCATTATTGACCCCCCTTAGCTATATACCTTGTTTTACCGTGTAAAGTGTGGTGCGTATTTTGCTGAAAGCTTAATGCATTCTTCCATGCTGACAGAGCTTGCAATGCCTTTTCCGGCAATATCAAAAGCAGTACCATGGTCTACAGAAGTACGCAGGAACGGTAAGCCGTTTGTAATAGAAATTGTTTTTTCAAAGTCTGTCATTTTCGCTGCAATATGTCCCTGATCATGATAAAGAGACAGAACGGCATCGTACTTCCCTTGAAGAGCCTGATGGAAGACAGAGTCTGCTGGTACTGGGCCAACCGCTTCTATCCCATCTGCCACAGCTCTTTCGATGCCCGGGCCAATTTCATCCACTTCTTCACGGCCAAATAATCCGTTTTCCCCACTGTGAGGATTAAGGCCGGCAACAGCAAATTTACGGCTTTCCACTCCTAAACGTTGAAGTGCATCGTCACACCGTTTTAAGTAATCGTGGACACGGTCGGCTGTCATTTGTGCAATCGCATCTTTAAGAGACAGGTGCCGGGTTAAGAAGAAGATTCTCATATTTCTAACCTCAAACATTGTTAACGGATCGTCTGTATCAGTCATTGAGGCAAGCATTTCAGTATGTCCAATATGTGGAACGTCTGCGGCTTTTAGTGATTCTTTATTAATCGGTGTTGTAGCGATAACATCTGCCGTCCCGTCGTTTGCCAGCTGAACTGCTTTTTGAATATATTCAAATGCAGCTTGGCCGCACTGGGCCTGGACCTCTCCATACTGGAATTCGTCAAGGTTAACGTTATCCATTGATAAAACATCGATTGTGCCAAATTCAAACGTTGCTTCGTCCACAGAACTTACTTCATTCATTGTAAGGTCAAGATTCATAATTCCTGCGGCCTTCTCTAAAATAGCCGTGTTTCCGATCACAATGGGGTTGCCTGATTCAAACACCTCTTTTTTCGCTAACGCTGCTACTGTAATTTCCGGTCCGATTCCTGCTGGATCTCCCATTGGAATTGCAATTACAGGTGTTTTAGCCATAAGTCATTTCTCCTTTATATGTGTATTTATCTCAGATAACCGTCCGTGACATTCTCGTCTCAAAATAGAGAGGAGAACCAAATCTATTGAGGCAACGGACGCTAATAATCCTGATTCACTCAACTACCAATCATTTCCTCCCTCTGATTGAAGGGGCGTTTTATATCTCTTTAAGTTGAAAGTGATTCTCACTTACAGCGACGGTTAAAACTTAGTCTGTAGAAACTTGACGCTGTCATAAATCGCTTTTTTATCCCCTACCATACCCCCTTTTGTAATAATAGGGAGGCCGTCGAAATAACCGCCAATCATTTTCCCATAAGCGGCAAGAGGCAGGACTTCATCAAGAAGCTCAATACCGCTTGCTCGGCTCACAGAGCAAAGGGATGCTGTGACATCACCACCACTGGAGAAGCAACCTTTAAACATGGCACTTTCATCCTCCAGCACCTGTCGGCTGATCTTAGCAAGCCCATCGGTGATTCTTTTTGCGAGTGCCTGTTCACTGGCCTTTTCCTGTTTCGCCTTTTCTTCCAGGTTCAGCAGGGAATGCCCGGGGAGATGAGTTGTTAAAATGAGAACTTCCTGTTTTTTATCAGCAAGAACAGCTTCTGTAGCCCGCTGAATTTCCTCATCCCAGCTGCTTGTGTAGCTGGCAAGTTTATCAGGGTCCACATAGACGGGTTCAGCGTTTAGCTTGCCTGTAAGGTGGCTAAGCTGCTGTCCTGTTAGCTTTGTGGCGCTTCCTACAGCTACGAGAATTCTTTCCTGTTTTGCCTGCTGGCGCATAACCGCCTTTGAGTAAGCAGCCGTTAGCGGTCCTGGATCAGCAGAAATGATACATCTATCAAGCTGGCACATGGCTTCTGCAATAACTTCGATCTGATCGTTGGTAGTAGCATCACAGACAACGATCCTGCAACCTTCCGAGAAAGAGGCATCGATAGATTTGCTTAACTCGTCAGCCCCTTTTAATACTTCCTGAAGGCCTAAAAAGCCAACCTTATTATCAGACTGTATTTCCGTTAATGCAGGGATATAAGATTGTGTTAATGGCTGAACCGGATCATTAGCGACGTCTGTCTGTTGAAGAGGAACGCCATCAACGATCAAGTATCCGCCAATAACAATTCTCCCTGAGTCAGGAAAGGAAGGAACGATAACGGCAACCGCTTCTTCCCCTAGCTCCTCCAGCATTGTATCAATTTCTGTACCGATATTGCCTCTGTAAGTGCTGTCGATTCGTTTGAAAAAAAGTTTAGCTCCCCAACGCTTAAACTGGTCGATTGCCTGGATCGTACGAGACCGGGCAACGTGTTTTGTCTGGTAACGGCTGTCCGTGTCGACAATGACAGCATCATAGTTGATTTCTTCAGGAAAGGGGGCCCCTTGTACCATTGTGGCAGATTTAAATCCTTGTTTACTCAATCGGACCCCGGTAGCATTCGCACCAGTTAGATCATCTGCGATAACTCCTATTCTCATTGGCATTACCTTCCTTCTGTGATGGTACCCTTATGACTGTATCGTGGTATGTTTCTGCCTCTTTCATAGACACATTGTCATTTGTGATGATTCCCTGTAATGTTTCCAGTCCGCACACGGAAGCGAACGAGCTTTTACCGAATTTACTATGGTCAGCAACGAGCCAGGTCGTTTCTGCCGAATGCACCATCAGTCGTTTAATCTTAGCTTTTTCCAGGGTCGGCGCGGTAATTCCGGCAGCAGGATGTAATGCGTGCGCCCCTAGGAACAGAAGATCCACATGAATGCTCTCCAGCAGGCTCTCTGTGTGTGGTCCAAACATAGCCCCAACCTGGTTTTGCAGCTCACCACCTGTAATGATCGTATGTACTGACGTGTTGAGGAACTCGGCAGCGATTAAAATATCATTTGTTATCACTGTTAAATTTGATCTGCTTTTCAGCACGCGGGCTATTTCATGAGTGGTCGTGCCTGAATCAAGAATAATCGTATCTCCAGGTCTCACAATAGTTGCCGCATAGGCAGCGATTGCTTTTTTCTCCGGCAGCTGCTGTTTTTCTTTATTTTCATAGGATGTTTCATCAATAATCCCTTTTGCAGGTACCGCGCCTCCGTGAGTACGGATCAGTTTATTCTCCTTTTCAAGGTGCATTAAGTCTCGGCGGATCGTCATGGCGGAAACACCGAGCATTTTTTCCAGTTCCTCAATATCCATTTTTCCTTTTTCCAGCACTTCTTCTTCAATTAACTTTCTTCTCTCGTTTATGTTCATTTTTTTCACCCTTCTGTTTAAAACAAACATAATATATTTTATATTATGCTGTTTATGTTCGTTTGTGTCAAATATTTTTTTATATTTGATCGTTTTTATCATTGTAACGTAATTTGTGTCGTTGTTATAGAGGGAAAAGGGAAGGCATTTGAACGTCTGATAACATAGGGGTGCCGCAATGGCTAACAAAGGTTTGGCAATACACGAAAAGCTTGAAGTACGTAGCCTACGATAGGTAAAGTATAATTGTGTAAGAGTCTTCATGGATGATTGCCCACTGCCTTACTTGTTGAAAAAATGGGGAGTCTAGCCTTTAAGGCGTACACATACCAGTTTATTATTTGCATCTAGTTCTTCCATCAAAGATGTACAAGCTTGATTCCACCATACGGATATTCAAATTACGATGGTTATTTACACTCATGTGACCGATGCAAGACTAATATGCATGTGACCAAAATGTCGGTGAGAGGTAAAGACAAGGTTCATAATGAAATAGGGTTCGCACTTACGGCGGCGAACTTGAGCAAGTACACCGCCATTACAGATCCCCCCATCACCTAATCAAACAAAACGCTTCTGACTATCATTTTTGATAATCAGAAGCGTTTTTTACTGTTTAGAAACCGTTATAATTTTTTATGATTAATTTGCTTTTTTAACCCATTCAGCTATTGTCACTGTACGCTTCGCTTGATGTTTAACAGCTGCTTCAACATCCTCAACCATCTTGCCATCTTGACCTACTGTGACACTAACGCCGTATGGATTTCCTCCAGACGTGAATTGAACTGGGTCAGTGTAACCAGGCGATGCAATTAAAGCGCCCCAGTGATGCATTGTCGTGTAAAGACCTAAGATAGTTGCTTCTTGACCACCGTGAGGATTTTGAGCGGAACTCATGGCACTAACAACTTTGTTTACAAGCTTTCCGTTAAACCATAAACCACCTGTTGTATCTAAAAATTGTTTCATTTGTGCCGGCATATTTCCAAAACGTGTTGGTACACTGAAAATAATCGCGTCTGCCCATTCAAGATCATCTAACGTAACTTCAGGTACATCTTTCGTTGATTCAACATGTGCTTTCCAGTCTTCGTTTGCATCGATCACTGATTGTGGCGCAAGTTCAGGTACTTTTAATACTTTCACTTCAGCACCATGTTCTTTCGCACCTTCTTCAGCCCATTTGGCTAATTGATAGTTAGTTCCACCCATGCTGTAATAAATAACTGCTAATTTAACATTTGACATTTCATTCGACTCCTTTGTTTTTCCAAATATTTTTTCCAAAATCCCCATAATACTAAAACACCCTTCTATTAATAGAATAAGTTTATAAGAACCACCTCCACTGAAGATGACCATCTTCAATGTACACATGTTCTTTACCCTGGCAATTCAAAACACGCCATTTACCTCTAATTCATTTTTCTCCGTTTCGAGATATTTAAGCTGATTCTACAAAGGATTTTGATTGATGTTTATTCTTAAAGACTAATTGACCTAAAGAGGACAACTTACTACCATTTAATGCTAGATGTGCTGCAACAACTAGTAATACTAAATCAAAAGCATAACCATTTAAAAAGCCACCGGCTAAATTAACTGTAAAAATAGCGCCAATCATGATGAGTCCCATCAATGCAGCTGCAATGCGTGTTCCTAAGCCTAAAATGAGAGCAATACCACCAACTAATTCAATGATAGCCACAACATACGCAAGTCCTCCAGGTAAACCAATACTGTCAAACCACCCTACTGTATTTTCTATACCTCCTTGAAACTTTGCAGCACCATGTCCTAAAAATACAAGCCCTAACACCACTCGCAATAATAAATTTCCAATTTCGTTTTTGTTTGACATCATTTTCTCCCTCCGAATTTCCGGTTATATATTTCTGTTTAGTATATTACCATTTAATATATTACGAATTCAAGACTTTTAAAAAATCAATTTTATTACCTGCATAAAAACCTTCATTCTCTTACGGATGACCTACAATTGTTGTTATGTAGAGAATGTCCATTGTTAATTTGTCATGCACCCATTATTTTCACTTTTAAATGTATGTTACAAATTCACTAACAGGCTTTCGATAACCGCGTGGTTTCCTACTCTCAACCTTTTCTTTACCGATTGTTATCATCATAGCTACTTCGTAATGATCACTTAAATGTAAAACTTCTTTAACCCCCTTTGGATCAAATCCTATCATCGGACAAGTATCCCAGCCTTTTTCTTTCGCCGCTAGCATAAATAACATGGCTGACAAGGAGGCATTCCTTATTGCTTCATCTCGTTGGAACCCTTGACCTCTAGACTCATAAAAAGAAACTGTATCATTAACCATATGATCATATTCTTGCTTATTTGCCATTCCTAACATCTTCAGACCTTCGTAGATATCTGAAGCTTGTTCAAAAGCTTTTTTATCTCCCAAAACGATGATCACCGCTGAAGAACTCAATACTTTATGTTGTCCGTATGCAGCTTTTTGTAACCTTTCTTTAACTTCTGGGTCTAACACTGTGACATAGTTTGTATGCTGAAGATTAAAAGCCGAAGGTCCTAATTTAACTAAATCAAAGATTTCATTTAACTCTATTTTCGTAATTGGAACGTCAGGTAAAAAGTTACTAGCTGAACGTCTTTCTTCTATCAACTGGATAAACTCAGACATATTTTACTCCCCTCTAGTTACGATCCCCACTAACAAAGGTATCGCAATAATAACTAATTAATATATTATGAATTCGAGATATATTGCTAAAAAAAAATTATAATTCGATGCTCTGGGCATGGAATCCTAATTTTTTTAATTGCTCAATGACCATCACTTTTTCTTTTTCATCTAATCCACTACATATTTCCTCAATGGCATCACGATGCTTTGGAAAAATGTCATTCATTACATCTGTTCCCGCTTCTGTTATTGCTGCATATGTGATGCGACGGTCTTTTGGGCAGGGCTTTCTATCAATAAATCTTTTCTTTTCTAATTTATCTACGACATATGTGATACTACTACTGGCAATCAAAACTTTTTCACCAATTTTTTGTATTGGTTGATCCCCTTTGCTGTATAGCAATTCAAGAACCGCAAATTCTGTTGGGTTTAATCCAAAACTTTTGATATTTTCCTCAACACGCTTTTTTACGGATTGTAAAGCACGGTTCAACACAATAAATAACTTTAAAGACAAATTTTCTTCTATATGTTTGTTGTCTTGAATTTCCACAATCATCATTCCTCATGAAATTATCTCGAATTCGAAGTAATTGTACAACAGATTATTTCATTGTGTCAAGTTAATAGGTGAAAATAAATTGCTGACGTTTTAGTGTTACACTTCATCGAGTTGAATGATCTAGAACTACAACCTGTCATACTTCGTGGAACTTAACTTCCAAAGTCATACTTTATAAAAGAATTTATGTATTTGAATCGATTTCATAAGTTATTTCTGAACGTTATGACCCATTTTCACTACAAATGGACGCTTTCCGTGGGGCTTGTCTTCAACTAATTCTGCCTTTGCAAAGCTCAGTCAGAATGGATTTTCAGACTTCGCTTCCTCCCACAGGAGCCGCCATCTTTCGCTCCAATTTTTCGTTTCTAAGTAACAAACATTTTAGCAATTATGGGTGAATTCTTTTTCACACAAGAAACTTCTGAAATCAAATAAGACAAACCTTATTTTAAACCCTCAGGAAAGGTAGAATATCGCTTTCCGTCCTTCCAGACTTAAAGACAGACATTAGATGATCATATCTGTACTACACACAGAGTTAGCAGAATTTATGTATGCAGGAATTACCGCATATATCATGCAAAACGCTGAGAACCTAGCGACATTCAGAGCATTACCCGAGATTATTGAGGCTTTTAGCTTTCATGTGAGTGCGCGGATGAGAGCATTGACACAGAGGTGTACTAGGAAACGTTTTGCTCAGACGCATTTTGAGCCTTGTCTAACTATACACCAATAGAATTCTTCTAAGTCCGTTCAGTTGAACATAATAAAAATAGCTACTGCCAATTTAATTCAAATCAACAGTAACTTAAGGAGCTTGCATATAAAATTTTATTCAATAGGTTTTGAGTTGTCTTTTCTTACTAATTTTCTAATCAGATAAATCAATCCCGCGACAGCTGATAATGTAATAATACCTCCCGGGAGTCCAAAGCTTGATAGCATAATTGTAGACCCTCCTTTATTTTTATTTTGGATTGATTGTAAAGGAACCATCAGAATGCTCAACAGTACAGTGCACCATGTTGAAGCATAAGCTACTATAGCACTATATCTATTCATTGAGATCAAATTATTATTTTTACCAACGGCTAAAATGGTAAATTCACTATACAGCATATGAACTAGTGGGAAACGGAAATTTGCTCTTATTTATTCTGCGCTTAGCTTTAATAGTCCTTTTTGGTACGCTTCTTTTTCTGAGATAGTATCAGCACTACTTGCCCTACTGGAAGAGAAACTTAAAATTACAGCAATCCATAAAAATTAATAGTTTTTGAGCTTTACGCTGTCCGCTCCACCATTTGATTTAACTAAGGAATCCTATTAATTTTATTATAAGATAGCTCACTATGTATTTAGTCTCTTTCTACATTATTACACAAAATGTCAATAGATAGAAACATATTGGGATGGAGAGGCCTCTTAATCAAGAAACACTTCTTAGCATTTTCACTCACAGCTTGCTCTGACAACGTTTCCCTTCCCGCGTTTTAAGGATTGTAACCCCGGAGACAATTTGTTCCGATGACCACTATCAAACAATAAGGAGGGGGGTTTTCATGTGGATCTTATTGACCTTGATTATTATCGGGATTGGAACAATAATAAGCCTATTAAAAGAACAAACGAATAATCAAAAGAAGATAATAGAACTTCTTGAGAGAAATAAGACATAATTTAAACACATACTACCTTTATGCGGGTGAGATCAAACGTGGAAAAAGAAGAAGATAAAATGGCTCTGAAATTGAACTTCAACTTTTAGATGAAAAGATCGTCGTTAAGCCGATTAAAACAAAGCCTACTTAGACCATTTGTTAGCAAAGGCAAAGAGTAAAACGAACTCTCACTTGGATGATGACTTTGGAGGGCCAGAGGCGAAGGAATTCATTAGAGGTTAAGCGCTCTATTTATTAATTAGGAGCGTTATGACAATAAATATTTCAACAGACATCCCTGACACACTTAAAAAGAGAAGAAGGATGTCCTCATCGTCTCTTTTATTAACATAATCTTTGTTGAAGAAATTATGTTTTCTTATGGCTAATATTTTTTCTTGAATAAAGTACCTTGAGCATAATAACAAAATGTACAAACCATAAAATGATTAATATACCAATAACCGATTGTTTAAAAGCAGAATACTCCCCCCATCAGATTTAAAAGGGAAGAGGGAATTTTAAATTAAATTCCCTTTTGATTTTTTACTCTTCGGGAAAATATCTCTTAATTATTTCATTCGTTGTAGTCCCCTTTAGAACTAAACGAGAGGCCAAAAAATATGCAGCTAAAATTCAGTTAGAAATCGATTCAAAGGGCATAAAAGCTCAATAAAATCATAAATTTGAAGAGGTCCAAAAAGACAGTTAGATTACTTAGTTAGCGATAAAGAAACAGAATGCCAAAAATATTATTCAACATTTTCTTGAATTAATTCAAACACAACCACCAAACCATACTTTTTTCCGCTTACTTGCTTATACTGAAGCAAGTAAAGGAGAGCTATTAGTTCTAAATTGATCTGATATTGATTTTATAGATAACTATAAATCGCTACTCTTTAATAAAACGCTGTTTATCATGAGGGGCTATTAGGATTGAGAAGTACCTCTTCCACCAGCTGCCGTTCCCTTAGGTGAAATGTTTTCAATTTCCTGATAATCCTCCTCGGTTAGTTGAACTTGCAGAGCCCCCAGGTTTTCTCTTATTCTTTCCGCTTTTCTAGTACCAGGGATTGGTACAATTTGATCTCCTTGACCAAGCAACCATGCCAAAGCCAGCTGAGCAGGGGAATAGCCTTTTTTACTAGCTAACTCTTGAATTTTAGTGACGACTTCTACGTTTTTGATAAAATTATCACCTTGAAACCGCTCATACTGACGTCGATAGTCATTCTCTGGTAAATCTTCAAATTTTTTAATCTGACCAGTTAAAAACCCCCGACCTAACGGACTGTAAGGCACTAAACCTATTCCGAGTTCTTTTAATAATGGCAGAATCTCATCTTCTACTTCTCGGCTCCATAAAGAATATTCCGTTTCTACAGCTGATAGTGGATGAACCTTGTGCGCTCGTTTAATAATATCTGCAGGAGCTTCAGATAATCCAATATAACGGATTTTTCCTTCTTTAACTAGCTCGGATAAAGTGTCCACGGTTTCCTCAATGGCTGTATTAGGATCTAAACGATGCTGATAATAAAGATCTATATAATCTAATCCAAGGTTATACAAACTCGCATCCACTGATTTCTTAATGTATGCCCGATCACCCTTATAGCCTTGAGTATGTGTAATACCAAACTTTGTAGCGATGATTGCTTTCTCACGCCTATCCTTTAGCGCACGTCCAACTAATTTTTCGTTTACGCCAAATCGTTGCTCTGCATAATCACCATAAAGATCTGCTGTGTCAAACATGGTTACACCCATATCCAACGCTTCGTGAATGACACGTACCGATTCGTCGTCATTTGGCATTAGCATCGTACCAAGACCAAGTGCAGATACCTCTAATCCTTGTTTTCCAAGACTTCTTTTTGCAATGTTTTTATATGCCATTCTCTCGACCTCCATAAAAGTTATTGTATCTCTTTTGACTTATTGCTTTACGATTGAAGCAGGTATTTGTATGTCGGCAGGGCGAGTCACCCGTTCACCCATAATTGCAGTAAATTTTCGTGGCATAAATCGACTAGCTTGAGCGATCCAATAATTTTTGACGCCGTCTATGATGTAGCTCCGTTTTTTATCAATTCCCTTAAAGCCAGCTTTCACGACCGATTCAGGAGTCCCATTAATTCCTCCTGGCATATTTTGTGTGCCGATAACATCGAAAAATTTCGTTTTTGTTGTTCCAGGGCACAGTGCCAAGACCCTCACGCCAAGGTGTCTATTCTCTGCGAAAAGCGATTCGGTGAATGACAGAACAAATGCTTTTGTAGCTGCATAGGTAGCCATGTAAGGGATCGGTTGAAAAGAACTTAGCGAAGCAACATTAACAATAATCCCTGTCTTTTGTTGCTGCATGTATGGTAAGAACTGATGCGTCATACCAACAATCGTAGATATATTAAGGTTTATCATCTCCTGTTCCTGATCGTTTGGGATCGTTTCAAAACGCCCATGAGTGCCAAATCCAGCATTGTTAATTAAAATATCAACGTTTAAATTGAGATCTTCAATTTGTTGTGCCAAAGATGCTACTGAATCCGCTTTCGATAAATCTGTTGGTAAGGAATATGTGCGAATTCGATAAGCACTGGATAACTCCGTTGCCAATGCCTCTAACTTTTCTTTTGAGCGTGCCACTAAAATAACATCGCTCCCTTTAGACGCTAATTCCTTTGCATATTGTTTTCCAATTCCGCCTGAGGCGCCCGTTACTAGTGCCACTTTTCCTTTGTAATCAAACAAATGAATGCCTCCTTTAAAAGTAAAGTTGAATAAACAAACATTGGAATGTTTATTCTAACAAAGAGTATAATACCTTTAGAAATAATGCAAGAGAAAACTTTCGACATCGTAGAAAATTACCGTTTCAAGCGTATTATTAGTTTTTAAAGAAAACACTTAAATTGACTAATCTCTTGTTTGTGATAAAATATAGAATATATATTCCGATAAGAGGTGCAAAATGGGAAAACGAGAAGATATATTAACTGCAACATTAGATTTAATAACAGAAGAAGGTTTACAATCAGTAACATTTTCAAAAATCTTCACGAAAGCAAATGTTGGTTCAAGCACGTTCTATCATTATTTTAGTAATAAAGAGGACGTAGTGAGTGAGGTTTTTGTTAACGCACGGACGCATATGGGTGAATACATCCTAAAAGAATATGATGATACTTTAACAACATACGAAAAAATGAAAGCAATATTGTTTAATATGGCCGAATTTGGATTTAGTCACCCTCATGAAATGTTATTGATAGATAATTATTGTGATTCTCCTTTTATACCAGAAGAGATAAGAAAACAGCCAGTCCCTGCGGATGAAATTATTTTACAAATTATCGTTGAAGGGCAAAAGCACGGAATCGTACGTGACATGGATCCAATTTTTAGTTGTCACATTGTGATTGGCATTATCACATCGGTAATAAAAGGAGACTTAACGGGAAAATTTCGCCTGGATGAAAATAAAATTAAACAGACGGTTGAGATCTGTTGGAAGGCAATTAAAGTTTAACCTATAAAAAAGGGCATCCATGTGCTGACTTTATCAAGGATGATCTCGCTTATGATAAAGAAAAAGGAGAAGTGCTATGCCCTTTTTTGTGATGGCATAATGCAAATAGCGAAAGTTACCCCCAAGTGATTAACATACGTTTGGAGGGTCAGTTTGGCGGTTTTGTTCTCTCTACATTTTTCGTATTGTCCAATTTTGAAAAATAAGAGTCTCATTTAACATATTTAATCCCTTGACATAGAGTGTGCTCTAGCTGATAAGCTTAATTAAATTTAAATAGAAGAGGCAATTTCATCATTCTTCTTTCATTACAAAACTGGCCATTACAGCTCTTTTGTACCTTAGCAAAGTATTGAGCAACCCCTTCGCTGTAAAAAGTAGAACCTTTATAATCCTTTCCATCAAGGATTGTCTTCAGTTAATTGAGGTTTTGCTTCCTTAAGGATTCACCTACTGTACAAGTTAACTAATTATTCACGCTCGATTTCACTTAATTAATTAACGAAAATGACTCGGTTATTTTTAAAATTTCTCATGATGAAATTGATTCAGAAAGGAGGATGGCGTTTGAAAATTGGCCAACTCGCCAAAGAGACTGGATTATCAATTCACACACTTCGCTACTATGAAAAAGAGGGTATTCTCCCACCGATTAAGCGTAATGAAAAGGGTATTCGCATTTATGATTACGAAGACGTTGAATGGATCAAATTTGCCCGTTGCCTTCGTGAGGCTGGAATGGGAATTACAGAAATGAAGAAATTTGCTCAATTAACCCAACAGGGGGAAAAATCAAAAAACGAGCGGATAAATCTGCTTAGACAACGAAACACTCACCTTAAAAATCAGATAAAAGAATTAACCCGCTACATGGAACTTATAAATCGCAAAATTGACCTATATTCTTTATCAACAGAAGATTAAAGAGGAGGGACTAATAATGAAAACGATATTGATTACTGGTACTTCAGCAGGAATTGGAAGAGCTACAGCCTTACATTTTGCACAAAAAGGATGGCATGTCATTGCAACGATGCGTTCTCCTGAAAAAGAGAAAGAGCTTACTAAGATTGAGAATATTTTTGTCACCGAGCTGGACGTTGAAATGAAAGAATCAATTGACAAAGCGATTGAGCAAGGAATTAAGACATTCGGTAATATTGATGTCATTGTAAACAATGCGGGATACAGCGCATTTGGAATATTCGAAGCTGCAACAGAAGAACAAATCCAAAGACAGTTTGACGTCAATGTTTTTGGTTTGATGCGAGTAACAAAAGCGATCCTCCCTCACTTCAGAAAAAATCATCAGGGCCTCATTATTAACATTACCTCAGAAGGAGGCAGAATTACCCTTCCACTGTTTTCACTTTACCATGCTACCAAATTTGCCATAAACGGATTTACGGAATCTTTAATGTACGAACTAGCTCCTCAAAATATTCGGGTAAAGATTATAGAACCAGGACCAACAAGAACCGAGTTTACAGGCAGGTCTATGGATACGCTTCAGAGTAATCAGCTGACCGAATATAGTGATTTCGAGCAAAAAGTCGGATCAGTTTATGAAAGCTTATTTGACCTTCAAGAAGTCCCACCTCCGAATATTGTTGCTGACTTGATTTACAAGGCAGCAAGTGATCCAACCAATCAATTGAGATACAATACTGGCTCGGATTTATTAATGGAACGTGAGGAAATGAAAGATGATGAATTTATAAATAAAATGACGAAAAGGTTCAATATTGAAATCTCGTAAATTTTCAAGCAAAAGCTAATATTTTGCTTACATTGCTTAGTGGCAAGGAAAAGACGGTGCAAAATAACCGCACCACCAATACGGTTACGAACTATCAGAGCCTAAACGGTTATCGGTTAGAGGGATACAAAAAATGATTAAAGACGAAGTGCAACTCGCCGGTATTCGCCCGGTATCGGCCAAGCATTTACGAAACAGCTGCATCTTAGATCATATTTTACAGGGGCGTGATGAAGATGACATTCAAAGCTACTTTCATTTAACACATCCCTTCTCATTGTACCGGTACGCTTTTTATGCCGATCTAAAAGAAAGACCCTAATATAGCTTTTACCAAAAGAAATGGTGGTAGTTATTCTACAACTACCACCATTATTCTATGTACTTTATAATCTTAGACATAATACATCTTCTAACTTTAAATCCTACACCATAAGTTTCAACATTGTATTCAACATATCATCAAAACTATCAAACTCTCTCATCAAACTTACTGACGGCTTATCAAGTTCAACATAAATATCATCAATCATGTCATAACAAAACCAAGCTACATCAGTATCTCCATAGTACAAATACCTATTCTCATCATCTTCCTCTCGCCAAACTTCATTATTATCTATAAACCCCTCTATATGATCATTATTATCTTGAATAAATTCCTCGTCTACTCCATATACATTCACACCATTAAATACCAAACCATTTACTTTTCTCAAAAAATCTTTGTATCCTACTGCTAATTTACCACTGCCTAATCTTTTCTCTACATTCTCGCTTAGTATTAAAATATCGCCCTCACTAACACCTTTATTTAAGGGAATACTAAACTTACTTAATACTTTCTCTACCTCTAATAAAGATTTCTCCCATTTAGCCATATATAGTCCATCTCCTAAAAAATCAACCCCGAAAGGCTCCACTCAGCCAATCGAGGTTCGTTTTTACATATTAGACTCTATCTCATCAAACCATTCCAAAAATATATCAGACCCTACTTTATCAGGATCATTAGAATAAACCATATCGTACCTGTAATCTGCTTTTAAACTATTGTTAGCTACATTATATATTAACTTAATCTCGGTAGGCATATCTCTGTTATATTCCTCACACAATTTACCCATTTTCTTAATATCTTCTAGTATTATATCCATTACACCACGCTGTCTTTCACTAGAAGTATCATACTGAAAACTTTCATTAGTACCAATAACGTCGTTTAACTTATGCTTTTTAACAATTTTTCCGTTAATACGATAAAAGAAATTACACGACATAAAATTCCCTTCAAAAGAACAATATATGTATATCTCATCTGCCCTATTTTCTACATACTCTAAACAAATTGATACCATATCCGCTTGCAACTCACTAAATTTATCTTCAAAAACTTTACTCATATATACCATCTCCTTAATTTAATAATTTATCTAAAACACTCTCTAATGCTTTTTCCTAAAAAATCAACCCCGAAAGGCTCCACTCAGCCGATCGAGGTTCGTTTTTACATATTAGATTTTATCTCATCAAACCATTCCATAGATACATCATCAGGAGATTTATCAGTATCATTAGAATACACCATATCATACCTGTAATCTGCTTTTAAACTATTTTCCACTACATTATAGATTAACTTTATCTCGGTAGGCATTTCTCTATCATATTCCTCACACAATTTAAGCATTCCCACAATGTTGTCATTTATTATATTTAATACCCCACTTTGCCTATCTCCCGATGTATCATACCTGAAACCCTCAGTGCCTCCAAGAGCATCATTCAATTTATGCCTCTCAACAAGTTTTCCATTTATGCAATAGAAAAAACTAGATGAAACAAGTTTTTTCTCTAACGAACAATGTATATATAGCGTCTCTGCCCTACCTTCAACATACTCTAAACAAATAAACACCATATCTGCTTGCAACTCACTAAATTTATCTTCAAAAACCTGCTCCACAGTATATCACCCTTTTAATTTAGCTAAAACACTCTCTATTGCTTTTTCCTAAAAAATCAACCCCGAAAGGCTCCACCAGCCAATCGAGGTTCGTTTTTACATATTAGATTTTACTTCCTCAAACCATTCCAAAAACACAACAGATCCAATTTTATCAGGATCATTAGAATGAACCATATCATACCTATAATCTGCTTTTAAACTATTGTTAGCTACATTATAGATTAACTTTATCTCGGTAGGCATATCTCTACCGTACTCTTCACACAATTTGACCATTTCTTTAATATTACCATCTAATATATTTAGCACACCCCTCTGACGTTCAACAGAAGTATCATATCTAAATCCTCCACTATCACCAATCGCTTCATTCAGCTCATGATTTCTTAACACTTTTCCATTAATTCTATAAAAGAAATTACTTGAACGAGATATTACCTCATAAGAACAATATATGTATACCTCATCTGCCCTATCTTCAACATACTCTAAACAAATTGACACCATATCTGCTTGCAACTCACTAAATTTATCTTCAAAAACTTTACTCATATATACCATCTCCTTAATTCAATATCGTATCATAATGTAAAACACCATCTATCTCATACTCAATCTTAAATCCCGAAGGTCTAGTTCTAATAACACTATTATACTCTAACTCTACATTTACTTTCACGTGTTTCCCTTCTTTTATTGCCGTCGCCCACTGATTTTCTAATACTTTATACTGACTTAAGTTCACATTACTAGTTTGTGATACTAAGTTATCTAAATCTGGAGACCCTCCAAATCTATCAGCCGCCACGTGCCCTGCATGATCTCCAGGTTGTTTTCCTGGCGTATTAGGGTCGTGCTTCAATCTCGTATCTCTTGCTGTCAATTGTAAATTATCTGTTTCAAATTTACTAATCCTACCCAATTCGTCGGTCTCATATATATAATTGTACTCACCAGTTCTATATCTTACATTAGGTTTTAGATTACCCGCCGCATCATAGGGGTTATTAACATGAGTCTTACCACTAATACCTCTACCTACATCACTAACCTTATCCCCAACTTTTAAGTTATCACCATTATTAAATAACCTCTTTATCCCTCTTCCACCGTGTTTAACAGAATCCGAAATAGGCCCCAATACGGCAGAAAAACCAGATATAAGTCTCTCTCCGTGTCCTAAATCATTACCAGTTGCAGGGTCATAACCCATTAAAATTTCAAATATCCCCTTAGCATTGCTTGACAATGGAAGCAAATCAAGCCCTACAGATCCTCCAGTCCTCGCCCCATCAGCCACATGCTCACTTAAAAAATCCTCAACTGCTATAAGCCATGCGAAGTCCTCGACTTGACTAACTACCGTATTATCCCAC
Organism: Bacillus sp. A301a_S52; assembly: GCA_024701455.1. Classification (GTDB taxonomy): domain Bacteria; phylum Bacillota; class Bacilli; order Bacillales; family Salisediminibacteriaceae; genus Salipaludibacillus. Next base: position 188,141 of record JABXYP010000001.1, on the reverse strand, counting down.
CAATCAAAAGCATTACCAATTGGATTCATTGCCTTATGATAAGTCCATGTAGCACCACTCCAAACCTTATCACCAACCCACTTAGTATCATCCCAGACAATTCCACCGCCTTCTAAGGTTTTGCCGCCTAGCCATTTAGCACCACCCAAAACTGTATTACCTAACCACTTAGCGTCATCCCAAACTATCCCACCACCTTCTAATACCTTACCTCCTACCCACGTAGTGCCATCCCATACCTTACCTCCTGCCCATGTAGTACCACCCCATACTTTACCGCCAACCCACTTTGTCCCATCCCAAACTGCTCCAGCACCTTGATTCAAAAAATCAAAACTACTTTCTATAAAATTCTTATCTAAATCATCCAGATAGCAAACAAGTTTTTCATCTTCATCAACATCAGTACTTAAATTAGTAGTCGGATATATACCATCAGTATTACTAACAAAATATCTCGGATTAAAAGCACTAACACCCTTACTAAAATATCCATAAAGAAAAACATTCAACCCTGCACTAATAAAATATCTAGGATTAAATCTAGTACCATCCACACCACCCAAATACCTTAATTTAAAGTACTTACTCAATCTCTCTTTTACCGCCATACCAATCTCTTTGTTTACTACGGAAGTCATATCCTCATACGATTGCAAACTACTCAACTTCTCAATATCAAAATTACTCACACTCAATTTACCACTTTCAAAGGCACCAGATAACTCACTCACATACCTCATCGCAATACCTAGCTTATCTTTTACATCACTCAAAGTAGCAGTACTACGGTAATCAAACTCTAAAACCCTTTCCACTACCATATTCGCTTCATTTCTAGTCCTCTGCACAGAACTCTGTAACTCAGTGTCATCAATCAACTTCACGTCAACGATATCCTGTATGCTACGTAAAGTGTCATTAACAGAAGCTGTCAAGGATTCAGCTACTCCAGATACCTTATTTAAGCCCATATGTACGTCATTAACTACAAAACCAGTATCTATAACCCCATCAACACTAGGTTCTAAATCAACTAACGAATTTCTAATGGATTTAAGTGCATTCTCATAATCTCTCAAAAACAGTCTCATAAACTGTATAAAAGGAATATGACACGTCGCATAAAAATCACGAATAGAATCCCCTGCTTTACCTCTAAACACATCCTCTAACTGAATAAATCTCGTAATTGCGTCAGATACATCCCTCATTTCCCCATCCGACTTATTAATAGACTCCAACGTAGTATCTATTGCGTCATGTAATTCTGCAACGTCTAACCGCTTATCAATGACCTACTCACTTCTTTCTACGTTAATTTATGAATAAAGTGGATTCAATTCCACTAATAAACATAATAGCGTAGTTCCATCAACTAGAAATGAGTATAAGGGAATATTATCTAGGTGGGGCTTAATTCCTATAACTTGCTTACTTGAATGAAAAGCTAGAGCGAATCTATAAAAAGAACCCGGAGCTCACGAGAATAAATGTTCACGCCTTTAGACATACACATGCCAGTTTGTTGTTTGCTGCTGGTGCTTCCATCAAAGATGTACAAGCCCGGCTCGGTCATACAGATATTCAAACTACGATGGATATTTATACTCATGTGACTGATGAAGCGAAGGAGAAAACAGCCGAGATGTTCCATAAGTACATGACATTTTAACTCGGGGTATTCAAAGGGTATTCAATTCCATATTTGGACATGAAAAAACCCTCCCTGCTCCATAAGAGCAAAGAGGGCTGAACCTTTTGTATATAAGGTTTATTAACGTTTTGAGAACTGAGGTGCACGACGTGCTGCTTTAAGACCGTATTTCTTACGCTCTTTCATACGTGCGTCACGTGTTAGGAAGCCTGCTTTTTTAAGTGGCTGACGGAAATCTGGGTCAGCTTTAAGAAGTGCACGGGCAACGCCGTGACGGATAGCGCCTGCCTGTCCTGTGTATCCACCGCCGTCAACGTTAACGAGCACATCGTATGTGCCTTCCGTTTGAGTTTCAACAAGTGGTTGTTTTACGATAACTTTTAATGTTTCAAGGTCAAAGTAGTCGTTGATGTCACGGTTGTTGATCACGATTTTACCGTCTCCAGGTACGAGACGAACACGTGCAACAGAGTTCTTACGACGACCTGTTCCGTAGTATTGAACTTGTGCCAAGAAAATTCCCTCCTTCTATATTAACCGCGTAATTCTAATGCTTCTGGCTTTTGAGCTTCGTGTGGATGCTCACTTCCAGCATAAACATTTAATTTCTTTGCCATTTGACGGCCAAGAGATCCTTTTGGAAGCATGCCTTTAATAGCAAGCTCGATCAAACGTTCTGGTTTACGGTCACGCATTTCACCTGCAGACATTGATTTCAATGAACCAGGGTAGCGGCTGTGACGGTAGTACATTTTGTCTTGAAGTTTGTTACCTGTTAAGTGAATCTTTTCAGCGTTAATCACGATGACGTGATCACCTGTGTCAATATGCGGCGTAAAAGTGGGCTTGTGCTTACCGCGAAGGATGCTCGCAACTTCAGAAGCTAGGCGTCCAAGTGCTTTACCTTCAGCGTCAACCACGAACCACTTGCGCTCCACGTCTTGTGGCTTTGCCATATATGTTGTACGCATTCGTTATTTCCCTCCTACTAGTCAAAAAACTATCCAAATCTAACTGTCATTTCAACGATCGATTCCGTACCCGGGGCTAGTGGGCATAAGAATACCATAGATCATCATATAATATATGAAGGGCCATGTCAACCTGAAAATACACCAGGTTTCGTTGTTATTGAAATTTTTTTACGTAATCAGCTAATATCTGTTCGTCATAAAACACTTGAGACAAATATAACCCATGGGCAGGGGCGGTTTTTCCAGCCAGTGCCCGGTTTTTCGCCGCCATAATCGTCTCTATTTCATCCCACTGGCATGTACCGCTTCCTACTTCTAACAATGTCCCCATTAACACGCGCACCATCTGATATAAAAAGCCGCTGCCAATGAACCTGAACGTCCAGTCATCGCCCTCTTTTGCGATGTCTACCAAATAAATCGTCCGCACTTTATCCACCACATCGGTTTTCGGGGATGAAAAGCTCGTAAAGTCATGTGTTCCAATAAATTGGCTGGCTGCCGCTTGCATGGCCTCCATATTAAGTGCCCTGTCATCATGACAGATGTAGTGTCGCTGAAACACATTATAGTCAGAGCTAGTCGAAAGCCGATAGATGTATTCTTTCCCTACTGCATCGTAGCGGGCGTGAAATGACTGAGGAACGTGCCTACACGTATGCACGTAAATGTCATCTGGCAGTAAACTATTTAAGGCTTTTGGCCAGCGGTCTTCAGGTATCGTTAATGGTGTATCAAAATGAACAGGCTGACGAATTCCGTGAACACCGGCATCCGTTCGTCCCGATGAGGTGGACGGCCAGCTTGTCGCTTTATGAATTGTCGCTAATGCCTTTTCGACCTCCCCTTGAACCGAGCGATCATGGGGCTGTCTTTGATAACCATGAAACCGAGCCCCATCGTATGATAATGTTGCTAATACCCGTTGCATTGACTTTCACCTCTATCCTATCCATTGCAAAATAATCGTCATGAGCGAAAACAAGACAAAAACATTTATCACAAGTGTGTCTTGTCTCTTCCATACTAGTTGCCTGTATTTCGTGCGCCCTTTCCCGCCAGCATAGCCTCTCGCTTCCATCGCTGTAGCTAAATCTTCTGCTCGTTTAAACGCTTGGACAAATAGTGGTATGAGAATCGGCACGATCGCTTTAAGGCGCTGCCAAAGAGAGCCTTGAGAAAAGTTCGCTCCTCTTGCCATCTGGGCTTTTGCAATTTTAGATGTTTCTTCTAATAACGTGGGAATAAACCTTAATGCAATTGACATCATGAGCGCTAATTCATGAGTTGGTATCTTCATTTTTGATAAAGGCTGCATAAGCCTCTCCATGCCGTCTGTTAAGTCTACAGGTGTTGTGGACAGTGTTAATAGCGTCGTCATAACAATGAGCAGAAGAAGACGGAATCCGATTAACGCCCCCGTGCTCACACCACCAGTATAGACCGTCATCCAACCAGCATCCCACAGCACCGTTCCTTCGTTTGTCATGATCAGGTGCAATATAAAAGTAAAAAGAATGATAATGGCAATAAATCGCATCCCTTTCATGTAAAAACGAAGGGGAATGTTAGCCAAAGCAAACGCTGTAATGGTAAGTAGGCCTCCACTTATCAGGACAGCAGGATGCCTGCTAGCAAAAAGAAAGATGACGAACAGCATAACAGCTATTAACTTCGATCGTGGATCAAGGCGGTGAATGACTGACTTTCTAGGGACAAACTGGCCAATAATCACATTATCAAACACGGCTCGCCACGTCCTTTCCTAAATAGGCGAGCAAACGACTGACAGTATCATCTAGCGTAAAGGCTTGTGTATCAATCTGTTCACCGCACTTGGCCTTAAGCAATGACAGTAGCTTGACGGACTCTGGCACAGCCAACTTCAATGCTTCCAACTCGTCTGTTTTTGAGAAAACCTCTGCTGGCGTACCTTTCATATAGATACTCCCCTTATCCATGACGATAATGTCATCGGAATACAAGGCAGCATCCTCCATATGATGGGTAACCAGGATGATACTTCGTTTCTCTTCTGTCTTAAACCATTCATAAAATAATTGCATCATCATCTGATGAGCTTCTGGATCAAGCCCTGCTGCTGGTTCATCGAGAATGAGTAGTTTAGGTTCAATGGCGAGGACACCAGCGATAGCCACACGGCGCATTTGTCCGCCACTTAATTCAAAAGGAGAGCGGTCAAACAAATTGTCTCGTATTCCGCACATTCTTAAATAATGGGCTGCTTTTTCCTTAGCATCCGCTTTTGAAAGACCATAATTTTCAGGGCCATAAGCAGCATCAAGCAACACTGTTTCGTGAAATAATTGGTGCTCGGGAAATTGAAATACCATGCCAACCTGTTTCCGAAGATCAAAGAGGGCCTTTTGCTTCGTATGTGGTTGAATCGTCCAGTCACCGATCGACACATTTCCAGATGTAGGTTTCAATAGCCCATTTAAATGTTGTACGAATGTTGACTTCCCTGACCCCGTATGACCAAGAAGTGACGTGAAACGTCCTTCAGGAATCGTCACGTTCATGTCATGGAGCGCCTTTTTTTCAAACGGTGTGCCCGCCATGTACGTATAGGTTAATGTGTTTGCTTGTATGTCCATAGGGCCTCTACTAGCTCCTCTCTCGTGAGAGCGTCTCGTCGTAAGTCCACACCATGCTTTTTCAGTTCAGTCGTCAACTGGACGGTAAATGGTGCTTTTAAATGGGCTTGGCGTAAAAAATCCGCGTCCGTTAGAAGGTGAGCTGGGGTTCCTTCTTTCAACACTTGACCATCTTTTAACACTACGAGTCGGTCAGCAAAGACAGCTTCTTCTACATCGTGGGTAATGGTGATGATGGTCATATTCTCGTTCTCATGGAGATTTTTAATATAGGTTAGCACCTCGGCTCGTCCAGATGGGTCGAGCATTGAGGTAGCCTCATCAAGAATGATCACAGCTGGTTTTAGCGCCAAGGCTCCAGCTAAAGCCACACGTTGCTTTTGCCCTCCTGAAAGTTGGTGGGGTTCTCTCTTTTCCATCCCCTCTAGCCCAAGTCGGAAAATACTATCAGATACACGCCTTCTCATATCCTCATACGGGACACCGGCGTTTTCCAAACCAAAAGCCACGTCATCTTCAACAGTAGGTGCGACAATTTGGTTATCTGGGTTTTGAAATACCATTGCCGCTTGTCGTCTTATTTCCGTCCATGTGTCAGAGCTTTTTGTGTTATGACCAAACGAGATGACGTCGCCTTCATTAGGAGTATATAACGCGTTAAACATCTTTGCCAGCGTAGATTTTCCCGAGCCGTTATGACCAAGTATCGTGAGCCATTCCCCCCGTTTAATGGATAGGTTAATGCCTTTAACAACGTACGGGCCGTCGTCACGGTATCGAAAACTGACATTTTTCACTTCAATTAGCTTTTCCGTACTCATAGTACCTCCATTTTTTTAACGGTGTGACCTGTTAGTATCAGCAATAGGATTCTAGCTATTAAAAATAGAAAGAGTCCCTTTGACTAGTTTATTAATTAGTAGAGGGTGTCTCATCCTTTTATATCCACTCATATATATACGATTATAAGTGAAAAGTAAAAAAGGGCTCAGAACCCTCATCTGTTACCAGATGCAGTGTCCCGCCCTTTGGAAGAATCAATGTGCTTATGTTACACAAGCTCAATGATGGCCATTTCTGCACCGTCTCCACGGCGAGGCCCAAGCTTTAGAACTCGTGTATACCCGCCTTGACGATCTTCGTAGCGTTTAGCGACGTCTTCAAATAGTTTCTGAACAGCGTCTTGTCCGCTCTCTTCATCTGCTACTTCTTTACGAATAAAAGCAGCTGCTTGACGACGTGCATGTAAATCACCACGTTTACCTAATGTGATCATTTTTTCAACAACTGAACGAAGTTCTTTCGCTTTCGGCTCAGTCGTCTCAATGCGCTCGTTAATAATTAAATCAGTCGCTAAGTCACGGAATAACGCTTTACGTGCACTACTGTCACGACCTAATTTTCTGTATGCCATGTTAGTCCCTCCTTCTCAGCTGAATATCTATCTTCTTCAGGACCGATTTGATCGCGCAAACCGGAAAAAGTAGATTATTCTTCGTCACGAAGACCGAGGTTCAGTTCTTGCAGTTTCTCCTGCACTTCCTCAAGGGACTTACGTCCGAGGTTACGAACTTTCATCATGTCTTCTTCAGATTTCTGTGTTAGTTCTTGTACTGTGTTAATTCCTGCCCGCTTAAGACAGTTGTAAGAACGAACAGACAAGTCTAACTCTTCGATCGTCATTTCGAGGACTTTTTCTTTCTGATCCTCTTCTTTTTCGACCATAATTTCGGCATGTTGGGCTTGGTCTGTTAAACCTACGAAAATATTTAAATGTTCATTCAAAATTTTCGCACCAAGTGAAACAGCTTCTTCCGGGCGGATACTTCCGTCAGTCCACACGTCCAATGTCAGCTTATCGTAGTTCGTGATTTGACCGACACGGGTATTTTCAACTTGGAAATTCACACGGGAAACCGGTGTGAAAATAGAATCAACCGGAATAACTCCGATAGATAAATCTTCTGAGTTATTTCCTTCAGCCGGTACATAGCCGCGTCCTCTTGCTGCTACAACCTTCATTTGGAATTGAGCACCTTTAGAAAGAGTGGCAATATGCAGGTCCGGGTTTAAAACCTCCACATCACTGTCATGCATTAAGTCTGCTGCTGTGACGACTCCTTCACCTTGAGCATCAATTTCCAACGTTTTTTCTTCTTCTGAATAAATTTTCAGTGCAAGCTTTTTAAGGTTTAGCACGATCGTTGTTACGTCTTCAACCACGCCTTCTATCGTGGAAAATTCGTGGAGAACGCCGTTAAATTGAACACTTGTTACAGCAGATCCAGGCAATGAAGAAAGCAGGATTCTGCGGAGGGAATTTCCCAGTGTTGTTCCGTATCCGCGTTCAAGAGGCTCTACGACAAACTTTCCGTACGTGGCATCTTCGCTCAGTTCAACTACTTCAATTTTCGGCTTTTCTATTTCGATCATTAAACAAACCCTCCTTCAAAACGTCGAAACCCCGGTTGTGAATGAGGCACAACCGGAATCCCTCATTGGGCACACCTAGACCTGTCACGAAACCGTCAATACTTTCCGTATCCTGTTAGGACATTGGTTCTTACACCATTATTGACATAGGTATGACAATTCATACCTCTGATGACACTATACTCTACGACGTTTTGGTGGACGGCAACCGTTATGTGGAACGGGAGTAACGTCTTTAATCATGTTCACTTCAAGACCAGTCGCTTGAAGAGAACGAATAGCAGCTTCACGTCCAGCGCCAGGACCTTTAACAGATACTTCAACAGACTTCATACCATGCTCCATCGCTGCTTTTGCAGCCGTTTCAGCTGCTGTTTGTGCAGCGAAAGGTGTGGATTTACGTGAGCCTTTAAAACCTAACGCACCAGCACTTGCCCAAGAGATGGCATTTCCTTGTGGGTCTGTAATCGTTACAATCGTATTGTTGAACGTTGACCGAATGTGCGCAATTCCGGATTCTATATTTTTACGTTGACGGCGCTTGGCGCGAGTCGTTTTTGGTTTAGCCATAATCGAACATGACCTCCTTTACCTTATTTTTTCTTGTTCGCTACAGTCCGACGAGGACCTTTACGTGTACGAGCATTGTTCTTCGTTTTTTGTCCGTTTACAGGCAAACCACGACGATGACGAATGCCACGATAGGATCCGATTTCGATCAGACGTTTAATGTTAAGTGATACTTCACGGCGAAGATCCCCTTCAACTTTAACTCCGTCTACAACAGAACGGATCTTCCCTAATTCATCTTCAGTTAAGTCACGAACGCGTGTATCTTGGGAGACACCAGCTTCTTCGAGAATCTTAATCGCTCTGGATTTACCGATTCCGAAAACGTACGTGAGAGAGACGACAACTCGCTTATCACGAGGAATGTCGACACCAGCAATACGTGCCATACTTTACACCTCCTATTAATTTAGCCTTGTTTTTGTTTGTGTTTAGGATTTTCGCAAATGACCATGACGGTACCTTTTCGGCGAATAACTTTACATTTTTCACAAATGGGTTTCACTGATGGTCTTACCTTCATGTTTTTCTACCTCCTTATAGTGCGGAGTGACTATCTAAACCTGTTAGGTTATTTATAACGGTAAGTGATACGACCACGCGTTAAATCATACGGAGATAATTCTACCGTCACTTTGTCTCCAGGTAAAATTCGAATGAAGTGCATACGGATCTTGCCTGAAACATGAGCGAGGATTTTATGTCCGTTTTCTAGTTCAACGCGGAACATAGCATTAGGAAGCGGCTCAATGACCGTTCCTTCTACTTCAATTACATCTTCTTTGGCCATGAATTTAGTCTCCTTCCTTCAGTAAATTATCATCAATATATGTTGAAATTGCAAACCGTAATTTGGCATTGGTGACACGACCCGTTTCAACAATGCTATTCTTTACTTCCGGTGCAATGATGTTCACTCTTTCAATGTGCTGAATGTTTTTCTTTTTTGCCCGGTCTACTTTCCTTTTATCCCCATCAGCAACCTTGACAAAACGTTCATTCACCACGTCAATTATAAAAGCGAATTGATCTTTGTCCCTTCCGTTAAGAATTCTCACAAGCTCTCCCACTTGTGGAACAGAATCAGGATCTTTCATTTAGTGACCACCTTCATCCCTATAGGGCTTTTGTCAAAATTTCATATCCTGTGTCAACAATAGCAATTGTGTGTTCGAAATGGGCACACATTTCTCCATCCGTTGTCACGACCGTCCAATTGTCTTTTAATGTGCGGACATGACGTGTTCCTGCATTTATCATCGGTTCAATGGCTAGGACCATGCCGTTTTTTAAACGAGGACCTTTACCAGGAGGACCGAAGTGCGGGATTTGCGGATCTTCATGGAGATTCTGACCAACCCCGTGCCCGACATATTCTCTCACGACAGAAAAGCCATGTGCTTCCACATACGTTTGGATCGCATGAGAAATATTCGATAGCCTTTCTCCTGGCCGGGCTTCTGCAAGTCCTTTAAACAGTGATTCTTCAGTTATATCAAGGAGCTTGCGGGTTTTGTCATCAATGGTCCCAACGGGGTACGTCCATGCGGAGTCTCCGTGGTAACCCTGATATTTGGCACCGATATCTATACTGATAATATCGCCATCCTTCAGGACACGATCGCCCGGAATGCCGTGTACTAATTGATCATTCACTGAAGCGCAGATGCTTCCGGTAAATCCATTATAGCCTTTAAAAGATGGAATCGCATCATTTTCGCGAATAAATGTGTCCGCGATATGATCTAGCTCCTTCGTGGTTATACCAGGTTCAATGTGCTTTTGAAGTTCCCGGTGCGTCAAGGCCACGATATTACCAGCCTGCCGCATAATGTCTAATTCCCGGGGTGTCTTACAAATGATCATTGACGGCTTCCTTTCAGTAATGCATCAACGTCTTCAAACACTTTATGAATGTCTTGTTGACCATTAATGTTTCGCAGGTAGCCTTTCTCACTGTAGAAATCCACGAGAGGCTGTGTTTGTTCAAGGTTAACCTCTAACCGTTTCCCAACCGTTTCAGGCTTATCGTCTTCCCGTTGTATCAAGTCACTTCCGTCTTTATCACATTTTCCCTCGACCTTTGGAGGATTGAAAATCTCATGGTAAGCTGTTCCACACTCAGGGCAGATCCAGCGCCCAGTAAGACGTTTGAAAAGATCCTCTTTCGGTACTTCGATATATATCACATGATCTAGTTGGCGCTCTAATGTTTCGAGCATGCTGTTTAGGGCAGAAGCCTGAGCGACAGTGCGTGGAAAGCCATCTAAGAGAAAGCCTTCTTTGCAGTCGTCTTTGCTTAAGCGTTCCTTCACAATACCTACAGTGACTTCATCGGGAACGAGAGCTCCCTCATCCATGTATGCTTTTGCTTTCACACCTAATTCTGTACCGTTTTTAATAGCTGCACGGAACATGTCTCCGGTTGAAATGTGAGGAATACCATATTTATCAACAATCTTATCTGCTTGTGTACCTTTCCCAGCACCTGGAAGTCCCATTAAGATTAAATTCATCTATTTCCCTCCACCGTTCTCACAACCTACGATCGAAGGCAAAGGGAGAAACTCTCCCTTATTACTTAATAAAGCCTCTGTAGGATCGTTTAATTAATTGACTTTCTATTTGCTTCATCGTATCTAGTGCCACACCTACAACAATCAACAGTCCTGTTCCACCGATTTGAATGGCTGGTGGAAGACCTGCCACTTGAGTGAAAAACACAGGAATAGTTGAAACAACTGTAAGGAACAAAGCTCCGACAAATGTCAAACGATAAAGGATTCTTGTTATATATACTTGGGTTGTTTTACCAGGACGGACACCAGGAATATACCCGCCTTGTTTTTTCAGGTTATCTGCCATCTGTTCAGGATTTACCTGTACAAATGTATAGAAATACGTAAAGCCGATTATTAACACGGCATAGACGAGAAGTCCAAATGGCTGTGTATAATCGAAATTATTTGTAACCCAGCCTGCTATTGCGTTTTCATCTCCGAAGAATCCAGCCACTGTCGGCGGAAAAATAAACAGAGACATGGCAAAGATAACTGGAATTACCCCTGCTGCGTTTACCTTCAACGGCAAGTGGGTAGATTTACCACCTTGCTGTTGTCCAGCAACCAACCGCTTTGCATATTGAACAGGAATCTTTCTGAGAGCCTGCTGCACAAAAATAACACCGACGACGATCGCTAAAAGGGCTAGGAGAAGTAGCAAGACAGTGACGATGTTAATAAATAAGGCATCTCCTGCGTCTTCGAATTGAGTTACATATAATTGATTAACTCCATTCGGAATCCCAGCAGCAATCCCGCCAAAGATCATGATCGAAATCCCGTTTCCTACACCATTCGCTGTAATTTGTTCCCCCAGCCAAAGAAGAAAAGCAGTTCCGGCAGTGAGGGTCGTAGCTATCAGCAAATAGGTAGTCATTGTCGGGTTCGGTACAAGACCTGGAAAAATGTTATTAAAGCCGATAGACATTCCTAAGGCTTGAATAAACGCAATAACGATCGTCCCGTATCTCGTTACTTGAGCTAGCTTCTTACGACCAGCCTCCCCTTGTTTAGACCATTCGGAAAACTTAGGAACAACGTCCATTCTTAACAATTGAACAATAATAGACGCCGTGATATACGGCATAATCCCTGTGGCAAAGATGGAGAAGTTTTCAAGCGCTCCCCCGCCAAAGGCATTTAAGAACCCAAAGGCGTTCATTTCTCCACCGAAATCCAGAATGTGAGCATCCACACCGGGAGCAGGAATATGGGCTCCGATCCTGAAGACGATAAGCATCGCCAGGGTGAAAAAGATCTTCTTTCTTAAATCACCAACACGAAAAATATTGGAGATTGTCTGAAACATTAGATCACCTCAATCGTTCCGCCAGCGGCTTCGATCGCTTCCTTTGAAGATCCTGAAAATTTATGGGCTTTAACTGTAAGTTTACGGTCAAGTGTTCCATTACCTAAAACTTTGATTCCGTCTTTTTCGTTTTTAACGACACCTGTTTCAACAAGAAGTGCTGGTGTGACTTCTGTTCCTTCGTCAAAACGATTTAACGTTTCAAGGTTAACAATGGCATATTCCGTACGATTAGGATTTTTAAATCCACGTTTCGGTAAACGTCTGAAGATAGGCATTTGTCCACCTTCAAAACCTGGACGGACACCACCGCCTGAACGAGCATTTTGACCTTTGTGACCTTTACCAGCAGTTTTACCATTACCAGTACCTACGCCACGGCCTTTACGCTTACGCTCTTTACGAGAACCTACAGAAGGTTGTAATTCGTGAAGTTGCATGTTGACACCTCCTCAACTGTTTATCAATTACGCTTCAATTTCTTTCACACTCACGAGGTGAGAAACTTTGTTCACCATGCCTCGCATCGCGTCGTTATCTTCTTTTACGACGGTGTGATTGACTTTACGAAGACCAAGTGTCTTCACTGTCACTCGCTGATCTTCTGGACGACCGATCAGACTTTTTTTGAGGGTGATTTCTAGTTTTTTTGCCATGCCAAATCCCTCCTTAACCTAGCAACTCTTCGACAGATTTGCCTCGTAGTTTAGCAACATCTTCAGGACGCTTTAAGCTTTCAAGTCCCTGAATTGTCGCACGTACCATGTTAATCGGGTTATTTGATCCAAGAGATTTGGATAAAATGTCACCAACACCGGCTAATTCCAATACCGCACGGACAGGTCCACCAGCGATAACTCCAGTACCTTCAGATGCTGGCTTTAGTAGCACACTGCCTGCGCCGAATTCACCAGTAATCTGATGAGGAATAGTCGTTCCTTTGATCGGTACGCGAATTAAATTTTTCTTGCCGTCTTCAATGGCTTTACGAATGGCTTCAGGCACTTCTTGTGCTTTACCCATACCAAATCCAACGTGTCCGTTTTTATCACCAACGACAACGAGTGCTGCAAAGCGGAAGCGACGTCCACCTTTAACAACCTTTGCAACTCGGTTGACCGTTACGACTCTTTCTTCAATTTCCAATTTATTAGGATCGATACGCAATGTCTTTCCCTCCTTTTAGCCTTGATTAAAACTTGAGGCCTGCTTCACGAGCAGCATCTGCAAGTTCTTGTACACGACCGTGGTAGAGGTAACCGCCACGATCAAATACTACTGTTTCATGACCTTTTTCAAGGGCACGTTTTGCAACTAGTTCGCCCACTTGTTGAGCTGCTTGTTTGTTTCCACCGTTTTCAATGTTCAGTTCTTTATCTAAGCTTGAAGCACTCGCTAGAGTGGCGCCTGCCACATCGTCGATCAACTGTGCATAAATGTGCTTATTAGAACGGAAAACATTTAGACGAGGACGTTCAGCAGTTCCTGTGATCGTACGACGAACGTGCGCATGTCGTTTCTTACGCACTGCGTTCTTGTCAGTCTTTGAGATCATCGAACGTCATTCCTTTCTTTCCGTTAATTAGAGATTACTTCCCTGTCTTACCTTCTTTACGACGTACATATTCACCTGCGTAACGAACACCTTTTCCTTTGTAAGGTTCAGGGCGTCGTGTGGCACGAATATTAGAAGCAAGAGCTCCTACACGTTCCTTATCGATACCTTTAACGATAATTTCAGTGTTGGATGGCACATCAATTTCAAGACCGTCCTCAGCAACGAATTCAACTGGGTGGGAAAGACCAACGTTAAGAACAAGTTTGTTTCCTGTCTTTTGCGCACGGTATCCAACCCCGACAAGTTCAAGCTTTTTCTCAAAGCCATTCGTTACACCTTCAACCATATTGTTGATAACACTGCGCGTTGTACCATGAAGGGCACGGTGATCTTTATGATCAGAAGGACGCTCTACAGTGATTTGGTTATCTTCGTGTTTTACAACCATGTCATGGTGAAGTTCACGTTTCAATTCACCTTTAGGTCCTTTAATAGTAATTGTTGTGTTGTCGAATTTCACTTCTACATTAGAAGGAACTTCAATAGGTTTTACACCAACTCGGGACATGTCTACACCTCCGTTCTCTTAAATGCTAAATTACCAAACGTAAGCGAGTACTTCGCCGCCTACTTTATGTTGTCGTGCTTCTTTGTCAGTAATGACACCTGTAGATGAAGAAATAATCGCGATTCCAAGTCCACCAAGGACACGTGGAAGCTCATCAGATTTTGCATAAACACGCAAACCTGGTTTACTAATTTTCTTAAGGCCGGTGATAACTTTTTCGTTATTTGCACCGTACTTAAGGAAAAGACGAAGGATACCTTGTTTGTTATCCTCGATATATTCGTAGTCGCGGATGAAACCTTCGCGCTTTAGAATATCAGCGATTTCACGCTTAATTTTTGAAGCCGGAAGCTCTAAGCTTGTGTGTCGAACTGTATTCGCATTACGGATGCGAGTAAGCATATCAGCAATTGGATCTGTCATGACCATCGTATTTACCTCCTTCCCTTAAACGGAATTACCAGCTAGCTTTTTTAACGCCCGGAATTTGACCTTTATATGCAAGTTCTCGGAAGCAGATACGGCAAAGTTTAAACTTGCGAATCACACTGTGAGGGCGTCCACAACGTTCGCAACGAGTGTATTCTTGAACATTAAACTTTTTCGCGCGCTTCTGTTTTGCGATCATCGATTTTTTCGCCAAGGTCTTCACTCCTCTCTTTGGCAATGATGTTATTTTTGAAACGGCATGCCCATTTGAGTGAGAAGTTCACGTGCTTCTTCGTCTGTGTTAGCTGTTGTCACAATGACGATGTCCATTCCGCGAACTTTATCAACTTTGTCATACTCGATTTCTGGGAAAATCAATTGTTCTTTTACACCTAATGTATAGTTTCCACGACCGTCAAATGCTTTTTTAGAAACACCACGGAAGTCACGTACACGTGGTAGAGAAACAGCGATTAGTTTATCAAGAAATTCGTACATACGCTCACCGCGTAATGTCACTTTTGCACCAATCGGCATCCCTTCACGAAGCTTAAATCCAGCAATAGATTTTTTAGCTTTCGTAATTAATGGTTTTTGACCTGCAATAAGTGTTAATTCCTCAACCGCCTTATCCAAAACTTTAGAGTTTTGAACTGCGTCACCCACACCCATGTTAATAACGATTTTCTCTACTTTTGGTACTTCCATAACAGACGTGTAGTTAAATTTTTCTGTAAGTGAAGGAGAGATCTCCTTACTAAACTTTTCTTTTAAACGACTCATTGAGTTGACCTCCTTTCAGCCACTGACGCTTACTTATCAAGTGATTCGCCAGATTTTTTAGCAATACGTACTTTTTTTCCGTCTACTTCTTTATAACCTACACGTGTTGGCTCACCCGTTTTTGGATCAATAGGCATCACGTTAGATACGTGAATAGGAGCTTCTTGATTCAGAATTCCGCCTTGCGGATTCGCTTGGGATGGCTTAGCGTGTTTTTTAATCATGTTGACGCCTTCCACGAGCACACGTTGCTTACTTGGGTATGCTTCAAGGATTTTACCTTCTTTGCCTTTGTCTTTCCCAGAAATAATTTTCACGTTATCTCCTTGTTTGACATGCAATTTCGGTTGGGACATGAGGGCACCTCCTCTTATGACGATATTTCCGAGCATTTTTATTTAACATTAAAGTACTTCAGGAGCTAAAGAAACGATCTTCATAAATTGGTTTTCACGTAATTCACGTGCAACTGGTCCGAAGATACGAGTTCCTCGTGGGCTTTTATCGTCCCGAACAATAACCGCAGCGTTTTCGTCAAATTTGATGTAAGTACCGTCTGCGCGACGCGCACCACTTTTCGTACGCACGATAACAGCTCGCACCACTTCACCTTTCTTGACAACGCCACCAGGTGTTGCTTGTTTGACAGAACAAACGATGACATCACCAATGTTAGCTACTTTTCGGCCGGATCCACCAAGGACTTTAATACAAAGCACTTCACGTGCTCCTGAGTTATCTGCAACTTTCAATCTGGTTTCTTGTTGAATCATGGACTTCTTTACCTCCCTTCAGGTAAGTAAACAAAACTTTTAAACTTAAACGATGACAGCTTCCTCAACAATCTCTACAAGGCGGAAACGCTTATCTTTGGATAACGGCTTTGTTTCCATGATACGGACGATATCGCCTGCTTTTGCTGAGTTATTTTCATCATGTGCTTTAAACTTTTTAGAGTATTTAACACGTTTTCCATAGAGTGGCGCCTTTTTATAAGTCTCAACTACGACAGTAATGGTTTTATCCATTTTATCAGAAGTGACACGGCCGACATAACTCTTACGGTTGTTACGTTCTTCCATCGTGCAAACCCTCCTCTCAGGTCTATTCGTTAGTGATTCCGAGTTCTCGTTCACGTAAAACTGTTTTTGCACGGGCAATGGCTTTTTTAACTTCACGAATGCGCGCTGGGTTATCTAACTGTCCAGTTGCAAGCTGAAAGCGAAGGTTGAAAAGCTCTTCTTTTAAAGACTTAGACTTTTGTTCGATTTCTGCAGTGGTAAGGTTTCTGATCTCATTAGCTTTCATTTCCGTCACCACCCACTTCTTCTCGTTTTACAAATTTCGTTTTGATCGGTAGTTTATGAGAAGCAAGACGTAGCGCTTCGCGAGCCACTTCCTCAGATACTCCCGCTATTTCAAATAATATTTTCCCTGGCTTAACAACAGCTACCCATCCTTCAGGTGCCCCTTTACCGGAACCCATTCGAACTTCTAAAGGTTTAGCCGTATATGGCTTATCTGGGAAAATTTTAATCCATACTTTACCGCCACGTTTCATATAACGAGTCATGGCAATACGTGCAGATTCGATTTGTCGGTTTGTGATCCAAGATGCTTCAAGTGCTTGTAAACCATATTCACCGAAAGAGACTTCTGTTCCGCCTTTCGCACGTCCGCGCATTTTACCACGGTGTTCACGACGGAATTTTACACGTTTAGGCATTAGCATGATTATTTTCCTCCTTCCTCTTCCTTCGTTCCTTTCGTTGGAAGGACTTCACCTTTGTAGATCCATACTTTCACACCGAGCTTACCGTACGTTGTATCTGCTTCTGCAGTTCCGTAGTCAATATCCGCTCTCAATGTGTGTAATGGAACAGTTCCTTCACTATATGATTCAGAACGAGCAATATCGGCACCGCCAAGTCGACCAGAAACTTCTGTTCTAATCCCTAGCGCACCTGAACGCATCGTACGTTGAATTGTTTGTTTCATCGCACGACGGAATGAAATACGATTCTCAAGTTGACGAGCAATATTTTCAGCAACAAGTTTGCCATCTAAGTCAGGCTTTTTAATCTCGTTGATGTTAATGTGTACTCGTTTACCTGTTAATTGATTAAGTGCTTTACGTAATGCTTCAACTTCAGATCCACCTTTACCGATAACCATTCCTGGCTTCGCAGTGAAAATCGTTACGTTTACGCGGTTTGCCGCACGCTCGATTTCAATTGTGGATACAGAAGCTTCAATAAGACGCTTTTCCAAGTACTCACGAATTTTAATGTCTTCGTGAAGTAGGTCAGCGTAATCTTTATCAGCGTACCATTTTGACTCCCAGTCGCGAATAATACCGACACGAAGTCCATTAGGATTTACTTTTTGACCCACACTTATCCCTCCTTCTTTTCTGTTAGAACGACCGTAATATGGCTCGTACGTTTGTTAATTCGGCTCGCACGCCCCATTGCACGTGGGCGGAATCGCTTTAGTGTAACACCTTCGTCTACGTATGCTTGGCTGACAACTAAATTGTCAGGTTCCATTTCATAGTTATGCTCTGCATTCGCAATGGCTGAGTTTAGAAGCTTCTCAATAACTGGAGATGCTTTCTTTGGTGTGTGACGCAAAATAGAGATCGCTTCACCAATTTCTTTGCCACGAATCAAGTCAGCAACTAAGCGAACTTTGCGAGGAGCAATACGCACTTGTTTTGCAACTGCTTTTGCTTCCATGGATAGAGTACCTCCCCTCTTTTATTAGCGTCGTGTTTTCTTGTCGTCTGAAGCATGGCCTTTGTAAGTCCTTGTTGGTGCAAATTCACCTAGCTTATGTCCAACCATATCTTCTGAAATATAAACGGGCACATGTTTACGTCCATCATATACCGCGATTGTGTGTCCAATAAATTGTGGAAAAATTGTGGAACGACGGGACCAAGTTTTAATAACCCGTTTGTTGTCAGTGTCCATTGCTTCTACTTTCTTCATCAAATGATCATCGACAAAAGGTCCTTTTTTCAAGCTGCGACCCATAAGTGTACCTCCCTTCGTGATTGCGCTACGGCTCTTAATAAGAACCGTAGATCAACCCCGTTATTTTTTACGACGACGTACAATGTACTTATCCGTGTCTTTGTTTTTCTTACGCGTTTTGTAACCAAGAGTTGGCTTACCCCATGGAGACATTGGTGATTTACGACCAATTGGAGCACGCCCTTCACCACCACCGTGAGGGTGATCTACTGGGTTCATAACAGAACCACGAACCGTTGGACGCTTACCCATCCAACGTGAACGACCAGCTTTACCGATTTTAACAAGCTCGTGTTCAACGTTACCGACTTGACCGATTGATGCACGACAAGTAGAAAGGATTAAACGTGTTTCTCCTGAACGAAGTCGTACAAGAACGTAGTCTCCTTCTTTACCTAAAACTTGTGCTTCAGCTCCAGCTGAACGTACAAGCTGTGCTCCTTTTCCTGGACGAAGCTCGATATTGTGAATAACAGTACCGACTGGAATATCTCTTAGCTGTAATGCATTACCGATTTTGATATCTGCATCTTTACCAGACATAACTTCCATACCTACTGTTAAGTTTTTAGGAGCGATAATGTAGCGCTTCTCTCCATCAGCGTAGTTAATAAGTGCAATATTCGCAGAACGGTTTGGATCATATTCGATCGTAGCAACGCGTCCTGGAATTCCATCTTTATCACGCTTAAAGTCAATAATTCGATATTGGCGTTTATGTCCACCACCTTGGTGGCGTACAGTTAAACGACCTTGGTTGTTACGGCCTCCACGCTTAGTAAGTGGCGCAAGTAAGGATTTTTCAGGCTTATCAGTCGTAAGATCCTGGAAATCCAATGTTGTCATACCACGGCGACCGTTTGTGGTTGGTTTATACTTTTTAATTGCCATCAGGTTTTCCCTCCTTCGCTAGTTATTGTTTACGCACCTTCAAAGAATTCTAGTTCTTTGCTGTCCGCAGAAAGTTGTACAATGGCTTTTTTGCGCTTGCGGGTATAGCCTGAATGACGTCCGAAACGCTTAAATTTACCTTTGTAGTTCATTGTATTTACGTTCACTACTGTCACACCGAAAATTTCTTCTACAGCTAACTTAACTTGTGTTCTAGTCGCACGAGGGTCAACCTCAAACGTGTACTTCTTATCTACCATTAGATCAGCTGTTTTTTCAGTGATTATGGGGCGCTTAATAATATCTCTTACGTCTGCCATTATGCAAGCACCTCCTCTACTTGTTTCACAGCATCTTGTGTGATGATGAGCTTCTCATGATTAAGAAGATCAAGAACATTCACGCCTTCTGCTGTTACAAATTTTACTCCTGGAAGGTTACGAACAGATAGAGCAACTGAGTCATTGTAATCAGCTGTCACAACAAGTGTTTTTGTATCTGCTGTTAATCCAGATAGGATTTGTTTCATTTCTTTTGTTTTTGGTGCTTCAAGGCTCAATCCTTCCACAACGCGAATATTTTCATCATTCACTTTGGAAGAAAGAGCAGATCTTAAAGCAAGTCTGCGTTGCTTTTTAGGTAATTTATATCCGTAGCTGCGAGGTTTAGGACCGAAAGTCGTTCCACCACCTACCCAGATTGGTGACCGAATAGATCCGTGACGAGCACGACCTGTTCCTTTTTGGCGCCATGGTTTGCGTCCACCGCCGCGTACGTCTGAACGGCCTTTAGTGTAATGAGTTCCTTGGCGTTGAGATGCTTGCTGCATAACAACGGCTTCGAATAGAACACTTTCATTAGGCTCAATACCGAATACGTTCTCTGCAAGTTCAATATCGCCTACTTGTGAGCCAGCTTGGTTATATAAAGTAACTTTAGGCATCTGGGCTCCTCCTTTCCTTCTCGTTATTAATCAGCTTTAATTGCTGATTTCACAGTCACGTAGCTTTTCTTCGCACCAGGAACATTACCTTTTACAAGAAGAATGTTACGCTCTGTATCTACTTTTACGATTTCAAGATTTTGAATTGTCACTTGCTCTCCACCCATACGGCCCGGGAGTAACTTACCTGGACGAACGTGGTTAGGGTCAACAGGTCCCATAGAACCTGGACGACGGTGATAACGTGAACCGTGGGACATCGGTCCGCGAGATTGGTTGTGGCGTTTAATAGCACCAGCAAATCCTTTCCCTTTAGATGTTCCAGTTACGTCAACCGTATCTCCTTCTGCAAATGTATCAACTTTGACTTCCTGACCAATTTCATAATCCGCTACATTTAACTCGCGGAATTCTTTAACGAAGCGCTTAGGGGCTGTATTTGCTTTATCAGCATGACCCTTCGCAGGCTTAGTTTGACGATGAGCTTTCTCATCTACAAAACCAAGCTGAATCGCTTCATAGCCTTCACCTTCAACCGTTTTCTTTTGCAGCACTACGTTCGGTTCTGCCTGAATAACCGTTACAGGTAAAGCTTCTCCAGTTTCAGAGAAAATTTGAGTCATACCTAATTTTCTTCCTAAGATTCCTTTGGCCATTCGTCACACCTCCTATATGTCTTTTCTTAAATTTTAATATTTATAGTTTAATTTCAATGTCAACGCCTGATGGCAGATCTAATCGCATGAGTGCATCGACAGTTTGTGGTGTCGGGTCTACGATGTCAATTAGACGCTTATGAGTTCGCATTTCGAACTGTTCACGAGAGTCTTTGTACTTATGAACCGCACGAAGAATCGTGTAGATAGATTTTTCTGTAGGAAGCGGAATTGGTCCTGATACGCTAGCACCGGAACGTTTAGCCGTTTCTACAATCTTCTCTGCAGATTGATCTAAAATTCTGTGATCATATGCTTTCAAACGAATGCGAATTTTCTGTTTTGCCATTATATTACCTCCTTTTTTCGCCCATTTTTGGAAATAGACTTGCTCCCCGGAAATTTCCTCGCACCCTCCCATGGCAAAGGGGCCGGGTGTGTCAGCAACCTTCCGGATCTATGCCTGCCAGTGGCCAACATTAGACATTATACACGAATGCATAAGGGTATGCAAGACAATTAACGTCATTTATTGGTCCGGCCACACTTTTTCTATTATACAAGGTCACTTTGATGATTTCAAGCTTTAATTAAAAGACTTATTCTAACACTATTTGTTTCTTCTATTTAATATACTTTAGGTGCCTTTTAGTAGTAATAAGGTTTAGGGAATATAATTAGCGATTAAAAAACCGGAAAGGACACTAATTGTCCTTTCCGGTTTTCTAATATATCTTATTTAAATAACTGAATTACTCAGTAATTGTTGAAACAACACCTGATCCAACTGTACGTCCACCTTCACGGATTGAGAAACGAGTTCCTTCTTCAATCGCGATTGGTGAGATAAGTTCAACAACCATTTCAATGTTGTCTCCAGGCATAACCATTTCAACACCTTCTGGAAGGTTGATGACACCAGTTACGTCAGTTGTACGGAAGTAGAACTGCGGACGGTAGTTAGAGAAGAATGGCGTGTGACGTCCACCTTCTTCTTTAGATAGAACGTATACTTCAGATTTAAACTTAGTGTGTGGCGTGATCGTACCTGGCTTAGCAAGCACTTGTCCACGGTTGATGTCTTCACGAGCAACACCACGTAGAAGGGCACCAATGTTATCACCAGCTTCTGCATAATCAAGAAGCTTACGGAACATTTCTACTCCTGTAACAGTTGTTTTCTTAGACTCTTCTTCAAGACCGATGACTTCAACTTCGTCACCAACGTTAAGCTGTCCACGCTCAACACGGCCAGTTGCAACAGTACCACGACCTGTGATTGAGAATACGTCCTCAACAGGCATCATGAATGGCTTATCTTTGTCACGCTCTGGTGTTGGGATGTAGTCATCTACTTGTTGCATAAGGTCAAGGATCGCTTGCTCGTGATCAGCATCACCTTCAAGAGCTTTAAGAGCAGAACCTTTAACAACCGGAATGTCGTCACCTGGGAAATCATACTCAGAAAGAAGGTCACGAACTTCCATTTCAACTAGTTCAAGTAGCTCTTCATCGTCAACTTGGTCAGTTTTGTTTAAGAATACCACGATTGATGGTACACCAACGTTACGAGATAAAAGGATGTGCTCACGAGTTTGTGGCATTGGGCCATCAGCAGCAGATACTACTAAGATAGCTCCGTCCATTTGTGCAGCACCCGTGATCATGTTTTTAACATAGTCAGCGTGTCCTGGGCAGTCAACGTGTGCATAGTGACGAGCATCAGTTTCATACTCGATGTGCGCTGTGGAGATAGTGATTCCACGCTCACGCTCTTCTGGAGCACCATCAATTTGGTCATAAGCCATTGCAGTACCTTTACCAGACTTCTTGTGAAGTACGTGAGAGATAGCCGCTGTTAAAGTTGTTTTACCGTGGTCAACGTGTCCAATTGTGCCAATATTGGCATGTGTTTTGGAACGATCAAATTTTTCTTTTGCCATGATCGAAATCCTCCTTATTGTTTAAAAAGTTTTTTTATTTTAGGAGAAAGATGAAAGAAGTCAATCCATCACCTTTCTAAGCTTACAATAAAATCGTTAGTGAGACAATATATCTCGTTATCGGCCTGAAGATTTCTTAATGATCTCTTCACCGACACTTTTCGGAACTTCTTCATAGTGGTCAAAATGCATTGTATATTGACCGCGCCCTTGTGTATTAGAACGTAAAGACGTGGCATATCCAAACATCTCTGCAAGTGGAACCATCGCACGGACAATTTGAGCATTTCCTCGAGCGTCCATTCCTTCTACACGGCCACGACGGGAAGTGATGTCTCCCATAATGTCTCCCATGTACTCTTCCGGAACGACGACTTCCACTTTCATGATTGGCTCAAGAAGAACCGGGTTACATTTGTTTTTAGCTTCTTTAAGCGCCATTGAAGCAGCTACTTTAAATGCCATCTCGTTTGAATCCACATCGTGGTAAGAACCATCGTATAGACGGGCTTTAACATCGATAAGTGGATATCCAGCTAAGAGGCCGTTATCAAGTGATTCTTTTACACCTTGTTCTACTGAACCGATGTATTCACGTGGAACAACCCCACCGACAACATTATCTTCAAATTCAAAGCCTGCTCCTTCTTCATTTGGTGAGAATTCAATCCATACGTGACCATATTGACCACGTCCACCAGATTGTCGAACAAATTTCCCTTCACACTTAGCCGCTTGACGAAGTGTTTCACGATAGGAAACTTGTGGAGCACCGACATTAGCTTCAACTTTAAATTCACGTTTCATTCGATCAACGATAATATCAAGGTGAAGCTCACCCATACCTGCAATGATCGTTTGTCCTGTTTCTTCATCAGTATGTGTCTTGAATGTCGGATCTTCTTCAGCGAGCTTAGCAAGAGCCATACCCATTTTATCTTGGTCAGCTTTTGATTTAGGCTCTACAGATAACGAGATAACGGGTTCAGGGAATTCCATTGATTCGAGAATAACAAGGTTTTTCTCATCACAAAGTGTATCTCCTGTTGTCGTATCTTTCAGACCCACACCAGCCGCGATGTCACCGGAGTAACATGTTGGAATTTCTTCTCTGTGATTGGCGTGCATTTGCAGGATACGTCCCATACGTTCACGTTTACCTTTAGAAGAATTACGCACATAAG
Source organism: Bacillus sp. A301a_S52 (assembly GCA_024701455.1). Lineage (GTDB taxonomy): Bacteria > Bacillota > Bacilli > Bacillales > Salisediminibacteriaceae > Salipaludibacillus. The sequence continues at coordinate 164,026 of JABXYP010000001.1, read as the reverse complement.
AACCTGCATCAACTTTACCTGAATAAACACGGAAGAATGTAAGTTTACCTACATATGGGTCAGTAGCAACCTTAAATGCTAAAGCTGCAAACGGTTGATCGTCTCCAGATTTACGGACAACTTTTTCTTCTGTATCAGGAATATGACCTTCAATATCAGCCACATCTGTTGGTGCAGGAAGGTAATCTACAACTGCATCAAGCAGTAATTGAACACCTTTATTTTTAAAGGCTGAACCACAAAGTACAGGATAGAATTCTACAGAACATGTTCCTTTACGGATAGCTGCTTTCAATTCGTCTGTTGTGATTTCTTCACCTTCTAAGTACTTCATCATCAGTTCTTCATCAAGTTCTGAAACGGCTTCAACAAGCTTTTCACGGAATTCTTCCGCTTGAGCTTTGTATTCTTCCGGAATTTCACGAGCTTCACTACGTGTTCCAAGGTCATCGAGGTAGACATATGCTTCCATATTAACTAAGTCAATGATCCCTTCAAACTCATCTTCTGCTCCGATAGGTAATTGAATCGCCGCAGCATTTGCGCCTAAACGGTCAGAAAGTGTTCCGAGTGAGTAGACGAAGTCAGCACCGATTTTATCCATCTTGTTGACAAAGACGATACGAGGTACACCATAAGTCGTTGCTTGGCGCCAAACTGTTTCTGTTTGTGGTTCAACACCAGATTGAGCATCAAGAACCGCAACAGCACCATCCAATACGCGAAGTGAACGTTCAACTTCAACAGTGAAGTCCACGTGCCCCGGAGTATCGATAATGTTAATACGATGGTCTTTCCATTGTGCAGTCGTTGCAGCGGATGTAATTGTAATTCCGCGCTCCTGCTCCTGTTCCATCCAGTCCATCTGTGAACCGCCGTCATGAGTTTCACCAATCTTGTGAATACGGCCTGTATAGAAAAGAATACGCTCAGTTGCAGTCGTTTTACCGGCATCAATGTGAGCCATAATCCCGATATTACGCGTCTTTTCTAAGGAGAACTCTCTTGCCATTGGTCAATTTCTCCTTCCTTTTCCTCAAGATGTTTAATTGTATTAAAGGGTCGTCAATTCAAAGGGAATATATACCCGATGAATTGAGCCCTTTATAAGTTTGAGATACATTTTTATTACTTTGTATTGCTTACCAGCGGTAGTGTGCGAACGCTTTGTTGGCTTCAGCCATCTTATGCGTATCTTCACGCTTCTTAACAGCCGCGCCAGTGTTATTCGCAGCATCTAAAATTTCGTTAGCTAAACGCTCTTCCATCGTTTTTTCACCACGAAGACGAGCATAGCTTACGAGCCAACGAAGGCCAAGCGTAGTACGACGCTCAGGTTTTACTTCGATAGGCACTTGATAGTTAGCCCCCCCTACACGGCGTGCTTTAACTTCAAGTACTGGCATAATATTTTTCAAAGCTTGTTCGAAAACTTCTTGCGGGTCATTACCGCTGCGTTCACGGACAAGATCAAATGCTTTATAAAGAATAGTTTGTGCTTTACCTCTTTTTCCATCAACCATGATGCGGTTAATTAAACGTGTTACTAGTTTAGAATGGTAAATTGGGTCAGCAAGTACGTCTCTACGAGGTACAGGTCCTTTACGAGGCATTGAAGTCCCTCCTTTCAATTATACTAACGGATTTTCATCCTTATTTTTTAGGCTTCTTAGTTCCATACTTAGAACGGCCTTGCATACGGTTTTCAACACCCGCTGTATCAAGGGCGCCACGCACGATGTGGTAACGTACCCCCGGTAAATCCTTTACTCGTCCACCACGGATAAGAACAACGCTGTGTTCTTGAAGGTTGTGTCCGATTCCTGGAATATATGCTGTGACCTCGATTTGGTTAGTCAATCGCACACGAGCATATTTACGAAGCGCTGAGTTCGGCTTCTTCGGTGTCATCGTACCTACACGCGTACAAACACCACGTTTTTGTGGAGAGTCTTCATCTGTTTGCACTTTTTTAAAGCTGTTATAACCTTTATTCAAAGCTGGAGAGTCGGATTTTTGACCTTTTGATTGACGACCCTTACGCACTAATTGGTTAATTGTAGGCATATTTTTTCCTCCTTTCTATATTAAATGCAAGCCCACTGGTCCAGGTGGTTCACTAATGGGTAAAAGGAAAGTTTTCACCGACAGCGTCGCCGCCGATAAAAACTTTTTTTACTTTTTAATTGCTACAATGGCTGCATTCACATCGATACCACAGGCTTTTCCAAGCCTTTTCATAGAATCGACCGTGTGAATGGCAACTCCTTTGTCTTCGGCCAGAACCATCACCTTTGTTAAGACATGACGATCTGCGTCGTCTGCAACAATCAGCTCTTTGACCTGCTCATTTTCCAGTGCCTTCAATGTCTGCTTCGTGCCGACGACTTTATTGGCTGCCTGGGCTACTTTATCATAAGACATGTGTTGTTATCCTCCAAAGTATCAGGTATTTGGCACACTTAGATATAGTACCACCATGGTTTTTCCATGTCAACACTTAATTTAATTACTCTTTGACCGTAGTCATTTCTTCTACTGTATCTTCTTTGTTTACGGTCGAGTTGGTGTCCGTTGCTGCCATTTGACGGTAACGCTGCATACCAGTACCAGCAGGGACTAGTTTTCCTATAATAACATTTTCTTTAAGGCCTACAAGCTCATCGCGTTTTCCTTTGATCGCTGCATCCGTAAGTACTCTTGTCGTTTCCTGGAATGAGGCTGCAGATAAGAACGAGTCTGTTTCAAGCGATGCCTTTGTAATTCCAAGTAAGACCGGACGTCCAGAAGCAGGTCGACCATTTCGTAAAAGGATTTCTCTATTCGCCTCATTGAATTGGTGAATCTCTACAAGTGAGCCTGGAAGGACATCTGTATCTCCGGCGTCAATGACACGAATCTTTCTCAACATTTGACGCACCATCACTTCGACGTGCTTGTCACCAATTTCAACCCCTTGCATCCGGTAAACTTTCTGAACTTCACGGAGAAGGTATTCTTGGACACCATGAACCCCAGACACAACGAGTAGTTCTTTTGGATCAATAGAACCTTCTGTTAGTTCTTGACCTGGCTTTACTTCGTCATCTACATTTATTTTCAGTCTTGCCCCATACATTGTCGTATAACTACGGGTTTCAATCGCCCCTTGGACAATGATTTCTTTCTTCTCGCCAGCATCTTTAATATCAGTAACTTTACCTTCAATTTCAGAGATCAAAGCCTGACCTTTAGGGTTTCTGGCTTCAAACACTTCCTGAATTCTCGGTAAACCTTGGGTGATATCATCTCCGGCTACCCCACCTGTATGGAATGTACGCATTGTCAACTGAGTACCTGGCTCACCGATGGATTGCGCAGCAATAATACCAACCGCTTCACCGACTTCAACATCAGATCCTGTGGCAAGATTTCGTCCATAACATTTTTTACATACACCATGCTTTGTATCACATGTAAAGGCAGACCGGATGTAGACTGTTTCAACACCAGCATCTTCAATCACTTTAGCCATATCCTCAGTGATGTTTTGGTTACGCTCTGCAAGGATATCATTCGTTTCCGGATGATAAATACGTTGGAAAGAGACGCGTCCGACGAGACGATCATAAAGGCTTTCGATAACCTCGTTGCCTTCTTTGATCGCTTTAACCTCTAGACCGCGATCTGTCCCACAATCATCTTCTCGAACGATAACATCTTGAGCAACGTCGACAAGACGACGTGTCAAGTAACCAGAGTCCGCTGTTTTAAGGGCTGTATCAGCGAGACCTTTTCGGGCACCGTGCGTTGAAATAAAGTACTCAAGAACGGTTAAACCTTCACGGAAACTAGATTTGATTGGGAGTTCAATAATGCGCCCGGACGGGTTAGCCATAAGTCCACGCATCCCAGCGAGTTGCGTAAAGTTAGACGCATTACCACGCGCTCCTGAATCACTCATCATAAAGATCGGGTTTGTTTTATCTAGTGTACCGAGTAGTTTATCTTGAATGACGTCTTTGGCTCTACTCCAGATCTCAATGACTTTGTCATAACGCTCATCTTCCGTAATAAGACCACGGCGGAATTGTTTCATAACCCGCTGAACTTTCTCCTCGGCGGTATCAAGAATATCTTGCTTATCTTTTAATACCACGATGTCGGATACACCGATTGTAATACCAGCTTTCGTGGAGTGATAAAAACCTAAATCCTTCATCTTATCAAGCATAATAGATGTTTCGGAGATTTTAAACTTTTTAAACACTTCAGCGATAATGTCTCCTAGGAAACCTTTTTTAAACGGAAGGACTAGCTCCCTTTGGGAAACTTCTTCCTTAATATTCGTTCCCATCGGCACAAAGTATTTGTCAGGTGTTTCAATTTCCAAGTTAGTAGCCGTCGGTTCATTCATATAAGGGAACGACTCCGGTAAAATTTCGTTAAAGATAATTTTACCTACGGATGTGAGTATTAAGTGGTTCTCAAATTTTTCTTTAAAGTTAGATTTATTTAATGATTTAACCGGAACAGCTATTCGTGTGTGAAGGTGCACATAGCCATTTTGATAGGCTGTAACAGCTTCGTCCGGTCCTTCGTAAACATTCCCTTCTCCAATAGCACCTTTTCGTTCCAATGTAAGGTAATAGTTACCTAAAACCATATCTTGTGAAGGTGTTACAACAGGTTTTCCGTCTTTAGGATTCAGGATGTTTTGCGCCGCAAGCATAAGCAAGCGAGACTCTGCCTGTGCTTCCGCCGATAGTGGTACGTGTACAGCCATTTGGTCGCCATCGAAATCGGCATTATAAGCTGTACACACGAGCGGATGAAGCTTAATAGCACGGCCTTCTACAAGTGTCGGTTCAAAGGCCTGAATACCGAGTCTGTGCAAGGTAGGTGCACGGTTAAGTAGAACTGGATGCTCTCTGATCACTTCTTCTAGAACATCCCACACTTCTGGATGCACACGTTCCACTTTGCGTTTAGCGCTTTTAATGTTATGAGCAAGACCTTTACTTACAAGTTCTTTCATAACAAATGGTTTAAATAACTCAAGAGCCATTTCTTTCGGTAAACCGCATTGATACATTTTTAGATGCGGACCTACCACGATAACAGAACGACCTGAATAGTCAACCCGTTTACCGAGTAAGTTTTGACGGAAACGCCCTTGTTTACCTTTCAACATATGTGATAACGATTTGAGCGGGCGATTACCCGGTCCTGTAACCGGTCGGCCACGACGTCCGTTATCAATGAGAGCATCCACAGCTTCTTGGAGCATACGTTTTTCATTTTGAACAATAATGTTTGGTGCACCCAAGTCTAATAAACGCTTCAAGCGATTGTTACGGTTAATAACACGTCTATATAAATCATTTAAATCTGACGTAGCAAAACGTCCGCCATCTAATTGCACCATCGGTCTTAATTCCGGCGGTATAACTGGAAGAACATCCAGCACCATCCAAGACGGGTTATTTCCAGAATGACGAAATGCTTCTAACACTTCAAGTCTTTTAATCGCTCTTGTTCGGCGTTGTCCTTGTGCAGTTTCCAACTCCTCTTTAAGAAGGTTGGCTTCTTTATCAAGGTCAATATCTTCTAACAACTTGCGGATAGCTTCAGCACCCATTTGGGCTGTGAAGGAGCGACCGTACTTATCAATATAGTTACGATATTCTTTTTCCGATAAAAGTTGTTTCAATTCCAAAGGCGTATCGCCTGGCTCTGTCACAACATAAGAAGCAAAATAAATCACTTCTTCAAGGGACCTTGGTGACATATCTAATACAAGTCCCATTCGGCTAGGAATACCTTTAAAGTACCAGATGTGAGAAACAGGGGCAGCAAGTTCAATATGCCCCATGCGCTCACGGCGGACTTTAGCTCTTGTGACTTCTACGCCACAACGGTCACATACAACACCTTTGTAGCGAACACGTTTATATTTCCCACAATGACATTCCCAGTCCTTTGTAGGGCCGAAAATACGTTCACAGAAAAGACCGTCCTTTTCAGGTTTTAACGTCCGATAGTTAATCGTTTCTGGTTTTTTGACTTCTCCCCTGGACCAAGATCTGATTTTATCAGAGGATGCCAGGCCGATTTTCATATACTCAAAATTATTCACATCTATCAAGGGGCTAACCTCCCTTTCAACATTCAAGATCTCCCGTTATGCGTTTGACTCACCGCTGGATTCTAAATTTAAGTTCAGCTTATCATTGGATTGCTCATCATCATCGTCCGTTTCAAGCATTTCAATCTCTTCGTCGTTGCTTGAAAGCATTTTAACGTCCATTCCGAGACTTTGAAGCTCTTTAATTAATACTTTAAAGGATTCAGGAACTCCAGGTTCTGGAACGTTCTCACCTTTAACAATTGCTTCATATGTTTTCACACGACCGATTGTATCATCCGATTTCACCGTGAGAATTTCCTGAAGTGTGTAAGCAGCTCCATAAGCTTCGAGCGCCCAAACTTCCATTTCACCGAAACGTTGTCCACCAAATTGGGCTTTACCACCAAGTGGTTGCTGTGTCACCAAGGAGTATGGACCCGTTGAACGGGCGTGTAATTTATCATCAACCATGTGCGCTAGTTTAATCATGTACATCACACCAACTGACACACGGTTATCAAAAGGTTCACCTGAACGTCCGTCATATAGCACCGTTTTACCGTCTCTTGCCATACCGGCCTCTTCAATCGTGCTCCATACATCTTCTTCACGAGCACCGTCAAATACAGGAGTAGCAATGTGAATGCCTAACTGTCTTGCAGCCATTCCCATATGCAGTTCTAGTACCTGACCAATGTTCATACGCGATGGTACCCCTAGTGGGTTAAGCATAATGTCAATCGGTGTGCCATCTGGCAAGTACGGCATGTCTTCTTCAGGAAGAATTCGTGAAATAACACCTTTATTACCATGGCGACCAGCCATTTTATCGCCCTCATGAATTTTACGCTTCTGAACGATATACACACGTACAAGTTGGTTCACACCTGGTGGCAACTCATCCCCATCTTCGCGGTTAAATACTTTAACATCAAGAACGATTCCGTCTCCTCCATGTGGAGCACGCAGCGATGTATCACGAACTTCTCTTGCTTTTTCACCAAAAATAGCGTGCAAGAGGCGTTCCTCTGCTGTCAGTTCAGTCACTCCTTTTGGTGTCACTTTCCCAACTAGAATATCGCCATCTTTTACTTCAGCCCCAATACGGATAATCCCTCGTTCGTCAAGATTTTTTAAAGCATCTTCCCCAACATTAGGAATATCACGGGTGATTTCTTCAGGCCCAAGCTTCGTATCACGAGACTCAGACTCGTATTCTTCAATGTGAATAGATGTATAAACATCGTCTTTGACGAGACGCTCACTTAAAATAATGGCGTCCTCGTAGTTATAACCATCCCATGTCATGAAGCCGACGAGTACGTTTTGTCCAAGGGCCATTTCACCTTTTTCCATTGATGAACCATCAGCCAGAATTTCACCTTTCTCAACGCTCATGCCTTCGCTCACAATCGGTCGTTGGTTGTAGCAAGTCCCTTGGTTAGAACGTTCAAATTTCATCAAATTATAACGCTGAACATTTCCTTCAACTTCTTTGCCATCAACTTCTTCAATGATACGAATGTCCACATAATTTGCTGAAACTCGTTCAACTCGACCTTTTGTTTTAGACACAACGGCTGCACCTGAATCCTTTGCAGACACATATTCCATTCCTGTTCCTACAAGCGGAGAACGCGGCTCTAATAAAGGTACAGCTTGACGTTGCATGTTAGCACCCATAAGCGCACGGTTAGAGTCGTCATTTTCTAAGAAAGGAATACATGCTGTAGCAGCAGATACTACCTGTTTAGGTGATACATCCATGTAGTCAACACGATCTCGAGGAACAATAATGTTTTCCCCACGGAATCGGCAGATGATATCTTCTTCTATAAATGCGCCATTCTCGTCGAGTTTCGCATTCGCCTGTGCTACAACATAATTATCCTCTTCGTCAGCAGTTAGGTAATCCACTTGCTCAGAAACAATACCTGATTCGTGATCAACCTTTCGATACGGTGTTTCAATAAAACCAAATTGGTTGACCTTTGCAAAGCTCGATAATGAGTTAATTAATCCGATGTTTGGCCCCTCAGGAGTCTCAATTGGACACATACGTCCGTAGTGGGAATAGTGAACATCTCGCACCTCAAACCCTGCACGTTCACGTGTTAACCCCCCGGGTCCAAGCGCTGATAGTCGGCGCTTATGTGTCAATTCAGCTAGCGGGTTAGTTTGATCCATGAACTGTGAAAGCTGAGAGCTTCCAAAGAACTCTTTAATCGATGCAATCACTGGACGAATATTGATTAATGCCTGCGGCGTAATCATATTGGCATCTTGAATGGACATTCGTTCTCGGACAACTCTTTCCATTCGAGAAAGTCCAATTCTAAATTGGTTTTGTAAGAGCTCTCCAACTGAGCGCAGACGGCGGTTACCTAAATGATCAATATCATCGGTATTTCCTACCCCATGCAGGAGGTTGAAGAAGTAACTGATAGATGAAATGATGTCAGCTGGTGTAATATGCTTAACCGACGTATCGATCTCACCGTTGGCAATCACCTTAATTGGAAGATCCTCTTCACCTGCTTTTTGAGAATAAATCATGACCGATTGAATATCTACATCTTCATCATCAATAACGCCCCCTTGAAGGTTAATGCGGCGGAAGCCAACATTGTTTTCAAGATAAGGAATTAGTTTATCTAGCACCCGACGATCGATTAGAGAACCTTCTTCAGCTAGAATTTCACCTGTATCTGGATCCACGAGCGTTTCAGCCAATCGTTGGTTAAATAAACGGTTTTTAATATGAAGTTTTTTATTCATTTTATAGCGACCAACATTTGCTAAATCGTATCGCTTCGGATCAAAGAAGCGGGATTCTAACAAGCTTTTTGCACTGTCTACTGTTGGCGGTTCGCCAGGACGGAGTCGCTCGTAAATCTCTAAAAGTGCTTTTTCCGAGCTGTCCGTATTATCCTTTTCTAATGTATTACGTAAGTACTCATCTTCTCCTATTAAATCAATGATCTCTTGATCAGTGCCAAATCCAAGCGCCCTTAAGAGAACTGTTGCAGGAATTTTACGTGTGCGGTCAATTCTGACATACACAACGTCTTTCGCATCAGTTTCTAGTTCAAGCCACGCACCACGATTAGGAATAACCGTCGTAGTGAAGCCGCGCTTTCCGTTTTTGTCTATTTTTTGACTAAAATATACACTTGGTGATCGTACGAGCTGAGATACAATAACTCGTTCCGCTCCATTAATAACGAATGTACCAGTGTCTGTCATGAGAGGGAAATCTCCCATAAACACTTCCTGCTCTTTAACCTCGCCTGTTTCTTTGTTAATCAGGCGAACTTTGACGCGAAGCGGTGCAGAATATGTCACGTCACGTTCTTTTGATTCATCTACAGGATATTTAGGTTCACCTAAGCTATAATCAATAAACTCAAGTACTAAATTCCCTGTAAAATCCTCGATTGGTGAGATGTCCTGAAACATCTCGCGAATACCCTCATCAAGAAACCATTGATAAGAAGCTGTTTGGATCTCTATTAAGTTTGGAAGATCCAAAACTTCATTAATCCTTGCATAGCTTCTTCTCTCGCGGTGCCGTCCATACTGAACTAGTTGACCTGTCAACTCATTCACCCCTCAAACCTAACGTTTTTATCATCAAAAGGACTGCATGGAGTCAATGCAAACATCCTTTGACAGATACATAATAACAGTGTACATAGTTAGAAAACTCACTACCTGCCCAATCATTCGGACAAAAGACTTCTCTTAACAACTTTTAAAATCACCTTAAAGAAAAAAAGGATTTCATAGAAACGTTGTAGAAAGTTACCTTTAAGTTATATTTAATTATAGAAAAAAAGAGGTGTTGAGTTCCCTGATAAAATAACCACTTTCATAATCCAAAATAGGTCATTTACGTTTACCACTGAGCTCAAATATAAATAGGTGGTGTATACTCTCCACATTTATAATGTGAGATTTTATGAAAAGTGCGCCTTAAGAATCGCAGACGTAAAGAAACGTTTGCAACAGAACCACTTTTTAAAAGCGCAACATACCTCTATTCGCTATAAAAAACCTCTTCGTCCTAATTTTTCAAAATAATAACTTGTTAGCTTATAAAAGTGAAATAAAGAAAAAAAGGGTTATAAGGTCTTCTACCTATAATACATAAAAGACGTTCATAGTTTGTCCAAACCACCCTTTTTTTAAACATTGCACTTATTCAAATCTACACGCCCATTGAAAAATCCAAGTAAAACGCTCATTCTTCGATAATAGAGCAGAATACGCCTATTATCATTCATGTTCATACGCATTAAATAATGTTAACACATCAGGAAGACCGGGTCAATTATTTTTTCCTCGGAAGACAAAATATCCCTTTGATTTCACTTCCACATTAACTTCAAACCCTAATTCCTCGAGTTTTTTCAGAGTGGAAGCCGCTCCCTGTTTCTTCTGAATGACTACCCAAATGTCCCCATTTGTCTTAAGCGTTCTTTTCGCTTGTTCATAGATGGTAAAAATGACATCTTTACCTGCTCGGATAGGAGGATTAGTGAGAACAACCGAAAAAAAGTTATCATCAAACCCATCGAGTAAGTTATTTTGCTCAACCGTTACATTTGACACACGATTTAATGAGGCGTTTTCTTTTGCCAATTGCACGGAACGCTCATTAATATCCACCATATAAATCTGTTTATTCTGATGAGTTGAAGCTATCGTTAAACCGATAGGCCCCCACCCACACCCAACATCAACTATAGGTCCTGTTACTACAGGTGGTTCGAACGCTTCAATAAGAAGTCGCGAGCCAAAATCAAGCCCACCTTTAGAAAAAACACCACGGTCTACGTGAAAATGATAAGAATCTCCTCTGATAACCTCTCTTATCGTTTTACGTTCGCTTTTACTTTCCGGTTGTTCAGAAAAATAATGGTTAGCCATAAAAGACACTCCCTCGTTTTTGGCAAGCGGGAATTAAGCCATTACCGCACCTAAGTATGTTCATCTTCATTATGAAGTTAAACAACCTAGACATTCGCTCCTTTTACTACTAGCCTTCAATAATTAGATATTAAAACCCGCTTTGTACGATGCAAAGCGGGTCTCGATCATCTGATTATTACTTAAGTTCGATAGAAGCGCCTGCTTCTTCAAGCTTACCTTTAATTTCTTCAGCTTCAGCTTTTTCAACGCCTTCTTTAACTGACGCAGGAGCACCATCAACAAGTGCTTTCGCATCTTTAAGACCAAGTCCAGTGATTTCACGAACCACTTTGATAACACCGATTTTAGATGAACCAGCATCTGTAAGAACAACGTCAAATTCACTTTGTTCTTCAGCAGCAGCACCGCCACCGCCACCAGCAACTGCAACTGGAGCTGCAGCAGTAACGCCGAATTCTTCCTCAATAGCTTTTACTAAATCATTTAGTTCTAAAACTGACATTTCTTTAATCGCATCGATCATTTCTTGCTTAGTCATGATTATATTCCTCCTGTTTAAAAAGTATTATGCCGTTAGGCACTGATTCGTAAAGGTGGAGTTACGCACCTTGTTCTTCTTTTTGTTCTGCAACAGCTTTTGTTGCCAATGCAAAGTTGCGGATTGGCGCTTGCATAACATTGAGAAGCATAGACAACAAACCGTCGCGGGATGGAAGTTCCGCAAGAGCTTTAATTTCGTCTAAGGATGTCACTTTTCCTTCGATAATACCTGCTTTAAGTTCTAATGCTTCATGTTCTTTTGCAAAGCCATTAAGAATTTTAGCAGGTGCAATCACATCATCGTTACTAAATGCAATAGCTGTTGGTCCTACTAGATGCTCATCAAGTTCTGTTAGTTCCGCATTTGCTGTAGCACGACGCACCATCGAGTTTTTGTAAACTTTGAAGTCTACGTTCGCTTCACGAAGCTGCTTACGAAGTTCAGTCACTTCAGCAACATCTAAACCACGATAATCAACAACGATTGTCGCTTGGCTTTCCTTTAGTTTCGTTGTAATTTCATCAACGAGTTGGCTTTTCTTTTCGATTATTGCGCTCATTTTGACACCTCCCAATAAAGACTAGTCACATATCGCTTGCGAGCAATATAAAAGCCCCCATGCGCAGACATGGAGGCAGTATAATCAATTCCCTATAACGAGTCATAGGACGTCGATGCTACAAACCTCGGCAGGATATTAAGCACTGTGTGCCCCTGCTGTCTACGGCATGATCAATTAAATTCACAATCACCAGTATAACTCCCTGTTAAAGGGAAGTCAACTAGAGTTTGAATTCAGATATATTAATTTTAACACCAGGGCCCATTGTAGCTGATAAAGAAACGTTACGAAGGTAAGTTCCTTTCGAAGCTGCTGGCTTAGCTTTTAACAATGTATCAATCATTGTTTTAAAGTTTTCAACAAGTTGATCATCGCCGAAAGAGACTTTTCCAATAGGTACGTGAATGTTACCGGCTTTTTCAACACGGTATTCTACTTTACCCGCCTTGATTTCGTTAACCGCTTTTTCCACATCAAATGTTACTGTCCCAGTTTTAGGGTTTGGCATAAGCCCTTTAGGCCCTAAAACGCGCCCTAGTTTACCAACTTGAGCCATCATGTCAGGGGTTGCAACGACAACATCAAAGTCTAACCAACCTTGGTTTACTTTGTTGATAAGGTCTTCTTCCCCAACAAAGTCAGCACCTGCTGCTTCTGCTTCTTTTGCTTTATCACCTTTAGCGAAAACAAGAACGCTTTGTGTCTTTCCTGTTCCGTTAGGTAAAACGACAGCTCCACGAATCTGCTGATCAGCTTTCTTAGGATCTACACCTAATCGTGCAGCCAACTCAACAGTTTCGTCGAAATTCGCTGTTGCTGTTTTTTTAACTAGCTCTATCGCTTCTTTAACACTATACACTTTTTCGCGATCTACGAGTTTCAGTGCATCTTGATATTTTTTACCTTTTCTAGCCAATGTTGTTTCCTCCTTAATTGTGGTTTTATCGGTTAAACCTCCCACTAATAAAGGTTGCGACACCTGATTACAGGCAGGGCCTCAGCCCTTTCTCGCAACCTCCATCTACCTGCACGAGTACTTAGTCTTCAATAACAATCCCCATGCTTCGGGCTGTACCTTCAACCATACGCATAGCTGCTTCTACGTCAGCTGCGTTTAGGTCAGGCATTTTTGTTTCTGCGATTTCTTTCACTTTATCACGCTTTAATGTTGCCACCTTGTTTTTGTTCGGCTCACCAGAAGCCGTTTCAATACCAGCTGCTTTCTTTAAAAGCACAGCTGCAGGCGGGGTTTTTGTAATAAACGTAAAAGAACGGTCTTCGAATACCGTGATTTCTACAGGAATGATTAAGCCCGCTTGTTCTTGCGTTTGCGCGTTAAATTCCTTACAGAATCCCATAATATTAATACCTGCTTGACCTAGTGCCGGTCCAACTGGCGGCGCCGGATTAGCTTTCCCAGCAGGAATTTGTAATTTAACTACTTTAATGACCTTTTTAGCCACGAGACACACCTCCTTAAGTCCGTGATGTGGTAAACCGAGCTTGTTTGCTCTCCCACTCAATAGTCCTGCTTATTTGCAGGAAAAAACGTGAACAGTTAGTCCACGCTAATTAACAACATTCAAATTTTATCACTTCACACGCAAGATAGCAAGAAGCTTTTATAAAATGAATCAGATTTTTTCAACCTGGTTAAATTCTAGTTCGACCGGTGTTTCACGACCAAACATGTTAACATGCACTTTTAGTTTTTGTTTTTCAGCAGAAATTGTTTCGATCGTACCAATAAAGTTCGCAAATGGTCCTTCTTTTACCTTAACCGATTCTTTTAACTCAAATTCAACATCAGGCTTCGGTGCTTCTACTCCCATTTGACGAAGTATCGCATCCACCTCTTCTGGAAGTAAAGGTGTCGGTTTTGCTCCCCCACCAGAAGAGCCGATGAAGCCAGTGACTCCTGGTGTATTCCGTACTACATACCATGAATCATCAGTCATCACCATCTCTACGATGACATAACCTGGAAAAACCTTCTTCGTTACTTGCTTAGACTTACCATCTTTTATTTCTGTTTCTTCTTCTACAGGGACGATGACGCGAAAAATCTTATCCGCCATACCCATTGATTCCACACGCTTTTCCAAATTTGTTTTTACTTTATTTTCATATCCGGAATAGGTGTGGACTACATACCATTTCTTCTCCATGATTGTTCAGGACTGTGACGTCCTTCCCTCCTCTGACGGAATCATATTTTCGTAAATTTGCTGGCTTACCTAGTAATTAAATTAAGTAATGATGCTATTCCATAATCTGCAATCGCAAAAAATATCGCGATAAAAATAACAGTAAATGACACAACAATTGTATATTTCGTTAATTCTTTTTTCGTCGGCCACGTGACTCTCTTCATTTCTGTGGATACATCTTTTAAAAACTTAACAGGGTTTTTAGTCGTACTCCCCACATTAACACACCTCCAATAGAATCACTTACTTTGTTTCGAAATGTGGTGTATGCTTCCCGCATATTTTACAGTACTTCTTTATTTGAAGCCGTTCCGCACGGTCTTGATCTGTTTTTGAAGTAGCATAATTTCTCGACTGACAATGCTGACAGGCAAGTATGACTTTCTGCGACATCACTTACTCTCCTCTTTTACCGTACACGTATACATACTAGTAAAATTTATCATAGGCTACACTGACATGTCAACGGAGTACTATGTCTTTATCTTCGACTGTTCAAGAGTTTTTAAACCTTCAATTTTGAAAAACGTGTCTTTCAGCTTTGGCGATTTTCTCTTGATAAATAACCGTTCAACAGCATCACACTATATTCGAGCTAAGGTTCATAATACAAACATACCTATAAAAAACGATGTACACATTCAGGTTTTCACTACAGTTAGTTGGTCATTTGAATTAGTTTACTTTTCAATGGTCGATTTTCCCCATTGAAAAACTGAAATTCATAGCTAACGATTACGAGTGCCTTAAAAAAGTGTCTATTAATTGCTAATAGATATAGAAACGATTTAGAAATAGAAAAACGAGCGTAATCTAGTACTTACGCCCCCTTATTTACACAATTCAAGGATTTGTTAGAGTTTAACTCCTTTGAGCTCCACGTAACGTTCAAGCTTTCTTTTCACCCGTTGAAGAGCATTATCAATTGATTTCACATGCCGGTTCAAGTCAGCCGATATTTCCTGGTAGCTCCGGCCATCCAAGTAGTGCATAAGAACCTTGCGTTCAAGGTCACTCAAAATTTCTCCCATTTTGTCTTCAATGTCATCAAACTCTTCTTGATTAATAAGTAATTCTTCTGGATCGCTTAGCTTCGATCCACCAATAACATCTAATAGTGTTCGATCTGACTCTTCATCATAAATAGGCTTGTCTAAGGATACATACGAATTTAACGGAATATGTTTCTGACGGGTTGCTGTTTTAATTGCAGTTATAATTTGCCGCGTGATACAGAGCTCGGCAAATGCTTTAAATGAAGAGAGCTTGTCTCCTTTAAAATCGCGAATTGCTTTGTAAAGGCCAATCATGCCTTCTTGCACAATATCTTCGTGATCTGCTCCAATTAAAAAATAGGAACGGGCTTTTGCACGTACAAAATTCTTGTACTTATTAATTAAGTACTCTAGTGCGGCACTGTCCCCTTCCTTAACATACTCTACTAAACTTTCATCTTCCAATTGGCGAAACTTTTCCTGCAGTCCTGTTTCTACGAGGTTTAAAGCCACCGCAATCCCTCCGACCCTGTCTTTTCACGAATGTAAAAAGATAATCGCTTCCATTGTCAAGATGAAAGCGCCTTAACACGAATTACCTAAATATAACATCAGTATACAGGAAGGCTAATAATAGCGTCAAGCAGTCATCGCTTGCCTCGACGCCATTTTTCAAAAACTTCTGCCATTTCGTCAGTAATCGGCAATTTTGTTTTTATTTTCGACTTTTTTGTTTTTGATACTTCTTTTTCAATCCCTTTTTCTATTTGTTTCATTTCCGTTCTGAGTTCTCTCGCTGATTTACGGTATGCCCCACTTGCAAAAATAACACGTTGCTCCACAAAATCTGATGTAGCTACATAAATTTGAGTATCAATCCGCTTCAAGTCGTTTACGAGTTTTTCTATTCGTTCATCTGCTGTTTCCTTTTCTTTCGTGTAAATAATCGTTATTGCATAGTTTTGGAGTTTTTTCCCTAGACCAGATACCATATGAGCATCGAAAATGACGGTCACTTCAATACCTGTGTACGCCTGGTATTCGGCCATATATTGAATAAGAAGGTCACGAGCCCCCTCTAAATCAGACCCTTGTAGGGCTTTTAACTCCGGCCAATCGCCAATGATGTTGTAGCCGTCTACTAACAACACTCGCCTCATCTTATGTCGTCTCCACCGGTCGTCTCCGCATTACTTCATACATGAGAAGGCTTGCAGCAACTGAAGCGTTTAGTGAGGTTACTTTTCCTGCTAAAGGAATACTAACAAGAAAGTCGCATTTTTCTTTGACTAGTCTGCTTATACCTCGACCTTCACTTCCAATAACAAGACAGAGAGGCATGTCCACATCTACTTGGCGATAATCCGCCTCTCCTTTTGCATCTGTGCCGATAAACCAAAGCCCATCTTTTTTCAACTCCTCCATCGTGCGTGCCAAATTCGTCACTCGAGCTACAGGTACATGTTCAATAGCACCTGCTGATGCTTTGGCTACAGTTGATGTGAGACCGACAGACCGCCGTTTCGGAATAATGACTCCGTGAGCCCCCGCAGCATCTGCCGTTCTTAAAATTGAGCCAAGGTTATGAGGGTCTTCAAGCTCGTCCAACAATAAGAGAAAGGGCGCTTCATTTTTCATACGAGCTCGTTCGAGAATTTTTTCTAAATCTGTATAATCGTAAGGAGCAATTTGTGCCACAACACCTTGATGTGTTGCTTCTACTGCCATTTGATCTAGTTTCTTTTTTGGCACAAACTGAACCTGTATCCCTTTCTTCTTACTCAATTGCATAATTTCTGACATCTGGCCTTTTTGAGAGCCTTCAGCTATCCAAATTTTGTTGACGACATGCCCCCCTTTAATCGCTTCTGCTACAGGGTTCTTACCAGCAATTAAATCATGCTTGTCAGCCATATTAATCCTCCTTTCCTTCGATCAAGTTAAAACTTTCGCTTACAATAGCATCCATTCTGCTTTCTTGGTCAGTTAAATATAAAAAGCCGATTAATGCCTCAAATGCTGTACTTAAACTATACGTAGCAGGGTCAGTATTCCTTGGGATTGTACCTGATTTAGCATTCCTCCCCCGTCGTACGACTGCTAGCTCTTCTTTTGTCAATCTCTCTTTGTCCATAAGCTGTGAAATGACGAACGCTTGCGCTTTAGCTGACACATACCGCGTCGCTTCTCGATGTAATTTATTCGGCCTTACCTGTCCCTGAGCAATTAAGCGATAGCGTACATACATATCAAACACACCATCGCCCATATAAGCAAGCGCCAAGGCATTTAATTGTTCCGGTTCCCGGATCTTTTCATTCAATTTCATCCGTCAGCCCCGCTTCCATCTTGTACCTTGAGGTGTATCTTCTAAGATTATATTCTTCGCCTTAAGTTCTTCTCTAATGTCATCAGCGCGAGCAAAGTCACGATTTTTTCTAGCAGTTATCCGCTCTTCAATTAACGCTTCTACCTCTTCATCAAGTAATTCTGGTTCTGCCTTTAGCGTGAGCCCGAGCACATAAGCCATATCGTCTAACTCTTTTATAAAGGCTTTTAGAACAACTCGGTTTGTCTGCTTTTCTTCAAGATAAATATTAGCCAATTTCACAAGGTCAAAAGTGACTGCCACAGCATTAGCACTATTAAAATCATCATCCATCGCTGCGATAAATCGTTTACGGAGATCAATGATGTCCTCCGTCCAACGGTCAACTTCTTCACCTAAACCAGCTGTTTCTGCCAACCGGTGAGAGATATTTAAATATGTTGTTTTAATCCTTTCTAAACTGCTTTTAGCACTGGCCAGTTGATCATCACTAAAATTAATAGGACTACGGTAGTGAGCATTTACAATAAAGAATCTCACTACTTCTGGATCAAATTGACGAATGATGTCATGAACAAGAATAAAATTGCCTAGCGATTTAGACATTTTTTCGTTATCGATATTAATATACCCATTATGGATCCAATAGTTAGCCATTTGCTTCTCGTTTAATGCTTCTGATTGTGCTATTTCATTCTCATGATGTGGAAAAGATAAATCCTGTCCGCCTGCATGGATATCAATCGTATCACCTAAATATTTTTTCACCATAGCTGAGCATTCAATATGCCAGCCAGGCCTTCCATGCCCCCATTCACTTTCCCAAGATATTTCACCAGGTTTAGCGGCTTTCCATAACACGAAATCTAGTGGGTCTTCTTTTTTCTCGCCAACTTGAATTCTCGCTCCCGCCTGAAGATCATCAATGGATTGCTGTGAAAGCTTTCCATAGCCTTCAAATTTTCGCGTGCGAAAATACACATCACCCTCCGATTCGTAAGCATAGCCTTTATCTACAAGTTTTTCAATAAAGCTAATAATTTCGGGCATTGTGTCAGTTACTCTCGGATGTTCATCCGCTTTCTTTACACCTAAAGCACCTGTATCTTCATAATAGGCTTTAATAAAACGTTCAGCCACCGCCATCACGTCTTCACCCATTTCCTCAGCTGCTTTAATAATTTTATCGTCTACATCTGTAAAGTTAGAGACGTATTGCACGTCGTAGCCTTTATATTCAAAATAGCGCCTGACCATATCGAATACAACAGCTGGTCGTGCATTGCCAATATGAATATAGTTGTATACGGTTGGCCCGCAGACATACATTTTAACTTTCCCTTCTTCCATCGGTTGAAAGGTCTCTTTTTTACGTGTTAATGTGTTATATAGCTTAATTGCCATATGGTTATCCTCCTTAATGTGTCGTACGCTTTTCAATTTTTGCTGCCTCACGCTTTTTTAGTTCTAGTAATTCTTTTTTAACGTCTAATAATTCTTCCTCCAACGCTTTAAACTTGTCAGCAACTGGATCAGGTAAACTAATATGATCTAAATTGTCTTTTATTTTTATCCCATCTTGGACAACAATTCTTCCAGGGATACCGACAACGGTAGAATTGGGTGGTACTTCTTTAAGGACGACGGAGCCCGCACCAATTCTTGAATGGTGACCAATTCTCATCGACCCAAGGACTTTGGCTCCAGAGGCTACCATGACATGGTCCTCTAATGTGGGATGGCGCTTCCCTTTCTCTTTCCCCGTCCCCCCTAATGTAACCCCTTGGAAAATAGTGACGTTGTCACCGATCTCACAGGTCTCTCCAATCACGACGCCCATTCCATGATCAATGAATAGTCTTTGACCAATTTTAGCGCCTGGATGAATTTCTATGCCCGTAAAAAAACGACTTACTTGTGAAATAAAACGGGCGATAAAATAACATTTTTTATTCCATAACCAATGGGTAAAGCGGTGACACCAGATAGCATGGACGCCAGAATAATTAATAATTACTTCTAATCGGTTCCTCGCTGCTGGATCTTGCTCTAGTACCACGTCCACATCATTCTTTAATGTTTTAAACAAGGAAACCCCTCCTCCCTGTGTGATGAGATATTAGGTCTGTATATAACTATGATGAAGGGCAAAATGCTCTAGATGACTACAGGTATTATGAACGCATGGTTTAACTTAATATTTTTAGATCGGCAATGAAGCTGCTGCATTCTTTCCTAGGTCATAACATTCTTTCTTTTTGCTACAAATGTTTTATAGCCAGCAAAAAAGTGCATAGCTGACCGCTCTACTCGGATTAAAAAAAGCATCCCTGTGTCCTTAGACACAGAGACGCTTAATAAACGCGGTTCCACTCTGCTTGAGTACATATCATATTTCATGTACCCCACTTTGAAAGATAACGGTTTTCACCCGCCCCTCCCTACTAAAGGTTCGTTCTCGTTAAGAAGGAGACTCCGAGGTGCATTTCACAGGGGGCTTCATAAACTGCTTTCAGCCAAGGCAGTTCTCTCTTTAATGATAGCCATCCTCTTACTTTTCCTCATCAGTTGCTTTTATTATGAATGTAAAACGGCTTCTACGCGCTTTTTGACAACCGATCTCCCAAGCAGTTCTATTGTTTGCATGAGATCGGGCCCGTGCACCTGTCCTGAGACAGCTACTCGGATAGGCATAAATAATTGTTTCCCTTTATGTCCAGTTTCTTTTTGAACAGCTTTTACAGCTTTTTTAATTTCTTCAGCTGTAAACTCAGTAAGGTCATCTACTTTCGTCATAAACGCGGTGAGCACTTCAGGGACTTGCTCGCCTGATAAAATTTGTTTAGCTTCTTCATTATACGTGATACTTTCTTTAAAAAACAACTCTGTTAACCCGATAATGTCGGCTCCACAGTTTAATTTTTCTTGATGAAGTGTAATAAGGTGATAAGCCCATTCTTTCTGCTCCTCACTCATCATCTCTGGCAAACACCCTGCTTTTTTAAGATGAGGTAAGGCTAACCAGACCACTCGGTCCTTATCTGCGTCTTTCATATATTGATTATTCATCCAAGCCAGTTTTTGTGTATCAAATACGGCAGGTGCTTTAATTACCCGGTCAAGGGAAAATTGACTAATTAAGTCATCTTTCGTTAAGAGTTCTTCTTCCCCACCTGGTGACCAGCCAAGGAGGGCAATAAAGTTGACAATAGCTTCTGGTAAATAACCTAAATCCCGATATTGCTCAACAAATTGTATAATCGTTTCATCTCGTTTACTCATTTTTTGTCTGTCTTCATTTAGAATTAATGACGCATGAGCAAATTTAGGTGATTCCCACCCGAAGGCCTCATATAATAGTATCTGTCTTGGAGCATTAGATAAATGCTCTTCTCCTCGAATAACGTGCGAAATTTCCATGAGGTGATCATCGACGACCACAGCGAAATTATAAGTTGGGACACCATCTTGACGAACAATAACGAAATCCCCAATTCCATCACTTTCAAACGTCACACGCCCACGTACTTCATCATCAACTGTAATTTCTTGAGACTCAGGGACCAGAAAACGGATAACCGGTTTACGCCCTTCCGCTTCATACGCTTTTTTTTCATCTTCAGTTAAATGACGGTCTCTCCCACTATATTTAGGTGTTTCGCCTCGTGCTCGTTGTGCTTCTCTCTCCGCTTCTAGCTCTTCTGTTGTCATGTAGCAATGATAAGCCTTACCTTCTTCTATGAGTTGGTTGACGTATTTAGTGTAAATATCGAGCCGCTCCATGCTTTGGTAAGGAGCGAACGGGCCGCCAACATCAACACTTTCGTCCCAATCAATACCGAGCCATTTAAGGCTCTCCATTAATTTTTCTGTCGCTGCCTCCACATTTCTTGCTTGATCAGTATCTTCAATACGGACGATAAATTTTCCGTTTTGATTTCTTGCATAAAGATAGTTAAAAAGTGCAGCTCTTGCTCCACCTATATGTAAGTGCCCAGTTGGGCTTGGAGCAAACCTTACACGAACTTGCTGAGTCATAATCGACACCTTCCATTTCTAAAAATGTACGTTTCCCTTTAGTGTAACTTATTTTTTAATCAGATACTAACTGTTTATAACACTCCTATTGAGGATAGGAAAGCTTATAAAACAGTAGAACAGAACATTTCTTTTAGAATTCCCTTGTTTGTCATTTACTGATCCATGAGGTTGCACAAGAAAAATGTGATCGGTCTGGCACCCAATTCTTTTTTCTTTACTTTATTAGCAGCACGACCACCTGTGAGGCAATGCCTTCTTCTCTTCCAGTAAAACCAAGCTTCTCTGTCGTCGTGGCTTTTACATTCACCTGAGAAGGATCAGCTTCTAGCAACTCAGCAATCCGCTCTCTCATTTGGTTAATATAAGGTGCCATTTTAGGCTTTTCAGCCATTATCGTACAATCAATATTCCCTAATTTATAGTTATATTTTTTGACCAATTCCCACACATGTGCTAAGAGGTTAGCAGAATCTGCATCTTTATAGTTAGGATCTGTGTCAGGAAAGTGTTTGCCGATATCTCCTTCCCCTATTGCCCCTAGACAAGCATCAGCAATCGTATGCAATAACACATCGGCATCTGAATGCCCTAATAACCCTTTATGATGAGGTATTTGAATACCTCCTAAAATAAGAGGTCTATCTTCTACTAACTGATGTACGTCAAAACCTTGTCCTATTCTCATATGTTAGCTGCCTCCCTTACGTTTCTTAATGATGGCTTCAGCAAAAACCAAATCTTCTGGTGTTGTAATTTTCAGATTTTCATAATTTCCTTCTACAATTGCTACCGGTCTATTTAAATACTCCATGAGGCTGGCGTCATCTGTGCCTATAAACCCTTCCTGCGCAGCCTTTTTGTGAGCATTTTTGATCTCTTCTAAATGAAAGCCTTGTGGTGTTTGAGCTGACCAAAGGGCCGATCTGTCAACTGTTTGTACAATTTCGCTATCATCCACAAGTTTTACAGTGTCTTTTACAGGAACGGCGATAACAGCTGCTCCTTTCGCATCCGTTGTTTTGACAACATGATGCACGTCCTCTAATTGAATGAACGGTCTAGCACCATCGTGGACTAACACGATTGGATTGCCTTCGATCTTTTGCAACCCACAGTAAACACTCTGCTGTCGTTCTTCTCCTCCAGCCACAATATGTATAACGTTTTTTATCTTATATTTTTTGACCAATGATCTAATAGATTCTTCCTCATCCTTATTAACTACAATGACAATCCCTTTACATAGAAGATCCTCCTCAAACACACGAAGCGTGTGAATCAGGAGGGGGATTCCATCTATTAGTAGAAATTGTTTGTTTTTCCCTGCATTCATTCGTTTACCTTGACCAGCTGCAGGAATTACCACGTAATAGTTTTGCATAAACAACCTGTCCTTTATTTTTGTTTTTTAAAATAAAAGGTGGAAAAGATCGGATGAGCTGTACACTGATCGCTACATTTAAAACGCTGACCTTGACACACTGTCCGATCTTTTATGCCTATTAAAGTGCTTTTTCTAATAATTTTGGTTTAGCAAAAATCATTCGACCAGCAGATGTCTGCAGAACACTTGTCACAATAACCTCGATGTTTTTGCCAATATAATTTCTGCCTTCTTCTACAACGATCATCGTTCCATCATCTAAGTAGGCAATTCCTTGATTCTGCTCTTTGCCATCTTTAATGACTTGAACACCCATCTCTTCTCCTGGAAGAACTACCGGCTTGACCGCATTTGCTAGGTCATTAATGTTTAAGACATCAACCCCTTGCAAGTCACATACTTTATTTAAATTAAAATCATTCGTAATGACATAGCCTTCAAGCACTTTCGCTAATTTAACAAGTTTACTGTCAACTTCTTGAATCTCTTCAAAATCGCCTTCATAAATTTCAACTTCTACAGGTAGCTCTTTTTGAATTTTATTTAAGATATCTAAACCTCTGCGCCCACGATTACGTTTAAGGACATCTGAAGAGTCAGCGATATGCTGTAATTCTTCAAGAACAAATTCAGGAATGAGCAGAGTACCTTCAAGAAATCCCGTTTGACAGATATCAGCAATACGCCCGTCTATAATAACACTCGTATCAAGGATTTTTAATTTCCCTTTCTCAATAGCACTCTCACTATCAGGATTTTTCTTTGAATCTTTAGAAGATGATCTGTAGCTTGGGAAAAGCCCCATTAGCTCGTCACGCTTCTGAAATCCGACTTGAAATCCTAAATAACCAAAAAATACTGTTAAGACAAGGGGTAACACTGAGCTTAAGATCGGAATCTCCACACTGTCCAGTGCGACCGTGATCAGGAATGCTAGCATAAGACCAAGCACTAAACCAAGTGTTCCAAAAAGTAAATCTGTTACTGGAAATTTAACAAGAGTCTCTTCGATAAATCCAATAAAGCTAACGATATTATCTACAAACCACACGAGAGATAAATATAGAATAAGTGCACCAATGATCGCACCGGTGTACCCATTGATCAGCCACTCCGGAGCTGCATTATTATTAATAAGACGAATCAAATCCGGTATAAAAATATAGCCGATCGTACCGCCAGTAAATAAAATTAGCAATTGAATCATTTTGCGAAGCATGTACGTCACCTCCTTTTACTATTATAGACAACCCTTCTAAATACAAACATAAAATGATTAAAATCACAAAAAGTTACATATTAAATCATAGTCATACCATACCACTGGGCTTTAAAATTGTCAATTATAGCAAATAATCAATTATATCTCTCATTGATAGTATTCGTCAAGAGTTGATTTTTTATGACAGTTTTCTTTTAAATATGTCGGTCTATAAATAGTTGTTCTTGGATCCGAACGAGTCCATCTTTTATTTTTTTAGCTCTCGCTTCTCCAATACCATCGACATCATCCAACTCATCAATGGTTGCTCGTAAAATAAAAGGTAATTCATTAAAACTGGCAATCAAGTTGTCTATGACCATCGGAGGGATTCTAGGGATTTTGTTAAGGATACGATAGCCACGTGGATGAACCGTCTGCTCAGCTAAATTCGCCACCCGACTGTATCCGAGTAGCTTTACTATCACTTGATCATCGAGCAACTCGTCAGTGGATAACCGTTTTAATTTTAATAAAACTTCTTCAGGGTCCAATTTATCATCTTTCATATAATCTCTAATTAGTAGCAATGCTTCCGTTTCAGTATTTAAAACGAGTTCTTCTAGTTGCATCGAAATGAGACGTCCTTCATTACCAAGCTCGTTCACGTAGTTTAGAATTTCGCCTTTAATACGCAATACCATCTCAATCCGGTGCATCACTTGAGAGACTTCCTGAAATGTGACTAATTCCTCAAGTTCTAAAGCTCCTAAATTTGTAATACTCTGGTCGAGAACCGACTTGTACTTTTCAAGTGTCTGAATGGCTTGATTAGCTTTTGTAAGGATGACACCTATATCTTTTAAAGCATACCGATGCTCACCTTGATAAAGGGTAATGACGTTTCGTCTTTGCGAAATAGATATCACAAGATTACCAGTTTGTGTTGCCACGCGTTGAGCCGTCCTATGTCTAATCCCCGTCTCTGTGGACTCTATTGTATTATCCGGCACAAGTTGGGTATTTGCATAGAGGATTCTGCTTCCATCTTCACTTAGGATAATCGCACCATCCATTTTTGCCAGCTCATAGAGGTAAGCAGGAGAGAAATCACTGTTTATAAAAAATCCACCATCCACAATCGGTACCATCTCATTGGTGTAGCCTAAGACAATTAACCCACCCGTTTTTGCTCGTAGTACATTATCGATACCCTCTCGTAAAGCTGTTCCTGGCGCTACCAGCTTTAGTACATTGGCGATAAAGCCGGCTTTATAGTTCAAACTTTGGTGATCCACTGGATACCCCTCCTAAAGTCACGTCAATCGCTTCATTCACACTACTTACACCCGTTACTTCTATATTTGAAGGGACCGTCCAACCCCCTTCATTTTTTTTAGGAATGATCACACGTTTAAATCCAAGTTTTGCCGCTTCAGTAACCCGTTGTTCAATCCGTGTCACTCTTCTCACTTCACCGGTTAGTCCTACTTCCCCTACAATCGCATCTGCTGGAGCGGTTGATGCATCACGGAAGCTCGAAGCAATGGAGACCGCTATAGCCAAGTCAATGGAGGGCTCATCAAGCCTGACCCCTCCTGCTACTTTGACATAAGCATCGTGATTCTGAAGCATCATTCCTACTCTTTTCTCAAGTACAGCCATGATAAGAGAAATTCGATTATGGTCAATACCTGTTGCCATGCGACGAGGATTACCGAAGCTTGTAGGTGAAATAAGTGATTGTATTTCTACTAAGACCGGTCGCGTCCCTTCCATAGAAGCCACCACTGCTGAGCCAGCTGCCCCTGTTGACCGTTCTTCCAGAAATATCTCCGACGGGTTTAAGACTTCTTCAAGTCCTTCTTCTTTCATTTCAAAAATACCAATTTCATTTGTGGACCCGAAACGATTTTTCACTGCGCGAAGTATACGGTACGTATGATGACGTTCGCCTTCGAAATATAAAACAGAGTCAACCATATGTTCGAGAATACGAGGACCTGCAATTGAGCCTTGTTTCGTGACATGTCCTACAAGAAAAATGGCAATGCCCTTTGTTTTTGCAATACGCATAAATGCTGACGTACATTCTCTTACTTGAGAAACACTCCCAGGAGCACTTGTGATACTTTCTAAGTATACGGTTTGGATAGAATCAATTATAACTAATGATGGCTTCATTTCTTCGATCACTTTTTCAATGTTGTCTACATCTGTTTCTGCTAAAACAAATAATTGATCATTTCCGATGCCAAGTCGGTCAGCACGTAGTTTCGTCTGCTTTGTTGATTCTTCACCAGAAATGTAGAGGACGCGTTGTTTACGTTCGGAAAGAGTAGAGGAAACTTGCAATAAAAGCGTCGATTTTCCAATACCCGGATCGCCTCCAACTAAAACAAGTGATCCAGGAACAATTCCGCCACCTAGTACACGGTTTAATTCATTAATATAAGTGCTTATACGAGGTTCTTCGGTACGTTCAATAGCTGTAATAGGTTCAGGTTTTACCGTTCGTTTTTCTCCTGTTGAGAATCCACGTTTTGGGGCCGATGAATCTGATTCAATTTCTTCAACGAGTGTATTCCAGTTTTGGCAGCCAGGACATTTCCCCATCCATCGGGTGGATTCGTAACCACAATCTTG
Organism: Bacillus sp. A301a_S52; assembly: GCA_024701455.1. Classification (GTDB taxonomy): domain Bacteria; phylum Bacillota; class Bacilli; order Bacillales; family Salisediminibacteriaceae; genus Salipaludibacillus. The sequence continues at coordinate 137,073 of JABXYP010000001.1, read as the reverse complement.
ACACACGAATTTAGTTTTTCTCTTCGCCATTCGTTGACCGACTCCTTTAAAAAATAAACTATGTGGGTATCATTTTAGCACGTAAAAATGGTTTATAGGGCCGTTAGTTTAATCAGGGTTTTATCATTATGTACGATTTATAATAATTATGAAGGAAAAAGGAGAAGTTTCTTAATTTAAGAACTTCCCCCTTTCCGTCTTTATAACACTAACGTAAAATCTATATGTCAGAAGTCTTTAATCGGGTGGCAGAATCTCACTTTTCCTTTTCATAAATTATGATTTAGCTTTAGATTTCCTCGGCTTTTTTGAGACGACAACATACTCACCATCTTTAACGTCAATGGCTACCGATTGACCTTTGGCTAACTTACCTCTAAGAAGTTCCTCGGACAATCGATCTTCAACTTGCTTTTGTAAAGCACGGCGCAATGGGCGAGCACCGTATTCCGGATCAAATCCTTCATCGGCAATTTTCGCTTTTGCTTTTTCTGTTAATTCAAAGTTAATATCCTGGTCTGCTAAGCGTTTTTGCAGTTCATTGGCCATAAGGGTCACAATTTCTTTGATGTGCTCTTTCTCAAGAGAGTGGAACACAATAATTTCGTCTATACGATTTAGGAACTCTGGACGGAAACTTTTTTTCAGCTCGCCCATAACCTTTCCTTTCATGTCTTTATAATCTTCTCCAAAGCGATGTGCAGTAAATCCAAGACTTTTTTCTTGTCTCAGTACACTTGCTCCTACATTGGATGTCATAATTATAGCTGTGTTACGGAAATCAACCCGGCGTCCTTTAGAATCGGTTAAGAAACCGTCTTCTAGCACTTGAAGTAATATATTAAATACTTCCGGATGTGCCTTTTCAACTTCATCCAGTAATATCACTGAGTAAGGTTTACGACGGACCTTTTCCGTCAACTGTCCACCTTCTTCGTGTCCTACATAGCCAGGAGGTGAACCGACTAAGCGGCTTGTCGTATGCTTTTCCATAAATTCAGACATATCAATACGAATAATCGCATCTTCATCACCGAACAACGATTCAGCAACAGCTCTTGCCAATTCTGTCTTACCTACTCCAGTTGGTCCAAGGAAAATAAATGAGCCAATTGGACGTTTTGGATCTTTTAGGCCGGCGCGAGCACGACGGATAGCTTTTGAAACAGCTTCAACTGCTTCGTTTTGTCCAATAACCCGGTTATGAAGGATTTCTTCCATTCGAAGTAGACGGTCTGTTTCTTCTTCAGCTAACTTACTTACTGGTACTCCAGTCCATGTTGAAACAACAGATGCGATATCTTCCGTCGTAACTTCCGAATCTTCTTGCCCTTGCTTTTCTTTCCATTCATTTTTTAAAGAATCTAACTCTTCACGAAGCTTTTGCTCCTTATCTCTTAAAGAGGCTGCTTTCTCAAATTCTTGGCTTTGCACGGCTGCATCCTTTTCCTTACGGAGTTCTTCAAGGTTGTGCTCTTTCTCCTTTAAGTTAGGTGGGGCCGTATAAGATCTAAGTCGCACTTTTGAGGCCGCTTCATCTATTAAATCAATAGCTTTATCCGGCAAAAATCGGTCTGATATATAGCGATCCGATAATTGAACCGCCGCCTCGATTGCATCATCCGTAATTGTAACACGATGGTGGGCTTCATAACGATCTCTTAGCCCACTTAAAATCTGAATAGATTCATCTGTTGTCGGCTCATCTACTTGAATCGGTTGGAAGCGTCGCTCAAGCGCAGAATCTTTTTCAATATATTTTCTGTACTCATCAAGGGTTGTGGCACCAATACACTGTAATTCTCCCCGAGCGAGTGACGGCTTTAGAATGTTAGATGCATCAATGGCACCCTCCGCTCCTCCTGCGCCAATTAACGTATGAAGTTCATCAATAAAGAGAATAACATTTCCCGCTTGACGAATCTCTTCCATTACTTTTTTCAAGCGATCTTCAAACTCCCCACGATATTTGGTTCCTGCTACTACAGTCCCCATATCTAGCGTCATAACCCGTTTGTTTCTCAGGGTCTCCGGCACTTCATTATTAATAATTTGTTGTGCAAGTCCTTCCGCAATAGCGGTTTTACCAACACCAGGTTCCCCTATCAATACTGGATTGTTTTTTGTCCGTCGGCTAAGAATTTGAATGACGCGTTCAATTTCTTTTGACCTTCCAATCACCGGATCAATTTGATCTTCTTTCGCTATCGCCGTTAAATCTCTTGCAAGACTATCTAGTGTCGGGGTGCTAGCATTTGTTGCCCCTGCTCCTCCACCTGCTTGTTGTTGGCTATTAGCTGATTCACTTGATCCTAAAAGTTGTAGCACCTGCTGACGTGCTTTATTTAAACTAACGCCTAGGTTATTAAGAACTCGCGCTGCCACACCTTCCCCTTCACGAATCAATCCTAATAATATATGCTCAGTCCCTACGTAAGAATGGCCGAGTTTTCTCGCTTCATCCATAGATAATTCTATGACTTTTTTTGCCCTCGGTGTGTAGTGAATCTGTTTAGTTGTTTCTTCCCCTTTACCAATTAAATTCTCCACTTCGACCTGAATTTTTTCTGAACCCAATCCTAAAGCTGAAAGCGCCTTAGCAGCAATCCCTTCTCCTTCACTTACTAACCCAAGCAAAATGTGCTCAGTCCCTATATTGCTATGACCCAATCGGCCAGCTTCTTCTTGAGCTAATGCTAAAACTTTTTGTGCACGTTCTGTAAATCTTCCAAACATCATATTTGGCCACCTCCATTAATTAGTTAAATGTCTCTTTCAAGTTTTAACCGTTCTCTAATAATGGCTGCTCTGCGTTCGTCACGCTGAGAAGTCCCTAACTGTTCACCTGCGTATTGCTGTAGAAATCCAGGTTGAGTCAAGATCATTAATTCGTTTAAAATCTTGCCATTTACATCTTTTATGACTCCCATATCAATACCTAATCTTACATCGGACAATCGTTGCATGGCTTCTTTTGATTCCATACTCCTACTATATGACAAAATACCATATGATCGATAAATTCTATCTTCAAGCTGATTTTGTGATTCTTCACTTAATAACTCTCTAGCTGCCCGTTCATGTTGTATTAATTGTTTAACAACGCTTCTTAAATCCTCTACAATATCCTGTTCTGACTTTCCAAGTGTTGTCTGATTAGAAATTTGAAACAGGTTGCCCAGCGCCTCACTACCTTCTCCATAAATTCCACGTACGACAAGACCTAATTGATTAATCGCTGGCAATATCCTATTAAGATTTTTAGTAAGGACTAGAGCGGGTAAATGCATCATGACTGATGACCTTAAACCTGTCCCTACATTAGTAGGGCAGCTTGTAAGATACCCTCTTCTTTCATCAAATCCAAAATCAAGTTTTTCCTCCATCCAGTCGTCCATACTATTTGCAAATTTTAAAACTTCATCTAGCTGGAAACCTGATAGTAAGCACTGAATTCTAAAATGATCCTCTTCATTAACCATAACGCTTAAAGATTCATCTTCACTTAGAAAGACCGCCCCTTCTTTTGCCCCGTTAGCAAGGTTAGGACTAATTAAATGTTTCTCCATTAAAACTCTTTTCTCATTTTCTTTCAAATCATTCATTTTTAGAAGTTCTAATTGACCAAACTGACGATGAGAATGGTCAGCAAATTTGTGCTCCACTTGATGCTGAATACCTTGCAGCTGTTCTTCAGTTGCTAGTATTGGAAACGGAACGTTTTGTAAGTTTCTGGCTAACCTTACACGGCTACTTATAACAATATCTGCATCTGGTCCTTCATTTTTCATCCAAGGACTAACTGCCTGACTAATAAATGATTCTAGGGACATAGTTATTTATCCCCCTTTTTATGCAAGATTGTTTCTAGAGAACGTATCCGATCTCTCGTTTCCGCAGCTTCTTCAAAAGCTTCATTTTCAATCAATTCTTTTAGGCGTTCTTTTAATTCTTCTAGTTCACGGTGAACATGTAAGTCTTTCCCTTTTCGTTTAGGTATTTTACCTTGGTGAGTAGCATTTCCTCCATGAATACGTTTAAAAATAGGGTCTAGCTTCTCATCAAAGTTTTTATAACACTCCGCACATCCAAACCTTCCTAATTCAGCAAACTTTTGATATGTCATACCACAATGTGTACATTTTAACTCGGGACGTGGTGTATCAAATGACTGTTTTTTTGTTGAGGAAAATGGTTGATCTGCATCAAGAAGACCTGATAACAACTGATGAATAGAAAAGCTATTAGAACCGGGGATATACTCCCCTTTGTCTTTTGCACATGTTTCACAAATATGAAATTCTGTCTTTTCACCATTTATAATCTTAGTAAAGTGTAAGCTAGCTGGACGTTGCTGGCATTCTTGACAAAGCATATTAATCCCTCCCCAATTTAAATTAATCATGTTCTTTATATTTTAAAGTAGTGAGCATTGCTTTCAAAATAGTTGCCCGTAATTCGTCTCTAAACGGGAGTTGTATATGAAGAACCTCTCTATCTAAGGCACTTTGCATAATGTTAGATTCCCTTTTAGTAATAGCACCTTCTTCAAATAATCTCATGACAATGTTAGTAGCAGCCGTTTGAGATATACCGTGACCAATCAACTCAATTAATTGATCAAATAAGGCAAGCTGATTGGCTGCCTTAACTTTAATTATCCGTATATAGCCTCCTCCTCCGCGCTTACTTTCAACCATATAACCCTTTTCCACCGTAAAACGTGTTCGAATCACATAGTTAATTTGAGAAGGCACACAATCAAATTGCTCTGCTAACTCACTGCGTTTAACTTCTATAACTTCTTGCTTTGTTTTTTCAATTGTATTTTTAAGGTAGTGCTCGATAATGTCCGATATATTTCTCATCTAACCCCCTCCTCCACAAAAAGCTTTGATATTACCCCAAAGGTTAATTATAAGATGATTTATTTATGTAAGTATTTTATCAATTATATCATTCTGACTTTGACTATATTTGACTTTAACTATATTATAACGCTTTTTATAAATCGCGCAACTTATTTGCTTTAGTCATTAGTTATCATCGTCATTATTTTACTTTTTCATTCTATTCATTTAACAGTAATACGGCGGATAAAGTCAAACCGATGCAGCTCCTCCGTCATTATATTTAAGCAGTATCCCTCTTTATATTCCACTAAAAAGCGGTATTCAATCATTGACTTTTCATATTCGGTACTTTCTTTTTTCTCAGATATCATCCCTTTTAATTTTATTTCATGAGCTTCTATTATTTTCACTAATTCATTTAACTTCACATATTTTCTTTCTGCTAAGATTATAAGTTGATATTTTTGATCCTGCTCTCCTCCAAATCTAAAAGGCGCCTTCCCTAACAAAAATAAACTTAGTATGACAAGACAGGTTGTTATAACAGCAGGCTCATACATACCAGCCCCCTACAGTCAATCCAATTGCCGCTACTACCCAAATAGATGCAGCTGTAGTTAAGCCAAGCAACGTATAGCCTTGCACTAAAATTGTCCCTGCTCCCAAAAAACCTATTCCTGAAACCACATAGAAAGCAAGACGAGATGGATCAAATGTAACAATATTTTGATTTCCAGCAATATATTCTTCAAAACCGTAAAAGGCCAGAAGCATTATTAAACAAGAACCCACACTTACTAATAAATGTGTTCGAACCCCGCTGGATGATGATGAAACTCTCTTTCAACTCCAATTAAACCACCTAAAATAGCAGCGGTTATTAATCTTATTATCATAATGATTAAATCATTTTCAAACATTTTCTCGTTCTTCTGTGATTCATTGTTATTTCACTTAAATTTCAATACCCTTTACACTTTTAAATAAATCGGATTTATCTTATTCATAACTAAAATACTATTCTCTTTTCTGTTAAGGGTAGTAGACCTTTGCTCAACGTTCCAATATCATACAAAAAAGACACTCTCATAAGAGAATGTCCTTAGTCGCTCAGCGACGTCCTACTTTCACAGGGGGAGAGCCCCCAACTATCATCGGCGCTGGAGAGCTTAACTACCGTGTTCGGCATGGGAACGGGTGTGACCTCTCCGCGATTGTCACTGAACATATCAAGGTCTTATCGACCTTTCAAAACTGGATAACGGGACTGATATGACATCATGTCTTAGAGAAAAGACGACTTACTTTTGGTTAAGCCCTCGATCGATTAGTATCTCTCAGCTCCACATGTTGCCATGCGTCCACCCGAGACCTATCAACCTCATCTTCTCTGAGGGATCTTACTCACATAAATGTGATGGGAAATCTCATCTTGAGGGGGGCTTCATGCTTAGATGCTTTCAGCACTTATCCCTGCCACACGTAGCTACCCAGCTATGCTCCTGGCGGAACAACTGGTACACCAGCGGTGTGTCCATCCCGGTCCTCTCGTACTAAGGACAGCTCCTCTCAAATTTCCTACGCCCGCGACGGATAGGGACCGAACTGTCTCACGACGTTCTGAACCCAGCTCGCGTGCCGCTTTAATGGGCGAACAGCCCAACCCTTGGGACCTACTTCAGCCCCAGGATGCGACGAGCCGACATCGAGGTGCCAAACCTCCCCGTCGATGTGGACTCTTGGGGGAGATTAGCCTGTTATCCCCAGGGTAGCTTTTATCCGTTGAGCGACGGCCCTTCCATACGGTGCCGCCGGATCACTAAGCCCGACTTTCGTCCCTGCTCGACTTGTAGGTCTCGCAGTCAAGCTCCCTTATGCCTTTGCACTCTACGAATGATTTCCAACCATTCTGAGGGAACCTTTGGGCGCCTCCGTTACCTTTTAGGAGGCGACCGCCCCAGTCAAACTGCCCACCTGACACTGTCCCTGAACCGGATCACGGTTCGAGGTTAGAATTCCAGTACAGCCAGGGTAGTATCCCACCAATGCCTCCACCGAAGCTGGCGCTCCGGCTTCCAAGGCTCCTACCTATCCTGTACAAGCTGTACCAAAATCCAATATCAAGCTACAGTAAAGCTCCATGGGGTCTTTCCGTCCTGTCGCGGGTAACCTGCATCTTCACAGGTAATATAATTTCACCGGGTCTCTCGTTGAGACAGTGCCCAAATCGTTGCACCTTTCGTGCGGGTCGGAACTTACCCGACAAGGAATTTCGCTACCTTAGGACCGTTATAGTTACGGCCGCCGTTTACTGGGGCTTCAATTCAGAGCTTCTCCCGTAAGGGATAACCCCTCCTCTTAACCTTCCAGCACCGGGCAGGTGTCAGCCCCTATACTTCGCCTTGCGGCTTCGCAGAGACCTGTGTTTTTGATAAACAGTCGTTTGGGCCTGTTCACTGCGGCTCTCGCAGGCTATTCACCCGCAAGAGCACTCCTTCTCCCGAAGTTACGGAGTCATTTTGCCGAGTTCCTTAACGAGAGTTCTCCCGCGCGTCTTAGAATTCTCTTCCCGCCTACCTGTGTCGGTTTGCGGTACGGGCACCAGTTTCCTCGCTAGAGGCTTTTCTTGGCAGTGTAGGATCGGGAACTTCGCTACTTTAGTTCACTCGCGGTCACAGCTCAACCTTAACGACAAGCGGATTTGCCTACTTGTCAGTCTCACTGCTTCGACGCACTCATCCAACGGTGCGCTTACCCTACCTTCCTGCGTCCCCCCTTCACTCAAATGGAAACGTGGTGGTACAGGAATATCAACCTGTTTGCCATCGCCTACGCCTTTCGGCCTCGGCTTAGGTCCCGACTGACCCTGAGCGGACGAGCCTTCCTCAGGAAACCTTAGGCTTTCGACGGAGGGGATTCTCACCCCTCTTTTCGCTACTCATACCGGCATTCTCACTTCCAAGCGCTCCACATGTCCTTACGATCATGCTTCTACGCCCTTGGAACGCTCCCCTACCACAGCCACCTGACGGTGGCCATCCATAGCTTCGGTGATACGTTTAGCCCCGGTACATTTTCGGCGCAGAGTCACTCGACCAGTGAGCTATTACGCACTCTTTAAATGGTGGCTGCTTCTAAGCCAACATCCTGGTTGTCTAAGCAACTCCACATCCTTTTCCACTTAACGTATACTTGGGGACCTTAGCTGATGGTCTGGGCTGTTTCCCTCTTGACTACGGATCTTAGCACTCGCAGTCTGACTCCCGAGGATAAGTGATTGGCATTCGGAGTTTGACTGAATTCGGTAATCCTGTGGGGACCCCTAGTCCAATCAGTGCTCTACCTCCAACACTCTTCCCTCGAGGCTAGCCCTAAAGCTATTTCGGGGAGAACCAGCTATTTCCGAGTTCGATTGGCATTTCACCCCTACCCACACCTCATCCCCGCACTTTTCAACGTGCGTGGGTTCGGGCCTCCATCCAGTGTTACCTGGACTTCACCCTGGACATGGGTAGATCACCCGGTTTCGGGTCTACAACCACGTACTTTGTCGCCCTATTCAGACTCGCTTTCGCTGCGGCTCCGTCTCTTCAACTTAACCTTGCACGGGATCGTAACTCGCCGGTTCATTCTACAAAAGGCACGCTGTCACCCATTAACGGGCTCCAACTACTTGTAGGCACACGGTTTCAAGATCTCTTTCACTCCCCTCCCGGGGTGCTTTTCACCTTTCCCTCACGGTACTGGTTCACTATCGGTCACTAGGGAGTATTTAGCCTTGGGAGATGGTCCTCCCTGCTTCCGACGGGGTTTCACGTGTCCCGCCGTACTCAGGATACACTCCGGAGGAGTGACCGTTTCGGCTACAGGGCTTTTACCTTGTCCCGCGGACCTTTCCAGGTCGCTTCACCTACGATCACTCTTTGTAACTCCGTATGGAGTGTCCTACAACCCCAGAAGGCAAGCCTTCTGGTTTGGGCTGATTCCGTTTCGCTCGCCGCTACTCAGGAAATCGCATTTGCTTTCTCTTCCTCTGGGTACTAAGATGTTTCAGTTCCCCAGGTCTGCCTTCTCACACCCTATGGATTCAGGTGTGGATACCGCCTCATTACAAGCGGTGGGTTCCCCCATTCGGATATCTCCGGATCAACGCTTACTTACAGCTCCCCGAAGCATTTCGGTGTTCGTCCCGTCCTTCATCGGCTCCTAGTGCCAAGGCATTCACCGTGCGCCCTTTCTAGCTTAACCTCTTTTGCGGCGGATGATCTGCGCACTTCTTCGTCAACTTCCTTCCTCACCATCCTCACGTACGTGGGTACGTTCCGGTGCCTCGTCAGTTGTTTCCTCGAATTGCTTGATCCTCCTGGCAAAAATCTTGTTACCCGATTTTTGCTCACGCAATATTGGCGTCTTAATGGCCTTTTTCTAAGACACTCGGCTCTCTCATCGTTTGATTATATCAAGCGATTGTGAACCGGTGATGTCATTATCAGTCTTTCGTTATCCAGTTTTCAAAGGTCGATTCTTACCCAACGGGTAAGTCTTTTCTTTCTGAGAGTTTAACCTCTCAAAACTAAACAAAATAGCCAAAGCAAAGTTTTAAATAAGCTGAGCTTAATAGCTCCTTAGAAAGGAGGTGATCCATCCCCACCTTCCGGTAGGGATACCTTGTTACGACTTCACCCCAATCATCTGTCCCACCTTCGGCGGCTGGCTCCAAAAGGTTACCGCACCGACTTCGGGTGTTACAAACTCTCGTGGTGTGACGGGCGGTGTGTACAAGGCCCGGGAACGTATTCACCGCGGCATGCTGATCCGCGATTACTAGCAATTCCGGCTTCATGCAGGCGAGTTGCAGCCTGCAATCCGAACTGAGAATGGCTTTATGGGATTCGCTTAACCTCGCGGTCTCGCTGCCCTTTGTACCATCCATTGTAGCACGTGTGTAGCCCAGGTCATAAGGGGCATGATGATTTGACGTCATCCCCACCTTCCTCCGGTTTATCACCGGCAGTCACCTTAGAGTGCCCAACTGAATGCTGGCAACTAAGATCAAGGGTTGCGCTCGTTGCGGGACTTAACCCAACATCTCACGACACGAGCTGACGACAACCATGCACCACCTGTCACTCTGTCCCCCGAAGGGGAACGCTCTGTCTCCAGAGGTGTCAGAGGATGTCAAGACCTGGTAAGGTTCTTCGCGTTGCTTCGAATTAAACCACATGCTCCACTGCTTGTGCGGGCCCCCGTCAATTCCTTTGAGTTTCAGCCTTGCGGCCGTACTCCCCAGGCGGAGTGCTTAATGTGTTAACTTCGGCACTAAGGGTATCGAAACCCCTAACACCTAGCACTCATCGTTTACGGCGTGGACTACCAGGGTATCTAATCCTGTTTGCTCCCCACGCTTTCGCGCCTCAGCGTCAGTTGTAGGCCAGAAAGTCGCCTTCGCCACTGGTGTTCCTCCACATATCTACGCATTTCACCGCTACACGTGGAATTCCACTTTCCTCTCCTACACTCAAGTCCCCCAGTTTCCAATGACCCTCCACGGTTGAGCCGTGGGCTTTCACATCAGACTTAAGAGACCGCCTGCGCGCGCTTTACGCCCAATAATTCCGGACAACGCTTGCCCCCTACGTATTACCGCGGCTGCTGGCACGTAGTTAGCCGGGGCTTTCTCGTGAGGTACCGTCAAGGTGCCGACCTATTCGAACGGCACTTGTTCTTCCCTCATAACAGAACTTTACGATCCGAAAACCTTCATCGTTCACGCGGCGTTGCACCGTCAGGCTTTCGCCCATTGCGGATGATTCCCTACTGCTGCCTCCCGTAGGAGTCTGGACCGTGTCTCAGTTCCAGTGTGGCCGATCACCCTCTCAGGTCGGCTACGCATCGTCGCCTTGGTAAGCCATTACCTTACCAACTAGCTAATGCGCCGCGGGCCCATCTTGCAGTGTGAGGATAAATCCCCACTTTTACATTCGGATCATGCGATCCAAATGATCATCCGGTATTAGCCCCGGTTTCCCGGAGTTATCCCAGTCTACAAGGTAGGTTGCCCACGTGTTACTCACCCGTCCGCCGCTCATTCCACCGGTTTCACCCCGAAGGGATCCGCCGGCTTCCTGCGCTCGACTTGCATGTATTAGGCACGCCGCCAGCGTTCGTCCTGAGCCAGGATCAAACTCTCCAATAGAGTTCGATGTCTCTGACATCATGTCCAAACTTTCGTCTGGCGTTGTTGAATGTTTCCACTCAACGCTTTGTTTCTTTTGACGGGATATTTTCATATCCCACTTTGCTTGGCTTTTTGTTTAGTTTTCAAAGGTCAAAATATGGTGGAGCCTAGCGGGATCGAACCGCTGACCTCCTGCGTGCAAAGCAGGCGCTCTCCCAGCTGAGCTAAGGCCCCTTATAAATTCTGGTCGGGAAGACAGGATTTGAACCTGCGACCCCTTGGTCCCAAACCAAGTGCTCTGCCAAGCTGAGCTACTTCCCGATCAATTAAAATTATGGCGCGCCCGAGAGGAGTCGAACCCCTAACCTTCTGATCCGTAGTCAGACACTCTATCCAATTGAGCTACGGGCGCAAATTATGGTGCCGAGGGCCGGACTTGAACCGGCACGGTAATCACTTACCGCAGGATTTTAAGTCCTGTGTGTCTGCCAATTCCACCACCCCGGCAGGACTTACAACTATTTCGTTTTATATATATTATATCTGGAGCGGAAGACGAGATTCGAACTCGCGACCCCCACCTTGGCAAGGTGATGTTCTACCACTGAACTACTCCCGCAATATGGTGCGGGTGAAGGGAGTCGAACCCCCACGCCCGAAGGCACTAGATCCTAAGTCTAGCGTGTCTGCCAGTTCCACCACACCCGCAAAAAAATGGTGAGCCATGGAGGATTCGAACCTCCGACCCTCTGATTAAAAGTCAGATGCTCTACCAACTGAGCTAATGGCTCTTATTACAGTTACAGTTTTTAAATATTATGGATGGTGCTGGCCAGAGGACTTGAACCCCCAACCTACTGATTACAAGTCAGTTGCTCTACCAATTGAGCTAGGCCAGCATTAAAAATGGTGGAGGATGACGGGCTCGAACCGCCGACCCCCTGCTTGTAAGGCAGATGCTCTCCCAACTGAGCTAATCCTCCAAATATAATGCTCAGCGACGTCCTACTTTCACAGGGGGAGAGCCCCCAACTATCATCGGCGCTGGAGAGCTTAACTACCGTGTTCGGCATGGGAACGGGTGTGACCTCTCCGCGATTGTCACTGAACATATCAAGGTCTTATCGACCTTTCAAAACTGGATAACGGGACTGATATGACATCATGTCTTAGAGAAAAGACGACTTACTTTTGGTTAAGCCCTCGATCGATTAGTATCTCTCAGCTCCACATGTTGCCATGCGTCCACCCGAGACCTATCAACCTCATCTTCTCTGAGGGATCTTACTCACATAAATGTGATGGGAAATCTCATCTTGAGGGGGGCTTCATGCTTAGATGCTTTCAGCACTTATCCCTGCCACACGTAGCTACCCAGCTATGCTCCTGGCGGAACAACTGGTACACCAGCGGTGTGTCCATCCCGGTCCTCTCGTACTAAGGACAGCTCCTCTCAAATTTCCTACGCCCGCGACGGATAGGGACCGAACTGTCTCACGACGTTCTGAACCCAGCTCGCGTGCCGCTTTAATGGGCGAACAGCCCAACCCTTGGGACCTACTTCAGCCCCAGGATGCGACGAGCCGACATCGAGGTGCCAAACCTCCCCGTCGATGTGGACTCTTGGGGGAGATTAGCCTGTTATCCCCAGGGTAGCTTTTATCCGTTGAGCGACGGCCCTTCCATACGGTGCCGCCGGATCACTAAGCCCGACTTTCGTCCCTGCTCGACTTGTAGGTCTCGCAGTCAAGCTCCCTTATGCCTTTGCACTCTACGAATGATTTCCAACCATTCTGAGGGAACCTTTGGGCGCCTCCGTTACCTTTTAGGAGGCGACCGCCCCAGTCAAACTGCCCACCTGACACTGTCCCTGAACCGGATCACGGTTCGAGGTTAGAATTCCAGTACAGCCAGGGTAGTATCCCACCAATGCCTCCACCGAAGCTGGCGCTCCGGCTTCCAAGGCTCCTACCTATCCTGTACAAGCTGTACCAAAATCCAATATCAAGCTACAGTAAAGCTCCATGGGGTCTTTCCGTCCTGTCGCGGGTAACCTGCATCTTCACAGGTAATATAATTTCACCGGGTCTCTCGTTGAGACAGTGCCCAAATCGTTGCACCTTTCGTGCGGGTCGGAACTTACCCGACAAGGAATTTCGCTACCTTAGGACCGTTATAGTTACGGCCGCCGTTTACTGGGGCTTCAATTCAGAGCTTCTCCCGTAAGGGATAACCCCTCCTCTTAACCTTCCAGCACCGGGCAGGTGTCAGCCCCTATACTTCGCCTTGCGGCTTCGCAGAGACCTGTGTTTTTGATAAACAGTCGTTTGGGCCTGTTCACTGCGGCTCTCGCAGGCTATTCACCCGCAAGAGCACTCCTTCTCCCGAAGTTACGGAGTCATTTTGCCGAGTTCCTTAACGAGAGTTCTCCCGCGCGTCTTAGAATTCTCTTCCCGCCTACCTGTGTCGGTTTGCGGTACGGGCACCAGTTTCCTCGCTAGAGGCTTTTCTTGGCAGTGTAGGATCGGGAACTTCGCTACTTTAGTTCACTCGCGGTCACAGCTCAACCTTAACGACAAGCGGATTTGCCTACTTGTCAGTCTCACTGCTTCGACGCACTCATCCAACGGTGCGCTTACCCTACCTTCCTGCGTCCCCCCTTCACTCAAATGGAAACGTGGTGGTACAGGAATATCAACCTGTTTGCCATCGCCTACGCCTTTCGGCCTCGGCTTAGGTCCCGACTGACCCTGAGCGGACGAGCCTTCCTCAGGAAACCTTAGGCTTTCGACGGAGGGGATTCTCACCCCTCTTTTCGCTACTCATACCGGCATTCTCACTTCCAAGCGCTCCACATGTCCTTACGATCATGCTTCTACGCCCTTGGAACGCTCCCCTACCACAGCCACCTGACGGTGGCCATCCATAGCTTCGGTGATACGTTTAGCCCCGGTACATTTTCGGCGCAGAGTCACTCGACCAGTGAGCTATTACGCACTCTTTAAATGGTGGCTGCTTCTAAGCCAACATCCTGGTTGTCTAAGCAACTCCACATCCTTTTCCACTTAACGTATACTTGGGGACCTTAGCTGATGGTCTGGGCTGTTTCCCTCTTGACTACGGATCTTAGCACTCGCAGTCTGACTCCCGAGGATAAGTGATTGGCATTCGGAGTTTGACTGAATTCGGTAATCCTGTGGGGACCCCTAGTCCAATCAGTGCTCTACCTCCAACACTCTTCCCTCGAGGCTAGCCCTAAAGCTATTTCGGGGAGAACCAGCTATTTCCGAGTTCGATTGGCATTTCACCCCTACCCACACCTCATCCCCGCACTTTTCAACGTGCGTGGGTTCGGGCCTCCATCCAGTGTTACCTGGACTTCACCCTGGACATGGGTAGATCACCCGGTTTCGGGTCTACAACCACGTACTTTGTCGCCCTATTCAGACTCGCTTTCGCTGCGGCTCCGTCTCTTCAACTTAACCTTGCACGGGATCGTAACTCGCCGGTTCATTCTACAAAAGGCACGCTGTCACCCATTAACGGGCTCCAACTACTTGTAGGCACACGGTTTCAAGATCTCTTTCACTCCCCTCCCGGGGTGCTTTTCACCTTTCCCTCACGGTACTGGTTCACTATCGGTCACTAGGGAGTATTTAGCCTTGGGAGATGGTCCTCCCTGCTTCCGACGGGGTTTCACGTGTCCCGCCGTACTCAGGATACACTCCGGAGGAGTGACCGTTTCGGCTACAGGGCTTTTACCTTGTCCCGCGGACCTTTCCAGGTCGCTTCACCTACGATCACTCTTTGTAACTCCGTATGGAGTGTCCTACAACCCCAGAAGGCAAGCCTTCTGGTTTGGGCTGATTCCGTTTCGCTCGCCGCTACTCAGGAAATCGCATTTGCTTTCTCTTCCTCTGGGTACTAAGATGTTTCAGTTCCCCAGGTCTGCCTTCTCACACCCTATGGATTCAGGTGTGGATACCGCCTCATTACAAGCGGTGGGTTCCCCCATTCGGATATCTCCGGATCAACGCTTACTTACAGCTCCCCGAAGCATTTCGGTGTTCGTCCCGTCCTTCATCGGCTCCTAGTGCCAAGGCATTCACCGTGCGCCCTTTCTAGCTTAACCTCTTTTGCGGCGGATGATCTGCGCACTTCTTCGTCAACTTCCTTCCTCACCATCCTCACGTACGTGGGTACGTTCCGGTGCCTCGTCAGTTGTTTCCTCGAATTGCTTGATCCTCCTGGCAAAAATCTTGTTACCCGATTTTTGCTCACGCAATATTGGCGTCTTAATGGCCTTTTTCTAAGACACTCGGCTCTCTCATCGTTTGATTATATCAAGCGATTGTGAACCGGTGATGTCATTATCAGTCTTTCGTTATCCAGTTTTCAAAGGTCGATTCTTACCCAACGGGTAAGTCTTTTCTTTCTGAGAGTTTAACCTCTCAAAACTAAACAAAATAGCCAAAGCAAAGTTTTAAATAAGCTGAGCTTAATAGCTCCTTAGAAAGGAGGTGATCCATCCCCACCTTCCGGTAGGGATACCTTGTTACGACTTCACCCCAATCATCTGTCCCACCTTCGGCGGCTGGCTCCAAAAGGTTACCGCACCGACTTCGGGTGTTACAAACTCTCGTGGTGTGACGGGCGGTGTGTACAAGGCCCGGGAACGTATTCACCGCGGCATGCTGATCCGCGATTACTAGCAATTCCGGCTTCATGCAGGCGAGTTGCAGCCTGCAATCCGAACTGAGAATGGCTTTATGGGATTCGCTTAACCTCGCGGTCTCGCTGCCCTTTGTACCATCCATTGTAGCACGTGTGTAGCCCAGGTCATAAGGGGCATGATGATTTGACGTCATCCCCACCTTCCTCCGGTTTATCACCGGCAGTCACCTTAGAGTGCCCAACTGAATGCTGGCAACTAAGATCAAGGGTTGCGCTCGTTGCGGGACTTAACCCAACATCTCACGACACGAGCTGACGACAACCATGCACCACCTGTCACTCTGTCCCCCGAAGGGGAACGCTCTGTCTCCAGAGGTGTCAGAGGATGTCAAGACCTGGTAAGGTTCTTCGCGTTGCTTCGAATTAAACCACATGCTCCACTGCTTGTGCGGGCCCCCGTCAATTCCTTTGAGTTTCAGCCTTGCGGCCGTACTCCCCAGGCGGAGTGCTTAATGTGTTAACTTCGGCACTAAGGGTATCGAAACCCCTAACACCTAGCACTCATCGTTTACGGCGTGGACTACCAGGGTATCTAATCCTGTTTGCTCCCCACGCTTTCGCGCCTCAGCGTCAGTTGTAGGCCAGAAAGTCGCCTTCGCCACTGGTGTTCCTCCACATATCTACGCATTTCACCGCTACACGTGGAATTCCACTTTCCTCTCCTACACTCAAGTCCCCCAGTTTCCAATGACCCTCCACGGTTGAGCCGTGGGCTTTCACATCAGACTTAAGAGACCGCCTGCGCGCGCTTTACGCCCAATAATTCCGGACAACGCTTGCCCCCTACGTATTACCGCGGCTGCTGGCACGTAGTTAGCCGGGGCTTTCTCGTGAGGTACCGTCAAGGTGCCGACCTATTCGAACGGCACTTGTTCTTCCCTCATAACAGAACTTTACGATCCGAAAACCTTCATCGTTCACGCGGCGTTGCACCGTCAGGCTTTCGCCCATTGCGGATGATTCCCTACTGCTGCCTCCCGTAGGAGTCTGGACCGTGTCTCAGTTCCAGTGTGGCCGATCACCCTCTCAGGTCGGCTACGCATCGTCGCCTTGGTAAGCCATTACCTTACCAACTAGCTAATGCGCCGCGGGCCCATCTTGCAGTGTGAGGATAAATCCCCACTTTTACATTCGGATCATGCGATCCAAATGATCATCCGGTATTAGCCCCGGTTTCCCGGAGTTATCCCAGTCTACAAGGTAGGTTGCCCACGTGTTACTCACCCGTCCGCCGCTCATTCCACCGGTTTCACCCCGAAGGGATCCGCCGGCTTCCTGCGCTCGACTTGCATGTATTAGGCACGCCGCCAGCGTTCGTCCTGAGCCAGGATCAAACTCTCCAATAGAGTTCGATGTCTCTGACATCATGTCCAAACTTTCGTCTGGCGTTGTTGAATGTTTCCACTCAACGCTTTGTTTCTTTTGACGGGATATTTTCATATCCCACTTTGCTTGGCTTTTTGTTTAGTTTTCAAAGGTCAAAATCAATCGAATATAGAGAGTTAAAATTACCTCTCTAATTTTGTGATCGCTGTTTTTGGCGACTTAATTAATATAACATCTTTAGCATTCACAGTCAACAACTTTTTTAAAAAGTGTTTTTGCAAATTTATCATCTCGTCTCGCAGCGACGAATAATAATATACCATGATTCAAAAACTAAATGCAACATTTTTTTAAAAGAAATTTAACTTTCTAATATAATTCATCACTACTTCAGCCTGTTTCTATAATCTCAACGTACGATCCCTCTTCAAGAAGGTTTCCTTAAGTTACTTACTCAATACACCTTTTAGGAATTCTGATAGCTACGTGGTGTATAAAATCCGGTTTATAGATTTCTATAATTATTACCTGTTTTCTCTATAACAATAAAGTTATTTATTTTAGCTACCCGTTAAATATCTCCTGCACACAAATGTGTGTGCAGGAGAACGAAATTAGGAATTGTTTTCAGGTCCCTCATCTTTATGTCTCATTTGTGGGAAGAGAAGAACATCACGAATAGATTGAGAGTTAGTCAAAAGCATCACAAGTCTATCTATTCCAATACCTAATCCCCCTGTAGGTGGTAACCCGTACTCTAAAGACTCTACAAAATCATCGTCCATCATATGAGCTTCGTCGTCCCCTTGCTCTCTTTCAATAAGCTGAGCTTCAAACCGTTGTCTTTGATCAATGGGATCATTTAATTCAGAAAAAGCATTGGCATGTTCGCGTCCAACAATAAACAGTTCAAAACGATCTGTAAATCGAGGGTCAGTCTCATTCTTCTTTGCTAATGGCGAAATAGCAAGCGGGTGTCCATATACAAAAGTTGGTTGAATTAATTTTTCTTCAACAAACATTTCAAAAAACTCATTTACAACGTGTCCGAAACTCATCGTATCTTTCACCGGCACATTATGCTTCTTAGCTAATTGACGAGCTTCTTCATCACTCATTTCTGACCAGAAGTCAACGCCAGTATGTTCCTTAATAGCATCCACCATATGAACTCTGCGCCATGCAGGCTCAAGATTTACTGTTTCGTCGCCATATTTAATTTGAGTTGTCCCAATGACTTCTTTGGCAATATGGGAAACTAGATTTTCTGTCAATGCCATAATGTCCTCATAATCGGCATATGCTTCATATAACTCAATCATTGTAAACTCTGGATTATGTCTCGTTGACACACCTTCATTACGAAAAACACGCCCAATTTCGTATACTTTTTCTAATCCGCCGACAATCAGTCGTTTTAGATGGAGTTCAATTGCAATTCTCATATATAATGTCATATCTAATGCATTATGGTGAGTTACAAATGGCTTTGCTGCTGCTCCACCAGGTATACTATGCATCATCGGTGTTTCTACCTCAAGATAACCATGATCATCAAGATACCGACGCATTGATTGTAATATTTTGCTGCGTAGAACAAATGTGTCTCTCACTTCAGGGTTGACAATTAAATCTAAATATCGCTGACGATAGCGTTGCTCTACATCTTTTAACCCGTGGTATTTATCAGGAAGAGGGCGTAAGGATTTCGTAAGGATTTGCAAACTTTTTGCTTTAACCGATAGCTCGCCCACTTTCGTTTTAAAGACAATACCACTTATACCAATGATGTCCCCAATGTCAGCTCGGGTGAATAAATCATACTGGTTTTCCCCTACTTGGTCTTTTCGAACATAAATTTGAATTTGCCCTGAAAGGTCTTGAATGTGAGCAAAGCCTGCTTTTCCTTTGCCTCTCTTTGTCATCATCCGACCAGCAAGTGTAACAGTAACATCTTTTTCTTCTAGCTCATCCTTTTCATATGAGTTGTAGTTCTCTTGAATCTCAATAGCATTATGAGAACGTTCAAAACGGGAACCAAATGGGTCAATTCCTAAATCGAGCATATTTTTTAGCTTTTCAATCCGCACCTGCTGTTGATCTGTGACATCAAATTCTTGTGTCATCGCTACCCTCTCCTAATTGATTCAAATTTTAAAACGTGCGTTATTCTTAAATCATTTCATGAACTCTAGTGAGAAGTTGCAAACATCTCGTAGAGTAAGTATTGGACGTATGTATGTTCCATTTTAATTTTCATAATTATAAGCAAATAATAAGGTTCTTAAACGTAAGAAGAAAACTGCCAGTACACGACTGGCAGTTCGATTAATCTCAGAGGTATTATAGGAAAGTTCGTTCTTCTTGTCAACTTATTATACTTTCGCAGGTGCCTTTTTCGGCTTCTCTTCTAATATTCCCGAAAGGTTCGTCAAAACTTCCGCCATAGCTTCTCGAGTCGTCAACTGGTTAATTTCATCCCGAATACGCGCAGCTCCACGAAGTCCTTTAATATACCAAGAAGCATGTTTACGCATTTCTCGCACTGCTACTTCTTCACCTTTAAGCTTAATAAGCCTGTCCATATGCAGAATACATACTTCCATTTTTTCTTGTGGCGTAGGCTCAGGAATATTTTCGCCAGTCTCCAAATAATGAATTGTTCTGTATAACATCCACGGGTTCCCAAGGGCGGCTCTTCCAATCATAACACCATCTACCCCGGCTTCATCCATCATCCTTTTAGCATCTTCTGGTGTTTCGATATCACCGTTTCCTATCACCGGAATATTTACGGCTTCTTTTACTTGACGAATAATATCCCAGTCTGCTTTTCCCTCATACATTTGATAACGGGTCCGACCGTGCACTGCTACAGCTTTACCACCTGCCGCTTCTACCGCTTTAGCATTTTCAACGGCATAAATGTGGTCTTCGTCCCAGCCAGTTCTCATTTTTACTGTGACAGGCTTATCAGCAGCCTCAACAGCAACCTGTACCATTTCATAAATTTTATCTGGATCCAAAAGCCATTTTGCTCCTGCATCACAAGATGTTATTTTCGGAACAGGACATCCCATATTTATATCTATAATATCTGCATTTGTTTGTTTATCTACAATTTTAACTGCTTCAACGAGCGTTTCTTTTGTGCCTCCAAAAATTTGTAGACTAAGAGGTTTCTCTCTTTCATCTACGTAAAGCATTTTAAGGGACCGTTCATTTTTATGAAGGATGGCTTTGTCACTTACCATTTCCGCACAGACAAGTCCCGTTCCAAATTCTTTAGCTATCAAGCGGAATGCTGGGTTACACACGCCAGCCATGGGAGCTAGAACAACGGGGTTTTTCATAGTAATATCCCCTATTTTCAACATCTTTCTCACCTCTTACTTACTTTATAGACGTCAGATCGTCATACGTGACATTCAACACGTTGATGACACGTATTAACAGCTCTTCTCCCGGTTCACGAGTTCCCCTCTCAACTTCCCCAAGGACTGACACAGAAATACCGAGCATTTTCGCAAACTCTTCCTGAGTAAAACCTTTCAGTTTCCGAAAGGCCCGTATCCTTCTCCCCCAAATGAGCTCTTCCATTTACGCACACCCTCTTTATCGGTTAATTGATTTACATATTCATCAATCGTCCGTTCCTCTTTAAAACGCAGGCAAGGCTCAATTTCTTGCAAAGGTATTAATACGAACCCCCGTTCAAACATACGGGGGTGTGGAATTTGTAATGATTCTAATTTTATATTTTCTTCGTTATAGAGCAAAATGTCAAGGTCAATTGTTCGTTGTCCCCATCTTTCTTGGCGGACTCTACCACCTGCCTCTTCAATTTTCTGAGTTATTTTCAGTAATTCAAGTGGCGATAATGATGTATGGATTTTAACAACCATATTTAAAAAAGAGGGTTGGTCTGTGACACCTACTGGTTCAGTTTGAAAGATAGAAGAACATTTAATGACTAGAATGGATGGATGCTCATGTAACTTTGAAATAGCTTTTTTTAAATACACTTCCCGATCACCGTCGTTAGAACCTAATGCAATATAAGCTTCGTTCTCCTCCACCACGCAGTCAAACACCTTCCCGTCCCCTACGAATTTCAACAGCCACTGCTTCATAATATCCAGGAATAGGGGGATCGGGTTTTGTGACTTTGACCGTGCAGGCATCAATAATTGGAAAATCCTCTAACAGGGCGTTCGCCAATCGTTCAGTTAACGTTTCTACTAACTGGACAGATTCTCCTTCTAAAATGTTTTTTGCTGTTTCATATACTAAAGCATAATTAACCGTTTGATTTAAATCATCACTTTTACCAGCAGGGCTCGTGTCCATTTCAAGGGTAACATCTGCATAAAAACGTTGTCCTAGTTTATTTTCTTCTGCAAATACGCCATGGTAGCCATAAAAGGCCATACCTTGTACTAGTATTTTGTCCATCCCAATTCACTCCCTTTAGGTCGTGTGACTCATAGGTTCCTCAGACTTCCCAATCATCACGTCCATCATTTTGGCCATACGACTTATTTCAAGTACATCGTGTACACGAACAATGTCACAACCTTTTTCAATCCCTAAACATACTGTTGCTCCAGTTCCCTCCATACGTTCGTGAACTGGAAGGTTTAATGTTTGCGCAATGAGAGATTTTCTAGAGGTTCCTAACAATAACGGATAGCCTAAATCCGTAAGTTCATCAAGCTTCCGCATGACTTGAAGGTTATCGTTATAAGATTTTGCAAATCCTATCCCCGGATCAAGGATTATTCGTGAATCTTTTACACCTGCTTTATGACAAATACGGATACTTTCTGTTAGATCACTGATCATATCCTTAATTAAATCATTATAATGAGCTTTTTCCCGATTGTGCATGAGAATAATCGGCACATCATATTCTGCAGCGACATAGGCCATATCAGGGTCAGCTTTACATCCCCATACATCATTAATAATATTAGCACCTGCTTGAAGAGCCGTTTCCGCCACCTTCGCCTTATAGGTATCAATTGATAAGGGCACTTCAACAGCTCGTCTAATCGCTTTCAAGGGCTCAATGACTCGCCTCAACTCTTCATCTTCCTCAACTTTTTCGGCTCCTGGGCGCGTCGACTCTCCTCCGAGATCGATCATATGTGCACCGTGGGCCACCATTGTTCTAGCACGTTCTCCAGCTAAGCCGGTTCCATTAAACTTACCGCCATCTGAAAAAGAGTCGGGTGTTAAATTAAGAATACCCATCACATAGGTTTTTGCAGAAAAATCTAGACGATAACCATCCCAAGATATTACAGACTTTGTAGGCATTCTTATCACCTCTTTTTTTTTATATATCGACTGTTTATCTGTTTAAAAATATGTCCTTTTTGGACCACAAACGCCCCTTCCAATACGAATAATCGCTCTGCAACAAGCGGACCATCTCCCCATTATTTCCCGGGAAACGACATTGTTCCCAAAAATGAATCGGAACGATTTCTTGAATAGCATTTGTGACAAAAATCTCATCAGCTTCTAAAGCATCTTGAAGACGAAACTTTCCTTCTTCTACACGTACTTTTTTCTTTTCTAAATTAGCTATGACAAACTGCCTTGTAATTCCGTTAAGGCAGCCACATGTAAGGTCTGGTGTGTAGACACTGCCATCCTGCACCCAAAATAAGTTTGAAACAACACCTTCTGAAAGATACCCGTCTTCAGTAAGAAATATTCCCTCCACATCTGTCCGGTTACCTACTTCTCTTCGACCTAAAACATTATTTAAATAGTGGTGTGACTTCAAGCGATAATTAGCTTCAGGGGAATTGCGTCTAATCGTTAATGTCTTTGCTTCCTTGCTTTTAAGTCTTTTTTGAGGTAACGGCTTCATATAAACGATTGTTTGCGGCGTTGTATATAACTCAGTAGATAACCCAATTTCACCAGTACCTGCTGATACATTCCATCGGATATACGCATCGTTTAAATTATTAAGCTGCAATAGTTCCTCAATTATTCTTGTCACTTCCTCACGACGATACTGGTTTAAAACGATTCCCATTTTTTCTGCACTTTTAGCTAGACGGTGAAAATGGTCATCCAATAAGAATGGATGACCATTATAGGTACGAAAGGTTTCAAAGAGCCCTAGGCCATATAAATATCCGTGATCCAAAGGGGAGATGACTGCTTCTTTCTCGTCAACATACTGGCCATCTAGATAAAGGTACATGCCTTTTGAAACTCCTTATACGTGTCTAGGAAGTTACGTAACAACTGTTTCCCTGCTCCTGTCATGATAGACTCAGGATGAAATTGCACCCCTTCAAGTGGATACTCTTTATGACGAATAGCCATGATTTCACCTTCCGCGGTCTGCGCAGAAACCTCAAAGCAATTTGGCAATGTTTCAGGTTTAACAATAAGGGAGTGATACCTTGTAGCTGTAAATGGTGTTTCTACATTTGTAAAGATAGTTTTACCGTCGTGAGTTACTTCTGATGTTTTACCATGCATTAAACGTTCCGCTCTTATAACATCGCCACCAAACACTTGAGCCATTGATTGATGTCCTAAACAGACACCAAAAATAGGTGTTTTCCCAGCAAAATGCTTAATCGCTTCCATACTAATTCCTGCTTCATTAGGTGTGCATGGACCGGGCGAAATCATTAAGTAATCTGGTTTAAGCGTCTCAATATCGCCAATGGTCAGTTGATCATTCCGCTTAACAATAAGCTCTTCTCCCATTTCACCTAAATATTGAACAAGATTATACGTAAAAGAATCATAATTATCAATCATTAAAATCATTATTTATTCCTCCTCAGCTCAATCTCTTCCTCGCTCATCTCTTTCGCTTGCCATAAGGCTTTTGCTTTCTTTAATGCCTCTTTATACTCTGCAGCAGGCTGTGAATCAATGACGATTCCGGCCCCAGCTTGTACATGAACCAAACCATCCTTTACAATCATCGTCCGTATCGTAATATTTAATTCCATATCACCATTAAACCCCAGCCATCCAAACGACCCAGTATATACACCACGCCGAACTGGCTCTAATTCTTCAATAATTTCCATCGTACGAACTTTCGGAGCACCTGTAATCGTCCCCCCAGGGAAGGTCGCTGCCACAACATCTAAAGCATCATATTCAGGTGATTTGATACCTCTAACGTTAGACACAATATGCATCACATGAGAATACTTTTCAATCACCATCAACTCGTTCACTTCCACAGAACCATAGTTACAAACGCGTCCTAAATCATTTCTTTCTAGATCTACAAGCATAATATGTTCGGCCCGTTCTTTTTCATTTTTCAGCAATGTGTTCGCTAACGCTTGATCTTCATCCTCATTTGCTCCTCGTGAACGAGTTCCGGCAATCGGCCTAGTGGAAACGGTGCTTCCCTTTACTTTTACAAGTAATTCCGGTGAGGCACTTACATATTGGAAATCTTCGGTGGACATAAATCCCATGTATGGTGATGGGTTCACCTGTCTTAGACAATGATACATATGGAGAGGTTCACTTATCACCGGCTTTGATTCCCGGACTGATAAGTTCACTTGGAAAACATCACCATCACGAATATACTCTTTTGTTTTTTCTACAGCTTCAATAAATTCAGACTCCTGAAAAGACCGTTCAGGAATAGCGTAAGAACTTTCAGATACCGTAGACGTAGAAGGCTCCCGTCTAAATAAGTTGCCGCCTTCACTTTCTATCGCTGCAGCTAGCCAGCGCTCCCGCATACTTCTCAATTTCCCCTTAGCTTTTTGTTCTCTTTCACAAGGCACAATGGCGATAAACCAAAGCTCTTCAGTTTGGTGATCAATCACGTAAACCTCATCAAATGCTAGTAAATACAAATCGTCAGTAGCTAAATCATCTTTGGCCAGATTAGGGAGTTTTTCTATCTCTCTTACAAGATCATAGCTGAGTTGCCCAATCAGTCCCCCTTGAAAATCAGGAAGGGTATCATCAGTATTTAGTTTATAAGAGCTTAGCCATTCACGTAACGACGACAAAAGTGGCCCCTGTTTCTCACTTCTACCTTCCTTAGTCTCAATCGTAAGAAGATAGTCTTTCCCTTTTATGATCGCCCAAGGTGACACCCCTATAATTGAATATCGGCCGCCTCTGCCACTTTCAAGCAACACATGATTTTTTTCATCTTGTACAAGCTTTATATATGTGCTAAACCAATCACCAGCTACAGTTGACAGCCCGACTGCATCTCCAATGGCTTTATAACTAATTGTGCTCATAGTTTGTCCACCTCAGCTACTTAAACGTTCTATCTCTTTATTACTTAAAAAGCGGTATTGTCTTTCAACTATTATACGGGGCTTTTCATTATGGCGCAATCATCAGAGCCTTATGGCCATCAGCTCATGTTTTAATTACGTTCACTTTGTAGAAATCCAAGTAAGTCACTCTACAAAGTAAAAAAGCATCAGCTCATGTAAGTGCTCTTTCGTTGTTTTAAACATTGATGACAACGAAGCCCTTCAAAGCCGACGCTCTTTTTTCAATTAATTAACTCTCTTCTTCAAACTGATAAAGTGGTGTGCTTAAATAGCGCTCTCCATTACTCGGAATTACTGCTACAACTTTCTTTCCTTTTCCGAGCCGTTTAGCTACTTCTAATGCGGCATAAATAGCTGCGCCAGAAGAGATGCCGCTTAAAATCCCTTCCTCCTTAGCAGCTCTCCTTGCATATTCAAATGACTGCTCGGTTGTGACTGTCATTACTTCATCATATAAGTTGGTATTCAAGATTTCCGGTACAAAACCGGCTCCGATTCCTTGAATTTTATGCGGTCCTTTTTGGCCTCCTGATAAAATTGGTGAATCAGCTGGTTCCAGCGCAATAAGTTTCATATTCGGGAACTTCTCTTTTAAGACTTCTCCTGCTCCAGTTATTGTTCCTCCAGTTCCAATTCCTGAAACAAAGGCGTCAAGCTGCCCGCCTACTTGTTCTAACAATTCTTTCCCTGTTGTTTCACGATGAACTTTTGGGTTAGCTGCATTTTCGAATTGCTGAGGCATAAAATAACCATGCTCTTTTTGCAATTCAGTCGCTTTTTTAATCGCTCCACCCATACCATCAGGACCAGGCGTTAATACGAGTTCAGCTCCGTAAGCTCGAAGAAGATTTCGTCTTTCCATACTCATCGTTTCAGGCATTACTAGCACGGCTCGATAACCTTTTGCAGCAGCTACCATGGCTAAACCGATTCCTGTATTTCCACTAGTCGGTTCTACAATTGTATCTCCCGCTTTAAGAGCGCCTTTTTCTTCAGCATCCTCAATCATGGCTAAAGCAATTCGGTCTTTTACACTGCTACCTGGGTTCATAAATTCTAACTTCAAGTAAACATCTGCATGGTCGTCACTTACAAGTCGTTGCAGTTTAACTAAAGGTGTATCACCGATCAGTTCAGTGATGGAATTTGCTACTTTTACCATTCAATCTCCTCCTCAATTCCAAGTAAGTTCATTGGTTTAATCTTAGATTGAGTTTAACAAAACTTGACAACAAGGTCAAGGTAAATATTATGAATCTTCAGAACGCTTTTCCTCAAGAAGTGTTTGGAGTTCTCCACGGGAAAATGTATAAATTTCATTACAAAAGTGGCATGTTGTTTCTGCACCTTCATCTTCCTCAATCATTTCTTTAATATCTTGTTCTCCCAACCCAATAATCGCATTGGCGATACGTTCTTTAGAGCAATGACATTCAAATAAAGTAGCTATTTTATCCATAATGCGATAATTATTATCTCCTGCTAGTAGGCCAATGATTTCTTCTGGTGTCTTACCTTGCTGTATGAGCGATGAAATAGGTGGAATATGGCTTAGTCTTTGTTCTAATAGATCAACCGTCTCATTTTTCACACCTGGCATCATTTGAATGATAAATCCACCTGCTGCGTCTACCTCTTCACCCTGACCAATAATAACACCTAATGCAACAGAAGATGGGGTCTGCTCAGATGATGCAAAATAATACGTGAAATCCTCTCCTAATTCTCCGGAAACGAGTGGCACACTCCCTGTGAAATGTTCTTTCATTCCGAGGTCTTTTACAACCGAGAGCGACCCTTCTGTGCCTACAACAGCTGAAACATCCAATTTCCCATTTGGCTTCCTCTCTGGATCAAGATGTGGCTGAGTTACGTATCCCCTTGCGGTACCGTTAGCTTTCGCATCCACAATAATAGGGCATGCAGCCCCGTTACCTTCTATTTTTACGGTTAGTTTTTCGTCCCCTTTCAGCATTGCTCCCATCATCGTGCCTGCTGTAAGTGCTCTACCTAATGCCGCCGTGACAGTGCGCCATGTTTTTTGACGCCTAGCCGCTTCTTTCACCATTTCAGTTGATTGTATAGCGTATATTCTCACTGTATCTTCAAACGCTAATGCTTTAACTAAGTAGTCTTTCATTGTTATCAGTACTCCTTTAAATACACATTCGTGTTACGCATTTCGATTTTTTTTATAAATTAACTGTAGCCCTTTTAACGTCAGCCATTCATCCACAACCGTAATAGCAGTTGTTTCTTTTTTTACTAAGGCAGCCAGCTCACCTGTAGCAACCACTTTTAAATCAGCACCCATTTCTTCTTTTATTCGACTAACCATCCCTTCAACTTGCCCCGCCATCCCATAAAGAAAACCTGATTGCATAGCATGGACGGTATTTTTCGCAATGACATTTGGTGCTTTAAACGTATCAATGTCAGGTAATTTCGCCGCATGTTGAGAAAGAGCGTTCATAGAAATAGACATACCTGGAGCAATAGCTCCTCCTGCATATTGATTGTTTTTCGTAATGTAGCAAAATGTCGTAGCCGTGCCAAAATCAATGATGATTAACGGGGCACCATAATACGCTATACCCGCTACAGCATTCGCGATCCGATCGGAACCAACTTCTTTAGGGTTATCATAGAGTATGTTAAGGCCCGTTTTAATTCCGGGCCCAACGAACATAGGTGTCAAGTTGAAATAAGACTGACATACTAGTATTAAACGTTGATCAAGCTGGGGCACAACTGATGAAATAAGGATGTCGTGTACCTCACTAGCATCTAGCCCCCTTAATTGAAAAAGCTGATGAAAAAGAGCGATATATTCATCTGTCGATTTACCTACATTCGTTTCAATTGTCCAATGAGATAAGAGTTCTTCTCCTTCATATACCCCTAAAGCAATTTTTGTATTCCCAACATCCATAACAAGATTCATACTACACCCCCCTATTCTCTCAAAAATACAAAAAAGTGCCCCACAGTTCCCGTTCTCCACCTTTCGTTAAACCTTCTAAGCCACTCTTTATGAAGGGTTGGTTTAACCTACTTTGATGGATGACACGGTGTTGCGGGACACTTTCAGTCATTTATTCATCTTATTTTCTATCGTTGTTTTCATTTTTACCTTCATCATTGGACTCAGTGGATTCATCATTGTCATGACTGTCATCACTGTCATCACTGTTATAACGAGAACCAAGGAAATCTTCCATGGCATCTTTCTCTTCTTCTTTACCTTGGATATTCACCGTTACATCATCATTATGATCAGAGTCACCATTTAATTTCTTTGTCACATGGTGATCGTCCGGAAGCTTGCCTTCTTCGATGAGTGAGCGAATTTGTTCCGCATCTAACGTTTCGTGTTCTAGTAATGTTTTTGCTACAATCTCTAGGCTTGCCTTATTTTCAAGGAGTATTTGTTTACATCGTTCATAAGACTCCTTCAATATACGTTGAACTTCCATATCAATCTCGTGAGCAATCGCTTCACTATAGTTCTGCTCATTATTAATATCTCGTCCAAGAAAAACTTCTCCTTGAGAGCTACCGAATTGAACAGGTCCTAGTTTATCACTCATACCGTATTCCATAACCATTTTCCTAGCAATACCTGTAGCACGCTGGAAATCATTATGAGCGCCTGTAGAAACTTCATTAAACATCACTTCTTCTGCCACACGTCCACCAAGCAATCCGACAATTTTATCAAGGAGCTCTGGCTTGGTCATGAAGTATCTATCTTCTTTAGGCAGCATCATCGCGTACCCACCTGCTTGACCACGAGGCACAATGGTCACTTTGTGAACCATATCTGCACTTTCCAATTTGACCCCAACAACAGTATGACCTGCTTCGTGATAAGCAACAATATTTTTCTCTTTTTCAGATATGACACGGCTTTTCTTCGATGGACCAGCAATCGTTCGATCAATCGCTTCTTCCACCGCTTCCATATCAATTTTCTTCTTATTAGCACGGGCAGAAACAAGAGCTGCTTCATTTAATAAGTTTTCTAAGTCAGCCCCAGAAAAGCCTGGCGTTCGCTGAGCAATGGTCTTTAAGTTTACGTCATCTTGGAGCGGCTTGTTTTTAGCATGGACTTCTAGAACCGCTTCACGCCCTTTAACATCAGGACGACCAACCATAATTTGACGATCAAAACGTCCTGGACGTAATAACGCAGGGTCAAGAATATCTGCACGGTTTGTGGCTGCAATGAGAATAATCCCTTCATTGACACCAAAACCATCCATTTCAACTAGCAATTGGTTCAACGTTTGTTCTCTTTCATCATGCCCGCCGCCTAGGCCTGCACCACGTCGACGTCCAACCGCATCAATCTCGTCAATAAATATAATACACGGTGCATTCTTCTTCGCATTTTCAAATAAATCTCTAACACGAGACGCACCCACACCAACAAACATTTCAACGAAGTCAGACCCACTAATTGAGAAGAATGGTACACCTGCTTCTCCAGCTACCGCTCGGGCAATCAATGTTTTACCAGTCCCTGGTGGTCCTACAAGAAGTACCCCTTTAGGAATGCGAGCACCTATATCTGCAAATTTCCGCGGCTCTTTTAAGAAATCAACTACTTCAACTAACTCTTGCTTTTCTTCATCAGCTCCTGCCACATCTTTGAAGCGGGCCTTTTTCTTATCCTCACTCACGAGCTTCGCCTTACTCTTTCCGAAGTTCATGACTCGACTGCCGCCACCCTGAGCTTGGCTTAACAGGAAGAAGAAGAGAATGAATATAATGACGAATGGAATAATCGCCGTGAAGAAATTCACCCATCCGCTAGGCTCCTCAGCCTGTTCAAACACTAGTTCATCTAAACCTTGTTCCCCAGTTGAGGCAATAACTTCTTCTAAAAAGGCTTGAAGGTCTGGTACATTCACTGTAAAGTACTCATCATCTTCTGCACCTCTTAGTTGACCTCTAGCTGCATATACATCTAAACGGGGCTGAATCGACAACGATTCAATATTGTCATTTTCCAGCTCCTGTCGGAATTCATTAAATGTCATTTCTGTTGTTTCATCAGGGTCCCCTTGGAATACACTGACTACTCCGACAATAATTAAGAAAATCAATACATAAAAGATCGTATTTCTAAAAATCCGATTCATCCTGAACCTCCTCCCACGTCAAATACACTTAGGTAATAGTATCATACAAATGTCATCAATCACAACGAATTAACTTTGATAAATCTCAGGCTTCAGCACACCGATATAAGGCAGATTTCGATAACGCTCAATGTAATCAAGGCCATAGCCTACAACAAACTTGTCAGGAACAGTAAAGCCTGCTATATCAGGGTGTATTTCTTGCGTACGCCCTTCTGGTTTATCAAGCAAGGTGACGATTTTCACTGATTTAGCCTGTCGATAGTGAAACAGTTTTACTAAATAACTTAGTGTGTTACCACTATCTATAATGTCTTCAAGGATGAGAACATCTCTTCCTTCTACTGACGTATTAAGGTCTTTTACAATTTTGACCTCACCAGACGAAACTGTTTCAGTTCCATAACTTGACACATCCATTAAATCAAACTCAATGTGTGTATCAATTTTTTGAATTAAATCTCCCATAAAAGGTAAAGACCCTTTGAGAATACCAACGACCAATGGGAACTTCCCTTCATATTCTTCCGTTAATTTTGCACCTAATTCACTAATTTTTTTCTGAATATCCTCTTCAGAAATTAATATCTCTTCAATGTCTTCTCGCATAGTCTTTACACGTACCTCCTATAATGTGCATAATCATTTTTACCAGTTACAGACAATCTCATTATGTATAAGCGCGATAAGTCAATTGTACGACATTTTCTGACTTATCATCTACAACTCCTTCATTTGAGCGCTTCAATAAAGGCACCCATAATATTGTACCATGACTATCGGTAACAATGGGCCAAAGATCACGATCTCCTTTAGCAACTTTCTCCTCAATAAAAACATCCTTTAATTTCTTCGTTCCTTTTCCTCCCAAAAAAGACATACGGTCACCTGCTCGACGCGTCCTGATAATGAACGGCAAAGATACTTTATTTAAATCAATAAAGGTGTCATGTGGTTCATTTTTTAACGGAATTTTTCCAACTATAGTATCAGTACATATCGTCCCAGTTGCCCACGTCAGTTTACCAGGGAGAGGTAAAACTAATTCCTTCTTCTGATCCCATAATTCCTCTTTTAAAACAGGTGTTTTTTTAGAGAAAACTAAGCTGTCGTATGACTTTTCTACAGTTATATTTTTAGGCAAATGGACTTCTCCAGATGGATGTTCTTTCCTTATTAAATCAATAATAGCCTCAATATGAGAGCGATCAAATTGTAACTGATGACTGATTAAAAGATAGTTTAATATTAGATGAATGGCCCGTCTTTGTAAAGCTTTAGCCACTTCACCAAAAGCTTCAAGTGAGACAGTTATTTTATGAGAGCCTTTAAAGGTGATTACTTTCTCTACGACCTGTTTTGTCTCATGTTGAAACCATTCTTCTTCATCTGTCAAAACTTCGGACTGCCACTGGAATACGTGATGGGCCTTTGGGTTCTCTTTTTTAATGAAAGGGAGTAACTGCTGTCGAATACGATTTCTTAAATACGTATCTTCATCATTTGATCCATCTTTACGATATGGAATGTTATGAGTAGAGCAATATTCGAGAAGTTTGTCTTTTTCGACTGCTAACAAGGGGCGAATGATATACCCTCCGGCAAACATCCTTTTTACCGGAATTCCTTTTCTTCCGGACAAACTGCCACGCATTTGTCTCATTAGCATCGTCTCAATCTGATCATCCCCATGATGGGCTGTGACAAGCTTTGTTGTACCTAACTTATGCATTAAATGTTCGAACCATTCATAACGACATAACCTCGCCGCATCTTGTGTCGACACGGCTTGCTGCTGTTTCTTTTTCTTGACATCTGCTTCATATAAATAAAAAGGCACCATATGTTTCTGACAAAAAGATGCCACCAATTCCGCATCTTTTTTTGATTCCTCACCTCTTAGGCCATGCTCCACATGTGTAACACTTAACTGAACCTTTTTTAAGTGACTTAGTTCTATTAAGTAGTGAATTAACGCCATACTATCTGGCCCACCAGATACCGCAACTAGTAAATGATCTCCCTCTTCAATTAGACCATGTTTAGTAATGAATGAATTAATGACCTGCTTCATAACGGTTCCCTATCCCTTTCCCAAATGAAAAGATCGATAATGCAAGTACGAGCCCCCCTGCAATTGCACCAGCTTGTAGCATCGTTTCTACTCCGTACTCGAGTCCTTGTATATAATCTCCTTCCACAAATGACAACATTGTAAAATAAGCTCTACTTCCTGGTACTAGAGGGAGTATCCCAGGAATAGAGAGTGTTGTCACCGGGATGCGAATTTTTTTTGCTAGAAGATGGGCTATAGTCGCAGCAGACAATGAGGCAAGCAAGGTAGAGAAAACGCTTGAGGCACCAAGCGTTATTCCTGTCTGGAGGACAAACCATGTGATAACACCAATTCCACCACCGAGAAGAAGGGCCCGTTTTGGCACACTGAAAATGATGCCGAATCCGATAATAGCAGCAAATGTAATAATTAATTCTAATAACAACTGCATATGTACCCCTCCTTACAAAAATAACGAAATTGTTAGTGCAATTCCACTGGCTATTGACAACGATGTAAGTAACGCTTCTACCCCACGGCTCATCCCTGCAAGCAAATCCCCTGATAATAAATCACGCACTGCGTTTGTCAATGGAACGCCAGGAACAAGAGGCATGAGAGAGCCGATAATAATTTGATCAAGACTACTCCCTATCCCCACAAAGACTAAAAAAATGGCTACCGAGCCACCAATAAAAGCAGCCGCCATTTCAGCTGCAAAACGTACTTTTAAATAACGCTCAAATTCGACTAATGTGACACTAGCCAGTACAGCTGCAATATAGGCTGGCAATAAATCCACAAGTCTTCCCCCGAACAAGTAAGAAAACCCACTTCCCGCTACGCCTGCAGCTAGATGAATTAGCCAAATCGGATAATGGATCGGTGTCTTATGTATCTGTATTAAACGCTCATGTGCTGCTTCAACCGTCAATTGGCCTGCTGTGAATTCACGGGAAACTTGATTCACTTCCGTTACTTTATTCAGATCTTGCATCCGGTCATCAATACGCACCATTTGCATGAGATCTTCCTTACCCTTTCGCTCTTCAAAAGATAGAAATATCCCCGTCGTCGTTGTAAAGCAGTGAACATTCGTAAATCCTGAAGCCCTAGCCATCCTCTCTAGTGTTTCTTCAACCCGATATGTTTCTGCCCCATACTTCAACATAATTTCCCCTGCCAACAAGCACATATCCATCACTTCATCAGCGGCTTGCATACGTTACACCCCCGATTCTATCCAAACCCCATACTTTTATAATATCGTTTATCCCGTCAAGTATAGAATATATAGGATAAGAAGAAAAGAGGCAAAAATGGCCGTCTCCTTAAACCCGCTTCTTTTTTTAGCGGTACGAGAGGTTGACGAAGTAATAGCAGAAGCATGTTTTTGCTTCATAAAAGAGGATATTCGTTTCTTTTTCCTGGAGGGAGGTACGTTCGCCTGCTGTGCTCGTAACACTTCCATCACATCCTTTTTCATCTCAAGTGCATGCTCATATCGTTGCGTGACTCCTTTTTCAATAATAGGAGCGTAAGGTATTAAGCTAGCCTGTTTGGACGTTTTCTCTATAATGACACGAGTTCCTTTTACTCCTTCTTTATAAAAGCGAGCGGGATAGCTACGATTCACTATTAACATTGACACAGAAAACAAATCGTATGCGGGATCCGCTTTGCGATCACCAGCCCCCCAATAGCCACGATCAAAAAACTCTGTGTATTCTTTAATAGATCGCCCCCTCTTCGTAACACCGCCTGGGTCAATCCACCTCAATTGATACGGATTAGATGTTATAAGTAAATTTTCGGGCTTAATATCACCGAAGACCCAACCTTTGTCATGCATTTTTTGTAAATCGCCTAGTAATTGCACTACAAAAATCCCAAGCCATTCAATCCCTTTATTTCTTACAAAAGGTAAAAATGGTTCACCATGAATATACTCCATAGCATAAAACGTAATGTTACCTTGTGCTGTTGCAACATCATCCATATCAAGGAAAGAAGGTCCGAGCGATAACCCTTGGACCTTCGATATTTGTCTAAGTACATGGACTTCAGAGGAAACGGACATGGCATTGTGTGCAACCTTAAGTGCCATCAATTGTCTGCCATGTCTTGCTAAATATACTTTACCAATAGCCCCTTCCCCCAAAACTTTGAGGATGACGTATTTTTTTCCGTGCCACCTTCCTGTGATGGTTTGCCCAGGATAAAAGTTATTGTCCAGACTCTTCGATGAAGGTTGTTTCATCATTTGTAACGCCTTTCTTCATTCGCTTACTATACAGTTTAATCGCTTCCATAATAGCTGGCCCTGTTGGCGTCACTCCCGATGTAGACAGTTTTTTAAATGCGCCTTTAAGCGAATCTAATTGTGGTGTCCATGATAAAAGTTTCTCTACTGGGTTTCTTTTCCCGGGAAATGAATACAGACAGAAATAGTTATCACCTTCTCGAGACTTGAGGCTTAGAGACAAATCTAACAACGCCTCCTGGACACGAGGCAGCTTATTTCTCATACTAGCACTTGTATCCACTAAAATAACCATATCAAGCTGAGATGTTTCTCCTAATTCATCTACTACTTCCATTAATTCTTCTCGCTTTTCAGGTGCTAGGTCATCCATCTCTTGGTCTTTACCGAGGATCTGTGAGATTTCTCGGTTTACAACTCCATGAATGGTTTGTGTCATCCCTTTCTTCGTGACCATCTGGACAGTTTGTGAAAGAGCTTTGGCATATACAACGTCACTCATTCCCCCTCCAGCTGCAGCAATATCATTCACTTCTGACATACCTCTTTCATTTTCATCATCATCATCTAAAATGCCAATGACATTGACGCATAGCCCCTCTTCTTTGGCAATTGCCGCCATTGCCACTGGATCTTCCCCAGCATTTGAACACCCATCAGTAATTAACAAAATTTGTCTAATTGTACCACGACTCATAAGCCCACTCCTATCTTGTTTTTTATCAGCTTTTACAAGATTCAGAGATTTTATACTCTGTTTTAAGCCCACTCCTTTTCAGGGGCTGAAAACGTGGCCCATTCGGGTAAATAATGATCTACTTTTGCTACTAAAACCGTCATATCATCATGTATTTCCCCGTCAGCATCACGTATCATTTTTTCCATAAGTAAGTCCGCCACCTCTTGAGGATCTTTTGTCATCATTTCTCGAATCATTCGCTTCATTCTAATATCCTTGTTTTCTACGTGTTTGGACGCCTCATATACGCCATCACTCATCATAATTAACAGATCACCTGCCTTAAGTTGTTCAGATACAACATCCACGTCCATCTCTCTAATCATGCCAATAGGCAGATTCCCCGCCTCTAGAGACATCACTTGATCCCCACGCTTGATGTAGCTTGGTGTTGAGCCAACTTTGAGAAATTTTGCTTTGCCAGTTTGTAAATCAAGCATGGCAAGATCAAGTGTGGAGAAGACTTCTTCGTTTGATCTAAGAGATAGAACAGAGTTAATCGACTTTATAGCGACTGTCTCATCAATCCCAGAAAGCAGAATTCGACGCAATAAATCAATGGTTTCTTGGCTTTCGATGTGTGCACGACGTCCGTTTCCCATTCCATCACTAATGGCCATGGCATACGTCCCTTCTCCAATTTCCATCGTCGAATAACTGTCTCCTGATACCCATTTACCTCCTTTCGCGGTGTGAGCCACCCCTTGATTAATAACAAACGTTTTTGTTGAGGCGAATACAACTTTTGTTTCTGGTCCTGTAGCGCGTGCAGCTTCGGTGTGTTTTACGATGACACATTCACGTAAAATATCTGACAATAGCGGTGCTATCACTTTTTCAGCTTCATTATAGGAATTAGAAGGGATGATCATTTCCACATCTACATTTCCAGGCTCAAGGCTATAAATATCCACTAAGTCTACGTCAACACCCGCTTCTGACAATGAGTTTTTAATATCTATTTCTTGCTGTTCATGAACTTTTTTCTCCCTTTGAATATCTTTCGCAAAATCTTCCATCACTTGTGATACCCCAATTAATTGCTCTGCTACTAATTGTCTGCTTTCTAAAAGTTGATTTCTCAAACGCATTTCGCCATCACGTTCTTTCAATTTCCCATTGATTGTATCCACTACTTTTGTGTCAATAATACAATGTTTCTTCCACACTGCTGCCAATGCTCTGTCTTTTATGTCACCATCCTTCTCACACGCTCCCATTATCTGCTCCATTAATCCATATGTTT
The DNA here is from genome assembly GCA_024701455.1 of Bacillus sp. A301a_S52. GTDB lineage: Bacteria > Bacillota > Bacilli > Bacillales > Salisediminibacteriaceae > Salipaludibacillus. The sequence continues at coordinate 100,219 of JABXYP010000001.1, read as the reverse complement.
TATCAAAGTCCCTTGCCCAACATTGCTGTTTTTTCATGCACGTCTGACACGTAGCTTCTGTCACACTGCTTAAAAACAAATCTACCTCGCATTCTTTTTCTTCATCTTCTTCCGTTTTTCCGTGAAAGGAGAAAGTCCGGGACAAGCTGAGAAATAAGTCAGAAAACTGTTCTACCTTCCCAGCAGTGACATCTCTAATTTTTCTTAAATATTTTTGTTGTTCCTGTGTATACTCCACAGTACCTGGTATATATCCAGCAAGACTGCTCGTCCATTTCTTCGGCGTCAGATAAAAGAAAGCAACCGCTGTAAGACTTTCAAACAACGTCACATTCAATGAAGATTGACTATCTGCATACATCGCCATCAATAAGCTTGCAATAACTAGTCCCAGTGCTGTCCCTACTTTTCCCCCTTCTTTAAGCAATCCTCCAAGAAGTCCTGCAAAAGCCAGTAAACTCATGGAAACAAGATGCGAGACACTTGCTAACGATAAGATCAATCCCATAATGACACCTACGGTAGCCCCAATCGTTGCCCCCCCAGAAAAAGCAAAGATAAGTACCACATATCTCGCAACAATATGTTCCACAGACATTTGGTAAATAAGCCAACCTACAGTCCCAGTCAGAAGTGATCCGAGCAATATAACAAGACACACGACTTCTTCGTGCTTTAAGTTTATTTGTTTTTTTCTTTCAAAAATTAAAGGGAGGCTCTGAAAAAAGATAAGAGTCACGACTAAAGCTAGTCCACCTTCAACAGAGGCAGCGAAAATATGATACATAGATGCCCCTTCTTGAATAATAAGGCTTAAGTACCTCGTCCCTGCTACAGCTAAAAATACGGTTATCGGTAAAAAGTTCTTACTTTTACTTATCTTTTCAACGACTGCTTGTAAAAGAAAATATAATAAAATGGCGACTGTCGTATGGCCCGCATATCCAAACGACAAACTTGTAGAGCCGGCGATGAGAGCAAACGCAGCTGGTAATGTTAAATTCCGCCTCCATTTAAATACAACAGCCAAGAAGGGAATTGCAAATGGAAGTAGCTGTAGCAAAATGACTGACCTACCTAATAAGAAGCCAACCCCCATAATAAGAAGAAGCCGTTTTAGTGCCTGAATTTTTACTTTATCTACCTTTCTTTCTGTTAAAGATAGAGACTTCCTTATTACAAAGCCTTTCAAGCCTTCAACCACTGAAATAGCTTGTCCATTCATTTTAATCACACTCTGTACACCACTTCTTACAAACATTCTTCCACCACCCTGTTTTAAGTTCGTCCTCTAATTAAAACATGGGAGACTCACAAATTTTGTCAAACAAATGGTGCCAACTATAAAAACTCTTCGACCTTAATCTACGGCATACGTCTAGCTATCATAAGGTGAGACATATTGGTGACTTACTCAACATAATGTATGTCTTCCTGCAAAATGTTGGGTCAATTTGTTTATTGCCGTCATTGTCGCAAATTGACCTGCCTTTTTGTCGCACTTTTTTGTCTACGTTTAACGATCTAATCAGCATAACGTTAACGAGACCGTTCCCTATAACCATTCTTTCATATAAAGAGATACACAAAAAAGCCACTAACAATTACCTGTCTATTGTTAGTGGCTTTACTTATCGAATTGTACATCACTCTATTATATCGATCAGCAGTAAGTTTCTTAGCCGCGTTTGGTATTCCGCCCCCCGCGTTTGGATTCAGTATTTCGTTTCAATGAAGAAAGTCTCTCCTCACTATCTTTTAAAAATCGATTCATTTTATCTTCAAAGGACAGTGACGGATGTTCTTTACGTCTTGGCTTAACTGACTGTCGAGCGGGCCGTTCCGCTTTTTTTGCTCCTTCTTCAGGTGCCTTTGCTTTACGAATGGAAAGTCCGATTTTACCGTCTTTTTCAACATTCATAACTTTAACTGTCACATCATCCCCAACCGTTAAGAACTCATTAATGTCCTTCACATAACTATCAGCCACTTCACTAATATGCACGAGGCCTGTTCTCCCACTGGGCAATTCAACAAAAGCACCGAAATTAGTAATTCCAGTAACTTTCCCTTGACACTTACTGCCTACTTCGATGGACATGTAAAAAATGCTCCTCCTTCATGGAACTAATATATCATTTACTATATTATACAAATGTAAAGAGATAGGTGTCAATTGTCGTCCGCTGACCGGCGTGGGAGCTGGAATAATATTTCACCATCTTGTGTCAAGAAATAATCGCGCCTTGCTAGTTCGGCGATGTACTCTGGATCATTCAACCACTTTATCTCTTGTTCAAGTTGTGAAGCTTCCTTTTCCATAGCGATCAGATCCTCTTCCAAACTCTCATTTGTCTCCTGTTGCTTTTGAATAGATACATACTGCTGATAAAGCACTGACCCTCCGGTCCCCAAAATAATAAGGAATACAACAGCAAACACGGACAATCGCCGGACTAAGCCTTTTTGACGTCGTAATCGCTGCTCTTCCATTTGTACTTGCTTTTCCATATACTCAGATGTTAATCTCCGGATTTTCTTCTGATTATCCTGTTGCATGTTTTCACCCCTTTGATTCCTTCATTTCTTTTTTATGTGAAAAAAACTCATTAGACGTTCTGAAAGTAACAGCACCGCTTTACGTTGTTTTAAAAAAGGTTGTCCTAGTTTATTGTCTATAAATTGCACAAGCAAAATAATAGGTCTTAAGGTCCACTTTAAAATAAATGATACTAGGCCCCACATTGTTAATAACACTATCATACCTAAGCGAAGAAGGAGTTTCAACAGACCTTTTATTGGATTTATAAAAAATACATAGGTCAAATGGACTAAAAACATGTACATGGAGTGTATGACCTTTAACACTTTTTCAAGTATTCGTCTATACACCCCTTCAAACATAGCACGGTAGGCGGCATATCCAAGCACAATCGACAGTAACAAATAAACACGTACTTCTCCATTATTAATATTTAATAATAGAATAAAGTACAAGAGAGCTTGGGCAATCCAAAACAAAAAATCGTTCATTATCCTTGTCCACTTAAACATGTGGCGCTTTCCTGAAATTCTTTCGTAAGTATCAAAGGAGGCTCCGAGCCAAATGCCTGTAGCGATACTAGACACCATAGAGAGCACTTGTATATCTAGAGTCACTTAAATAACTTCCCAAATAAGCCCTTTGTTTTTTCACCGTGAAGCTGATTTAAGTAAACAAGATCCTCTATCGTCCCTTTAATTGAGACATTCCCCTCTTCCACATCGAGATTCTTCATTTGTAGATCATGCCCACGAATTGACAAAAAACCCATATCCGTCTCAAGCAAAAACTCTTCACTATCAAAGCTCTCTACCTGTTTAACACCTGTAATATCTAATAATCTTCTTGATTTTAAAATTAACTGGTGGTCACGGCCATTACGACCTCCTCCAGATGGGATATGATGATATGATTGTTCCATTTCCATCCTCCTCTATACATTCTTTACTGCTAATGTATGTAGAAGCTGATATAAATAGAACAAGCCCTTTAGTTATTATCTATCCGCTCTTCTTTTAAGATACTGTAAAAAGTAGCTGCATCCTCTTTCTTTGCTGCTTCTTCTACACGATCAATTCTAATTGTCATATGCTTTTGCCCGAATAACACCTCTAATTCATCTCCTGGCTTTACTTCTGTTCCCGGCTTTGCCGGCTGCCCGTTTACTTTTACTCTTCCTTGACTAGCCACTTCTTTAGCCATAGTTCGTCGTTTAATCAGGCGTGACACTTTTAAATATTTATCTAACCTCATTTCATTCCTCTCCTTTACGTTCCTCTTGTTTTGCTTTTTCCCAAAGCTCGTCTAATTTTTGTAACGAGACAGCGTCAGCTTGTAAGCCATCCTTCGCTAATTGATCTTCTATATAGTTAAAACGCCGCCTAAATTTATTATTCGTTTTAGTGAGTGCTTCTTCTGGATCTATCTCATGGTATCTGGCCAAGTTAACAAGAACAAATAAGACATCCCCTAGTTCTTCGACAGCGTTATCGTTAGCTCCTTCTTTTAGTGCTTGAAGCCATTCAGAGATTTCTTCTTGAAGCTTCATCCACATAGGTGCTTCCTCGGACCAATCAAATCCCACTTTAGCTGCTTTCTTTTGTAATTTGAAAGCTTTAAGAAGGGCCGGTAAAGCTGACGGAATATCGTCGAGTAAAGAGATGTCCCGTTTGTGTCCCTTCGCTATTTTTTCCTGTTGTTTAATCTCTTCCCAATTCGTTATAACTTCTTCTGCATTATCTGCCTTCTTATCACCAAAAACGTGTGGGTGCCGTCTTATCATTTTTTCAGTTAATATACTGATGATATCCTCTATATTAAAATACCCTTCATCTTCACCTATTTGTGCATGAAGCAGTACTTGTAGTAACACATCACCGAGCTCTTCTGCTAAATGGTCGTCATCGTTTTCATCTATAGCATCCAATACTTCATACGTTTCTTCTAGTAAGTATTTTTTTAATGATTGGTGCGTTTGTTTTTTGTCCCATGGACAACCATTCGGTCCCCGCAATGTTTTTATGACGTGCCGTAACGTTGAAAATTCCCGATATAGCAATGTTTCATCTTTAATTGGCCCAAGGTAAATTGCCGTTAAATTACTGAGTGTCGTTACTCTATCTAATTCATACAACGGAACAGTCCGCACACTCTCTTCAGCCGTCCCAGCCGCTGTCACAACATGTACTATGTAATCGTCTGGAAATCGTTCCATTAATGTTAGCTTCACATGAGAAGCACTCATCTGATCATATACTTGCGCCACAATTGTATGGCTCGATAAGTCAAGGCTTGACGGGTCCATCGTCATCCCATCCACTAGCTGAAAACCATCGATGGGATCGATTTTTAAGCTCGTAAACATAGCATCAAGAAAACTGTGACCACCTTCAATGACCACGTTTATATTTTCACCGTGCGCCAATAACCGCTGCACAGTTGCTTCTGCTACTAACGGATGACCAGGTACAGCATAGACAATCTCACCTTTAATCGTGACCGCTTCTACTAACTCTTTCACTATGTGTTCATACACCTCTTCAAATTGGTCATAGGTTTTATATATGGTATCAAAACTTTTAAACGTCACACCTTCCCTTTTTAGTTCGGCAACAACTGGATGATCTTCTGTTCTTAAAAAAACTAGTTCTTGTTTTATAAGTTTTTTATAAATTCCAACAGGTAACTGATCAATATCCCCTGCGCCTAATCCGAGTATTCTAATCGTGGAACTCATTTATATTCACCCTCCTATGACTTACTACCTTTAACTTTATAAGGGATTTTCCGCCCAATTTTAGGTAAGGCTTCCCATTCATCTTGTGTGAGAATTCTAAACTGTTTTATTAAACAGAGATAGATAACGCCCCCGAAAATGGAGACTGTTACGGCTTTAATGGCTTCATTCAATCTCCCATCGCTAGCCAAAGCACTAAATCCCCATAAATATAAGTTTACCACTAGTGTCATGATCACTAAACTGACAACCCACTTCATCCAAAAGCTAAGCGGAAGCGGCCGCCATAACCGATAGTTTGATAAAATATATACAGAGAGAAGCACCATACCTGTCATGGCGATTATTGAGCTTACAGCCGCTCCTAAAATACCTGTTTCACCAATAAGCCACCAGTTAAGTGTCAGCTTAACTGCACAACCTGCAAGTAAAATGAGTACAGAAAGACCTGATTTTCCCACAGCATGTAAGAGAGCCGCAATCGTCATAAAGAGGGCACCAAAAAAGACAACCCATGCAAACACTTGTAAAACAACAGTGCCTTCTTGATCCATAAACATCACCTTATTAAGTGATGGCATAATAGCAGACATCCCAGTAGCTGCTGCTCCACCAAAAACAATGCAGACTTTAATAGACCTAGTAATGTCGCCTTTTACTTTAGAGAAATCTTTATGTTCAAATGCTTTTGCAATAACAGGAACAGCAGCATAGGAGAAAACAGTCGTCACCACAGCCCCAAATTGAACAAGCGGCCATCCCCTATCATATATCCCCTTCTGAATAGCAGCATCACTATGAGACAAACCAGAAGCAATAAGCTGGCGAAAAACCGTGAACGTATCAGTCAGCTGAAAAATAACAAGCACCATGGCGCTGATGGAGACAAAGATGCCCGACAATAATAATTCTTTTAAGTCAGCCCTCCAAACCCTTGACCATCCCCTTTTCAACTTTAGCGGTGTCAGCGGCAATGTTAAAGACTGTCGATACTTTAATGTTAATAAAAGGAAGAGAGCCACACCTGCTACCCCTCCAGCTACAGCTCCGATCCCTGCTGAAGTTCCAGCTAAATAAGGATCATCTTGTCTCATAGCCATGATAGCAATAAAGAGGATAACAGTTACTCTAACAGCTTGTTCTAATACTTGGGAAATAGCAGATGGTGTAGCAGCACCTATTCCTTGATAAACACCTCTACCTAAAGCTAAAAACGGGATAAGGAAAAAGGATGGGCCAATCCAACGAATCGCTGCTGTCAAATTAGGGTCTCCCATCACTATTGCAAGTGGTTTCGCCATTACCATAACGACTGCACCTATGAGCGTGTGTAAAAAAAGTAAGCAAACAAATATAAATAATAATCGGTCCGTTTTTAGCGTATGATCATTCAAAGATCGTTCAGGGTGTTCCTTAGCAATCATCCGTGAGATGACAAGTGGAAATCCATATGTTCCCAAAACAAAGGCTATCCCATAAATAGGATAAACTTGTTGATAAACATAAAACCCCTGATCACCGGTTATATTTTGGTATGGTATTTTATAGAGTGCACTTAGCCCTTTAGCGATAAATGCAGCTAATGATAAATAGACGGCCCCCTTCACCCATGTAAGCTGGTTAGTACCGTTATGACGTTGCTCTTCCATAAAGCAGCCCTCTCTAGACGTATATAATTATATGCTATTATAGCATACGAAAAAGGCTTTAATTCGGCTTCATAAGTATCATGGTTTCTCCTATCACCAGTCACTCATTTAGTTTATTTCCCGGTTCACTGCTGTTGAAAAACACTCTCGTTTAGGCTTTCAAAAAACGTTTTTTAGCATCCTCTTTAAAAAGGTGTAAGGTGATCAAAGTGACGTTCAAAATATGAAAAGACTGCCCTTATTTATTTATGGACAGTCGTCTAATTGCTATAATGTTTTGCTATTGCTCCATTTGTCTTGCTAAAAATCCTGCTGCAGTTTCCGCTAATTTTTGCTCAACTTCTCCTATTGATCCACTCCCTTTGCTAATGAGCGATACTGCTCCAATAGGATCCCCATTAGCAATTATCGGTGAAATACAATAGCCATCCATCGGTTCACTCGTGTCTCCTGCAATGACATATTCACCCTTCTCTGACTTGACATTGGACTTTCTTTCTTCCATTGTCTTTTCAACTAAATCACCAATGGCTTTATTGTGATAATCTTTTTTTGAGCCCCCTGCAACAGTAATAAATGAATCTCTGTCAGCTATAAGTACGATATGATTCAAACTGTCATAAAGCGCTTCTGCATATTCTTTAGCAAAATCGCCGAGCTCTGAAATAGGTGAATATTTTTTTAAAATCACTTCCCCTTCCCTGTCGACAAAAATCTCTAGTGGATCTCCTTCACGTATGCGAAGAGTCCGCCTGATTTCTTTCGGAATAACGACACGGCCAAGATCATCGATACGACGCACTATACCCGTTGCTTTCATCAATGCATTGCCTCGCTTTCTTTGTTGTAATGACTGGATGTCTTATTAAGCTTTTATGGTTCAGAAGCTAGTCCTTATTATCTGAAAAATAAAAAGAACTATTCACCAATTGAAGAATAAAGTTGTTTATTTACCTATGGAATAACTATCCATTAGTCATTCACGATCGTGCCGTCGTTTCGTCGCTTAAAGTTCCTCACTATTTAAATGTTTAAAAGGCCCATCTCTTAAGCTGATAAGTAATCAACTTAAAGACGAGCCTTCCCTTTATAACTGGATATCTTTAGGCATTTGCCACTTCATCTTTTCGTACTTCGTCTAACTTTCCAAGCACTTGTTCAAGAATCTCCATGTATTCACCGTCTGACAGAGACTTTGTTTTTAGGTGTATAACAATTTGACTCCCCGCCATTGATAAATGTAATTTGGAGGATAGCTTGTTAACAAGAGTGAAGAGCTTTGCCCCATCGATTCTTGCTGTTGCTCCTTCACTAAGAATCACTTTACATTGTTGGTTCTTCTCAGAAATAGATTCAATCCCTTCCTGTTTAGCGAGTAGCTTTACTTTAGCCACTGACATGAGGTAACTTACTTCAGATGGATAATCACCAAAACGGTCAATCATTTCATTTTGTAAGTCTAACAGGTCTCGTTGAGAGTTGATGGATCTAAACCGCTTATACATATCAATCTTCTGTTTAGAATCGGCAATATAGGATTCGGGAATGTAAGCATCTACTTTTACATCGAGCTCGATATCTGGTTCCTTCACAGACTGAGGGTTTCCTCCGTCAGTCCCTTGTTCCTTTCGCTCGTCTATAGCATCTTTTAACATTTGAGAATAAAGATCAAACCCTACCGAAGCAATAAAACCGTGTTGTTCCGCCCCTAGTAAATTACCGGCTCCCCGAATTGACAAGTCTCGCATCGCGATCTTGAAGCCTGAACCGAGCTCCGTAAATTCTTTAATTGATTGTAGGCGTTTTTCAGCAACTTCTGTTAACACTTTGTCACGCTGATGAGTAAAGTAAGCGTAAGCCACACGATTGGAACGCCCTACTCGTCCACGTAGCTGATAAAGCTGGGAAAGCCCCATTCGATCAGCGTTATGGATGATGAGAGTATTAACATTAGGAATATCCACACCCGTTTCAATAATGGTGGTCGTGACGAGTACATCTGTATTCCCTTCTAAGAAGTCGAGCATAACCGTCTCCAATTCATTTTCTGTCATACGTCCATGGGCAAATTGAATATTTGCTTCTGGCACAAGCATGGAGATTTTATCAGCCATCGATTCAATATCTTCTACGCGATTGTATAAAAAGTACACTTGCCCACCTCGCGCAAGTTCTCGTTCAATGGCTTCTCTAACGAGTGACTCATTATAATCCACAACATAAGTCTGTACCGGAAACCGATTTTCTGGAGGCGTTTCTATAACAGATAAATCTCTGACTCCAAGCATGGACATGTGTAAGGTCCGTGGAATAGGAGTAGCTGTTAGGGTTAGAACATCGACGTTCGCTTTCAGTTGTTTAATTTTCTCTTTATGTGTCACTCCAAATCGCTGTTCTTCATCGACAATAAGCAAACCTAGTTTTGCAAAGTTTATGTCTTTAGAGAGAAGACGATGTGTCCCAACGACGATATCACATGTGCCATTTTTTACTGCATCGGCTGTTGTTTTTAACTCTTTTCTTGTACGAAAGCGACTTAATAAGCCGATATTAACAGCAAAGTCTTGAAAACGCTCACGAATCGTTTCATAATGCTGCTGTGCCAAGATAGTTGTCGGTACAAGTAGGGCCACTTGCTTTCCATCCATAATCGCTTTAAATGCTGCACGAAGCGCCACTTCCGTCTTTCCATAGCCAACATCACCACACAACAATCGATCCATTGGGCGTTCACGTTCCATGTCAGCTTTTATTTCTTCAATTGCTTGGATCTGATCTTCCGTTTCTTGATATGGAAACGATGATTCAAATTCCTGTTGTTCAGGTCCGTCTTTAGAGAATGCATGCCCTTTTGTCCGTTCACGTTCTGCATATAGTTTGATTAAATCATCAGCGATATCTTGTACAGAGGATTTCACTTTCTTCTTAACTTTCTTCCAATCACTTCCCCCGAGGGCATAAAGTTTCGGATCTTTCTCCTCAGAACCGACGTACTTTTGAACTTGATCGATTTGATCTACGGGAACATAAAGCTTATCATTTCCCGCATAAGAAATATGCATATAATCTTTATGAATATCTCCTACCTTTAGCGTCTCGATCCCTAAATATTTCCCAATACCATGATTAACATGAACGACCCAATCGCCCACTTTTAATTCTGAGTAGCTCTTTATCCTTTCAGCATTAGAAAGTTTTTGTCGACGTTTTGGTTTACGCGTTTGTTTCGTAAAAACTTCTTCTTCAGTAATCACGATTATCCGTTGCATAGATAATTCAAATCCCGCCATGAGGTGGCCCGCACTAATTTGCGCCTGCCCTCTAACCGGCTCTTGCTCTTTAGACACAATGGCTGCTTCAATCTCGTAATCTTCTAAAACACTTTTCATTCTTTCTGCTCGTTCCTCTCCAGAACAGAGGAAAACAACGGAATAGTCCGCATCCTTCCATCGCTCAACTTCATTTTTCAATAGATGAAGTTGACCGTGAAAATTTTGCATTGATTTACTTTGAATATTAACGATGTTTTGTGGCTGAGTGGCTGGAACATGACGCAAAAAGAGACTCAAATACAACTTAGGTGCCTTACTCTGCTGAATAATAGCATCCCACGAACGAGACATATCAAGTCCTGATACCATCGCGCCTTGGGATAGCATGGTCGTCTGCCATTCAGCTTCTTCCTTTTCTAGGCTTTGGACCATTTCCTGTACACGGCTTACCTCATCGACAAAGACCGCCCCTCCTGCAGGTAAATAATCCATAAGGGTCCACTCGTTCTCGTAATATAGAGACATATATTTATACATCGCATCGAACATCGTATGCTGCTTAAGCCAATCAATTTCCATGCTTACTTGCTCTGCCAAATTCTCTTTAACACTTGCATCTTTCACTTTTTTTAATGTAGATGCTAATTCAAGCTCTAGTTTTTCAGCCCCACGTTGAAAGTGGTCGTGATCCATTAAAATCTCTCTAGCTGGTCCAATTGTGACTCCTGTTACTTGGGTTTTGGAACGCTGAGTTTCAACATCAAAAAATCGAATGGAGTCAATCTCCGTATCAAACAATTCAATTCTTATAGGGTGCTCCTCAGATAAAGGATAAATATCAATAATACCGCCTCGAACACTTAAATGACCAGGTGCAGATACCATATCTACTCTTTGAAAACCCATGGACACACATTGAGTAATCATCTTCTCTAACTGAATATCTTCGCCAGTGGTTAACGACAGCTGTCGTTCCTGCCACATAGCAGGCGGGGGCAGCAGACGCCTTACACCTGCCACCGGTGCAATGACAATGGCTTCTCGATTAGACGACCACTGATTGAGCGCCTCCATTCTTTGGCCCCTCATTTCGGGACTAGCTACAGCGATCTCCGATGAAATGAGTTCATTTACGGGATAGAGATAGACATGCTCCTCCTCAATGATAGACGTTAAGTCTTCATATAACTTTTGTGCTTGAAATAGGTTATGAGTAATGATTAATTGCGATTTCCCTGTTCGTTTAAATATGGCCGCAAGCATCAGCGAGCGTGCCGACCCTGTTACTCCTGATATCATTTGCTCAGACAGGTTGGCTTCCAGCCCTTCTGTGATGCTTACTAACTCATCACTGTTATAAATTGATTTAATAAGCCCTTCCAAGATTTCTCCCACCTTTATCTCGTCCATTGTACTGTTATACTTTAATTCCCTCTGAATTAAGTACACGACACTATGACAACTAGTCTACTATGGTATATCCATACAACTTCTTCTTACTAGAGCTATCCTCATGTAACTACTAGACATTAACACTTAAATAACAAAGTGTTCTCCCTTTGAAAAGGCACACCTTCACACCACTTCAAAACGGGCGTTAGCGCCTGTTTAAGTACCGTGAAGCAGAACATTACCTTCCACTTTTTTAACGCTGCCTCTTTTGTAGAAGTGGCAACGTCATCTCGTCATCTTATCTACTACTATTACTGATGTGTTTAAAGATAGTTATTATATGAGAAAAATGCTTTGGCTTATACGCCAAAGCTTGTATAGACCTCTCTTGTATCAATTAAGAAAGGATTCCTGCTCATGATATGCAGGATATTTTTCAAGTGTTCGTTCACAGTCTTCACAAATAATCTTAATATGCACATGTCCTTGTTGGTCATAATCAATCATTTCTTGCTTGTCTTCATCACTTAGTTGCTCTATTCCAAGTTGACGCCCGTCTACATCAGCCTCAATTGTTCCAACTTTGTGCCCGCAGTGACGACAGTAATAATGAATAGCCATAATGATGAACCCCCTTATAGCATGTCGAATCATCACTAGTATGGACACAAGAGCATAAGACTATTCAGGCTCACTCAGCTTGCTAATAGGTTGATTAAGTGTGATTATAATCGTTCATGACTTTTAGAAAGTCTGTTTCAGTCCACTTCTGTACGGCTTTCGCTGCCCGATCAACTGCATCATCAATATCTGCCCGTTCTTGTGGAGGAAAGCTTCCCAAAACATAATCTGGTACCGATTCCCCAGGGGTTGGACGGCCGACGCCTACTCTTATCCGCTTAAATTGATCAGTCCCAATATGTTGAATAATGGATTTCATACCGTTATGACCACCATGCCCCCCTTTTTGGCGCAATCGTATTGTCCCCGGCGGTAAATCTAAATCGTCGTAAATAACGAGTAAGTCTTCTGGCGTCATTTTGAAATAATTCATAAGTGGCCCAACTGATTCACCGGACAGGTTCATATATGTAAGAGGTTTTAACAAGTACATTTTTTCTGAGCCTGTTCGTGCAACCCCATATACTCCTTTAAACTTTGCTTGATTAAGTTCTACATTGATCAGCTGTTGACACTTATCAATAACTTCAAAGCCGACATTATGCCGTGTCCGCTCATACTTTTCCCCTGGATTACCTAACCCTACGACGAGTTTCATTATTCCATTCTCTCCTTCATTCTCTCCAGCTCTTCCTTTGAAAAGCTTCTTTAAAAACATAGCAGGTCTCTCCTTACGAGATTTGGCTTCTTTCATTATACTGGATTATGGAAGGAAAGTTAACTAGGTTACAGAAAAGAAAAAGTATTAAAAGGGTATAACCTGAGTGGTTATACCCTCCCCCATCACCATTTATTCTTGCTTTTCCTCATCTGAACCGCTCTTTTCAGCCTCAGCATTAGGATCTCCGTCCACCAATTCAGGCTCTCTTCCTTCATCAACTGCTGGTTCTTCTGGTTCTTCATCTGGAGGTAGAATAGAGACGACAACTTCTTCTGGTTCACTATTAAATTCAAAGTTTGCACCGCTCTTTATGTCTTTAACTAATAAGGTGTCATTTACATCCAGGTCGGTTACATCTACTTCTATGGCATCTGGCAACTCAGCCGGCAAGGCACGTACAGAAAGCTCGTAGACAGCTTGTTGTAACACACCTCCGTCTTTTACCCCTTTAGATTCGCCTATCACATGGACCGGAACATCTGCATCCATTTCAGATTTCATATCAGCTGCATAAAAATCAATGTGAAGATACTCATTTTTTATAGAGTCATATTGCATGTCGTAGATCATCACATCTGTTTGTGTCCCATCTATATCAAGCTTAAAAACACCTGTTTTCCCTTGAGAACGAAGGGTTTTAATAAATGCCACTTCTTCAACGGCAACGGCTTTATTTCCAAAAGCCTTACCGTAAACGACTGCAGGAATATTACCTGCCTGCCTTATTTTTGATAATCGCGATCCTCGAAAATCTTCTCTGACTGCTGCTTGTAAAACTGTAGCCATATTGAATCACCTCGTCATTTTTTAGGTCTTTCTATGGTTTTCCCATCCTTCATTCAATTAAAACCTCTTTTTATCGAATAATCGCTGGACACCAGTTTAAAACCACTTACGATGATGTTTCTATAGTTGCTACACATGTTGTTTTTCAGTCAAATAAACGACTGACAGAGCGTTGTTCGTGACAGTAAATAATCGCCTTAGCTAAAAGAGGCGCTACAGATAATTGGGTAATTTTACCGGTCTTTTTCTCTTCAGGTAATGGGATAGTATTAGTCACAACTAATTCTTTAATTTTTGAGTTTTCAATACGTTCAATCGCTGGTCCTGATAATACAGGGTGAGTACTACACGCGTACACTTCTTTTGCGCCGTTCTCAATCATGGCATTAGCTGCTAACGCCATTGTGCCAGCAGTATCAATTATATCGTCAATAATAATCGCTGTTTTCCCTTCAATATGTCCAACGATATTCATCACTTCAGCCATGTTTGGCTTCGGTCTTCGCTTATCAATAATCGCAATAGGTGATTTTAACCGATCTGCCATTTTTCTTGCCCGTACGACACCACCGTGATCAGGAGAAACAACGACAATATCTTCTAGATTTTTTTCCTCAAAATAGTTGGCCAGTATAGGAACACCAACGAGCTGATCCACAGGAATATCAAAGAATCCTTGAATTTGAGAGGCGTGGAGGTCTAATGAAATAACTCTTGTAGCCCCAGCAGTTTCAAGTAGGTTAGCTACAAGTTTAGCTGTAATCGGTTCACGGGAACGAGCTTTTCTATCTTGGCGAGCGTAACCATAGTAAGGTAGCACGACATTAATATTATTAGCTGATGCGCGTTTTAAAGCATCGATCATAATAAGCAGTTCCATAATATTTTCGTTAGCTGGAGAACTTGTAGATTGGATAACGAAAATATCGCATCCGCGAATACTCTCTTCAATATTAATTTGAATCTCGCCATCACTAAACCGAGTAACTGAACTCTTCCCCATTTCCACACCGATTTCTTTCGTTATTTCATGCGCTAACTCTGGGTTTGAGTTCAACGTAAATACCTTCAAATTGTCGTCTTTATACTGAGCCATCTTTATAAAAACCTCCATCATTTTTTAACTAACTTCGATCACGTTATTTATTAATGTAACCTTCTTTCGTCGTTTGACGCTCCCGGGCAATTGCTAAAGATTTGTGTGGTACATCGTCTGTAATTGTTGAACCGGCTGCTATATAAGCACCTTTCCCGATAGTGACTGGTGCAATTAAATTGGAATTACATCCGATAAATGCCCCGTCTTCTACAGTTGTTAAAAATTTGTTTTCCCCATCATAATTAACGGTAATGGAGCCACAGCCTACATTAACACCTTCACCGATTGTTGCATCACCTAAGTAGCTCAAGTGAGAGGCTTTACTCCCCTCTCCCATGGACATTTTCTTCAATTCCACAAAATTTCCTACTCTTACTTTGTCAGCTAATTCTGTCTGGGGACGGAGATGTGAAAATGGACCAATTGAAACGTGATTTCCTACATCACTGTTATGCACCACTGATTGTTTGACGACTGTGTCATGGCCAATTCGGCTGTCCTTTATTTCGGAATGAGGGCCAAGCTCACAATTGTCACCGATAATGGTTGTGCCTGATATAATCGTGCCTGGTGAAATAATCGTGTCCTGACCAATGACAGCATCAGCAGAAATATACGTCTGCTCAGGGTCAATTAACGTGACACCTTCTCGCATCCATTTCTCATTAATACGCTTTTTCATCCACTTTTCAGCTTCACTAAGGGCAACACGATCATTGACACCCATCGTCTCATAGAAATTGTTAGTTTGATAGGCTGAAACTTTTTCACTATCTTTTTGCAAGATTTCGATAACATCCGGTAAGTAGTACTCACCTTGAGAGTTATCGTTTCCAACACGCTTTAAAGCTTTAAAAAGGGCTTTGTTGTCAAAACAATACGTACCTGTATTTATTTCGTTTACTTGTTTTTCCTCACTGGAGGCATCTTTATGCTCGACAATTTTTTTCACAGCTTGTGTGTCGTCCCTTATTACTCTTCCGTAACCTGTCGGGTCTTCTGCTAATGCTGTTAAGATCGTCGCTTTTGCCCCTTGTTCCTCATGATGTGTAAAAAGAGCTTCCATCGTTTCCGCTGTCAGTAATGGGGTATCTCCACAAACAACGATCGTGGTACCTTCTGCATCCCCTATAGTCTCTTCCGCCTGCATAACAGCATGTCCTGTGCCTAGCTGCTCCTTTTGCAAAGCATATGCCACTTTGTCACCGAGAAGCTCTTTGACTTTTTCGGCTCCATGACCGACGATTGTGACTGTTTGATCAATTCGACACGCGTTTAATTCGTCTAAAATATGTTGAACCATTGGTTTCCCACAGACTGGATGAAGCACTTTATATAACTGTGATTTCATCCGTGTTCCTTTTCCTGCTGCTAATACAACGGCAAATCTTTTTGTCATTTCTTAACCTCCAGGGCCTGATTTTCCCTTATGAATATATCTTAAAATGTCCATCATTTCAAGGCTTGGCTTCTGTTTAATTACGCCCATTGTTGTTGGCATGTTTGGTTAATTCATGATAAGCATGAGGTTCACCTAGTTTCGACAATGCCATTTTCCTTAATAATAAATTTGTTTTTTTTATGACTAATAATAACTTATAGGGCTCAACATGCTTTTTTACAGTACACTTAAGTTAAATTTTTCAAAAGTAAGCGTGTGACTTAAAAATGTTAGAGCATAAAAATAAACCCGGGCCAAATGTCTTACTCGGACCAGGTTTAAACGTATTAAAACTATTTTTATGAAGCACCTGCTTCTTCATATGCTTCTTCATCTTCTCCGGCTCGTTCATATTCCCCTAATACGGCCGATTGAATTTTTTCCCGTGTTTTAGACGAAATAGGATGAGCAATGTCCCTAAATTCCCCATCAGGCGTCCGTTTACTCGGCATAGCCACAAACATGCCATTGTTGCCATCAATTACCCGAATATCATGAACGACGAATTCATCGTCAATTGTAATAGATGCAATCGCAAGCATTCGGCCTTCCGTATTAACTCGGCGCAGTCTCACATCAGTCACTTCCATAAGTTTGCCACCACCTTTTTCCTATGAAAATAGATTCCTAATGTAACCGTTTCGATACAAAATGGAATTATCCTTCTTTTTTGATCAAAAAATCCTAAAAAAGGATAGGTGATAAACTAGGTTGTAAAAAATAGGTTAAGGTCAGCGCTAAATTTTATATATGTTTCCAACTTAAATACCACAAAAAATCATCAATTAAAAATAGTTCCACGCTCAACTTGAATCTGCTGGTTCTTTTCATCTACTCGTGACAGCTTTGTTAAAGAAGTATAGGCACTCACAAGCTTTTCCTCATCATGAACAGCTTCAGTTAGAACGCCTACCCCTGCCACCGTGGATTGAAATTCTTTCACAAGATCCATCATCCCACGGATCGTCCCACCTGCTTTCATAAAATCATCTACAATGAGAACGTTAGAATTAGGGGCAAGACTTCTTCTGGCAAGCGACATTGTCTGAATCCTTTTAGTTGATCCAGATACATAGTTAATGCTCACAATCGATCCTTCTGTAATTCTTTGTTCATGTCGGACAATGCAGACAGGAACATGAAGATGTGTAGCGACAGCATACGCCATCGGTATTCCCTTCGTGGCCATTGTCATGACAGCATTCACATCACTATGCCGGTAATGGGAGGCGAATATTCTTCCCAATTCTTGCATCAATGCGGGGTCTCCAATAATATCCATCATATATAAATACCCGCCGGGCAATAACCTCTCTGGGTCTTGGAGTTTGTCGCACAGCTGATCGATAAGCTGTCCTGCCTCTTCCATATTAACTGTTGGAATAAATGTTACACCACCAGATGCTCCAGCTGATGTAGCAACTGTTCCTAAATGTTTCTTTTCCAAAATATCTTTAACGATACCGATATCCTCACTAATAGATGATTTTGCCGATTGGTATCGACTAGAAAAAAATGTTAACGGTATAAGCTGATGTGGATGTGATAATAAATACTGCGTCATATCCACTAACCGCCCGCTTCGTCGGTATTTCATTCATGCACCTCCGCTAAACCCGAATAATTTATCAGTAATATATCATTTATATACGGAATTAACAAGAGTCACTTCTTGAAACCCTCGTAGCGTTCGCCTAAAATACGAACTACAAACACTTCTTCCATAAATCCTTTTAAACCATTATATAGTCTCTCTGCTTTTGCATCACTGCGAGTTAAAGAAAAGACAGTAGGACCACTTCCACTCATTACCGTCCCATCAGCTCCAAACTGAATAAGCCTCTCCTTAATCATGTTGACTTCTGGAGCAAACTTGAAAGTTGCTGGTTCCATGACGTTTTCTAACCGGCTACAAATCCCATTAAAGTCCTGCTGTTCAATAGCTCGAATCATTCCTGCAGTATCTGGACGGGACATATTATCTAGTTGTAAGCTACCGTAAATATCCTTTGTAGATACACCAGCTGGCGTTTTGGCTAGGACTACCCAACACGAGGGAGGTGGCGTCGATATAAAACTGAGCTTTTCCCCTCTTCCTCTCGCCACAGCTGTTCCCCCATAGACACAAAACGGAACATCTGATCCAATTTGCAGACCTATATTGGCTAATTCCTCTAATGAAAGACCGAGGTCCCACATATCATTAAGACCACGTAATACTGCAGCAGCATCTGTACTTCCTCCGGCTAGCCCTGCTGAGACAGGGATTTTTTTGTCAATAAAAATAGAGACACCCGTTTGAATATTAAATGCTTTTTTTAATAAATAAGCTGCTTGATATGCATGGTTATGTTTATTAGCTGGCACATGGCCTTTATTAACTTCTATTCGAATATCATGACTATTCAATAATTTGAGATGAATCCTGTCAGCCAAATCTACCGTTGTCATAATCATTTCTACTTCATGGTAACCATCATCTCGTTTTCCGAGAACATCTAAGGTTAAATTTATTTTCGCTGGGGCTTTAAAGACTTTTTCCATGTTATCACCTGCTTCTTCTGTTCCAATCTTTCGTTATTTTACCATTAGTTATCGGTCCATACTACCTTTTCTCCCCATGAGCAGAACCTAAAGACATTTTTAACGGCTTTAATTCTTTTCATACAAACGTTTTAATTGTCATGAGTTACGTAAAAAAAGGCCAGTGCTAAAGCCCTGACCTTTGTGTCGCTACTGATTTTTTGGCTACTTCTTAGCATGCTCCTGAGCGATTTCAATCGCTCGTTTTACCATGTTACCAGCATCTCTCGAACGTATTCCGCCCCATCCTTCTTTTTTAACGGTATCATAAAATCCCAGTTCTTTTGCAAGCTCTTCTTTAAACTGATCTGACATGACACCACGGCGTCTGCTCATTGGCAACCTCTCCCTTTTACCAGCGCGACATCCTTAGTTTACCCAGAGAGTGTTGTTTGACGTTAGTAATTTTTAGTTAAACTAAAAGTAGCCCCCGTCTTCAATGGGAGCTACTCTGTTAGCCGTTCCTTTTCGATAGCGCAAAAAAAAAGCTAAGACGTCATTTAGATTATTTTTTGCGCTATCGTGTTCTCAACTTAAGCTTCGTCTGCCAACTCTTCAGGCATCGTCAACTTAACTGTTTCTGTGAGTACGTCAGTATAACTATAAGAGAGTCTTTCAACGGAATGTTCACTACGATCCAGCTTAACCGTAAACACTGCAGGATAAATACCTTCCAATAAACCTGAGCGCTCGATCATTTTTTTACGACCACCATTTGCTTGAATCGTAATTTTTTTGCCTACATTTGCTTCCAAAACCTGTTTAATCTCCGATAATGTTTTCGCCATCCACCACACCTCACTTAAAGAAAAGTATAACACGAAGGTGGACAACTGTCAAGCAAAACTAAAATTATAACAATGCGCACCATCAGTGTCAATACATTTCTCATTATTTTTCATATTTATTAGGATGACCTATATTTTTTATATTATGTGCCGACCTGAGTAACGCTCATTATCGTCATGTTTATCTGCAAAAAAAGGGGCTCCTCTTCTCATCGCACCTACTGACTCAAGTCCGCCTAATCCTTTTTCACCAGAAAGGGTGGTTTTTAAAATGTCCCATACACTAATTCTGTCTGTAAATGGGGTTAAACTCACTTTCGATACAACATACACAGGATCCAAAGCGTGGATATTCACTCTTTCAGGTGAGCTAGCAAAATTTGCTCCTGCTTTCAATATTGATTGAAAATGAGACTGACAAGCTCCCGCAAAAATCATCAGATGATCCATATAAGGCACCAATTTCCGTGCTTCCCGAACGGACTCTGCAAAATACTTAGAATTACGATAAGCTTTAATATCTGTTTTATCTCCTCGTGATTGAATATACGCATCATGACCGGTTATGACAACCAAATCAGGCCTGACCATTTCAATTAGAGCCCCAATTTGCTGAGGCATTTCTTTTTCTGGTAAGTAGACACCATACACAGGGACACCAAGTCGATCATAGATGTCTGTACATTTTTTCAAATATAATTGATCACCATCTAGGTGAAGGACTTTTCCTGGCATTTCGAAATAAGAGTTTTTTTTTGTGTAACCCGATGTCATTTCATAGTCATTTTGTTCTCTAACCAGTCTGCGCTCCTGGCGAAATAAGTGATAGCAGCTGTCCTCTTTGACCTTTTGTTTCTTTTTTCTTTCTTTACGTTCCTCTTCCTGAATAAAGACAAGGTCATCAATTGGGGCATCAGCCACAAGACGCACTTCTTCTCCATGTAATTCCGCTATCCCTCCATTTAATTTATGAATACGGAATAAGACATCACAATCATAAGATGAACGGCCTACAATTTGACCCACTTTGAACTCTGCCATCAAAAACGCCTCCTTCTAA
The DNA here is from genome assembly GCA_024701455.1 of Bacillus sp. A301a_S52. Lineage (GTDB taxonomy): Bacteria > Bacillota > Bacilli > Bacillales > Salisediminibacteriaceae > Salipaludibacillus. Next base: position 79,528 of record JABXYP010000001.1, on the reverse strand, counting down.
GCTAATATATGCAAGGAGACGTTAAGGTGCCACGAAGTGCTTATCTTGTCAGTGGTTTTTATTGATTCTCTCCCATATTATTTTCAATGCGAGCAAATTCCTCCATTGAAAGAGATTCTCCACGTCTTTTCGGGTCGATATTTAAACTCTGCAATCTTTCTGCTACTACCTGTTTACTTAACGTATCTTTAAAATAGGCAGAAAGATTATTTAATAATGTTTTTCTCCGTTGGGCAAACGAGGCTTGTACGATTTGAAAAAAGCGCTGTTCACTGTTCACACTCACAGGGGGCTCGTCTCTAACAGTAAGTCTTAGAATAGCTGAGTCCACATTAGGCTGGGGGATAAACACGGTTTTAGGTACAGTGAAAACGGTCTCTGCCTTTGCATAATATTGCGCTGCAATCGAAAGAGACCCGTAATCTTTTGATCCTGGGGCAGCAGCGATTCGTTCTGCCACTTCTTTTTGAAGCATAACAACAATCACTCTCACCGGTAGCTTATCCTCAAGTAATTTCATTAATATAGGTGTCGTGATGTAATAAGGTAAATTTGCCACAACTGCTACATCCTGATCTTCATGAAAGAACTTGCTCATCTCTTCTCTAACGTTTGCCTTCAACACATCTTTATGAATCACATTCACATGTGAGAAAGGTGCTAATGTCTCCTTTAATATAGGTATAAGCCGCTGATCAATTTCAAAAGCTAACACGCGTTCTGCCACTTTAGCCGACTGTTCAGTCAACGCCCCAATGCCTGGTCCAATTTCTAACACACCTGATGTTTCTGTTAAATTGGCAGCCTCAACTATGTTCGTTAAAATATTCGTGTCAATGAGAAAGTTCTGTCCTAAGCTTTTTTTGAATGAAAAGCCATGTTTTTTAAGAATTTCCTGTGTTCTCGCTGGTGTCGCAATATCCTTAACCATGTCTATACAGCTCCTTCTCAACATTGGCCAGCGCTCGCTCAAAATCCTCTTGCGTGACTCTAAATTGTTTTAGTCTTTTATATAGCTGCTTGCCATTAGTATAACCGATGCACAACTCTTTACCGAGTAGTTCACGGCGTCGTTTAGCTAAACCACCAGCAATTAATCCTGCTCTCTGTAAAGAAGCTCGAGTGACGTCATTTATCTGTCCCTCGTCATATTCCTCACTGAACGATGGTTTAGATGCTTCGAGAGCAGCCCAGAGATTTTCCTTCGAGGCATGCTCAATACCAATTTTTCGTCGTCTCAGATCTCTTGCAACCTCTTTTGATAAAAAAGCATGCTTACAGCCAGGAACTTGCTGATCGATCGTTTTTCTTATCTTTTCGCCAGGGTAGTCGGGATCTGTCATTACAATCACACCACGCTTTTTCAGTGCAAGGCGGATTTTTTCAATTGTCTCTAGGGAGATTGCGGAGCCGTTTGTTTCGATCGTATCGCAATCAAACCAATTTTTAAGGGTGTTCGTATCATTTTTACCTTCAACTACAATCATTTCCTTAATTTTCTTTGCCATCCTATATCCCTTCTTTTCTTGCTCTCTATCTTATTTTTCATTTATTATGTACAACCTCATGGTGATTGGTAGCCACCTATGTTATTTTTGTATAAAAAACTTAAGTTTTTTTCTTTTTTATGAAACTTTATAACAACCTCTTTCGTCTTTAATTATAAAAGCAGTTCTCAGTACCATATACGGGAACTATTATTTAGAAAAAGAAAAACACAGAGGGCGAGCCTCTGTGCCATTATCATATCATATTAGTCCAATACACGTAATTCAACTGTTCGTCTTCCAAATGCCCTGACTTGGTCACGATTAGGAATAAAGATATCAATTTTGTTACCTTGAATAGCACCACCCGTATCTCCAGCAATATACGTTCCGTGTCCTTTTACTTCTACACGGGAACCAAGTGGAATAACATTTGGATCTACAGCAATAACATTAGCATTAGGATTAGCATTTAAATCTATCCCTGTTGCCGTCACGCCTGAGCATCCATTGCAATTTGCCGTATACGCAGTGGCAGTGAAAGTTCTCCATTCATTGTTAGAAGAGCTTGATTCGTTTGTAGATCCAGAACCTGAAGAGGAATTAGACCCACGTGAGACCGTTTCAACAGGTTGCTGAGTACCGACAGCTACTATTCGATCTTCACTCTCTTCCACGACGTCTTCCTTAACCAGTTCACGGGAAACTTCTTCGCCGTTCTCAAAGACTACTTCATAATGCTTTTCTACTTTCCCTCGCTGTCCCTGTTGCTTCACTTTCTCTGATCCCTCTTCTAATGAGGAATCATTTTCTGTGACAGTAGCAAAGTCTACAGCTTCTTCCACAACATCGGTGACCTTTTCTACCCGGATAACATTTATATCCGTCTCTTCTACGATTTTCTCGTCTTCAGACGGTTCAACGCGGTCCAGTTCTTCTAAGGTGATGCTTTCTTTTTCTAAAAAGTCAGCGACCGTTGTCGAAGTAGTCCAAAGTGTTTCTTCTTCATCATCAGAAAATAGCGTAACTTGAAATGCCGACTCATAATGGATAGTTAATCCTTCAACGATTGGCTCTTCCAATGATGGTGTAACATCATCATATTCTTCTACTTCAATGTCCAGCTCATCCATCAATTCACCAACCGTCTCACTCGTTGTAAATACGGTCTCCTCTTCCTCGTCAAGATGGACATAAACTTCTTGGGCATTTTTATATATGATTATCATTGCGTCATCTATGGCTGTATCTATGGCTGGTTTGATAAGATCATGTTCGCCTACTTCAATGTTTTGTTCATCCAGCACTTCCTCTACCGTTGATGCATGCGTATAGACAGATAGTAATTCACCATTTGCTTCAACCGTCACTTCCGTCTTCGTAAATTCATAAATAGCTAAGACAAGGACAGTCATCAACGTTAGGACGCCAACACTGGATACGGCAATCTTCCGCCATGCAAAACGCACAGGAAGCTGCTTTGTCCATTGAATCATAGTTGAACCCCTCCTTCACGAAAACGAATTATACGCGGCCCCCTTTTTCTTGTCAACTTTCTCTTTAGTAATTCTTTTGATTAGAGACTATACAGATATACAGGTAAAAATAACTAAATTCACTCGTATCAATACCTACTCCACTTCCATTTCCTAATTTTTGTCTGTTTTATTAAATTCATATGTCATCACATATTATCACCCACTATATTGAATTTTTAGTCGTTCAACAAGAGGTTCTTATCGACACTCCAAGAGTATGTCAGCAATGGACATTGTAGAACCCCGAATAAAAAAAACGAATAGGGACAAGTCTGTCACCATTCGTCATAAATTCATGTCAAGATATCCCGAAAAGTCTTTTAGCATTTTCGGTAGTGATTTGTGCCACTTCCTCATAGGAAAGCCCTTTTATCTCAGCTATTTTTTCGGCCACTAACGTCACATAGGCTGGTTCATTTCGTTTTCCCCTATAAGGATGTGGTGCAAGGTAAGGGGCATCGGTTTCAATAAGTAAGCGTTCTAACGGGATTTCCTTAGACACTTCTTTGGGTAGTTTGGCATTCTTAAATGTCACTGGTCCTCCAAAAGAAATGTAGAAATTCATCGCTAGACATTGTTGTGCAATCTCGCTGTTCCCTGCAAAACAATGCATAATACCACCTATCTCTTCCGCCTTCTCTTCTTTTAACACTTGCACAATATCTTCGTGTGCCTCCCTATCATGAATGATGAGCGGAAGTTTTAATTTCTTTGCTAATTGAATCTGTTTTCTAAACGCCTCTTTTTGGATGTCAACAGGTGATTTATCCCAATGATAATCTAAGCCCGTTTCGCCAATAGCCACTACTTTCGAATGCCCAGCCAGCTCCTCTATCCACGTTAAATACTCATCAGTGAGATCGATGGCGTCTACTGGATGCCAACCGATCGCTGCATACAAAAAATCATAGTGATCAATTAAGTTCATGGCTTTCTTGATTGTTTTTTCGTCAAACCCTACTACAAGCATCATTTCGACACCTGCCTGTTTCGCATTTTCGATGACGTGATCCACATCATCTGAAAATTGATCAGCATTTAAATGAACATGTGTATCAAAAAGCATATTTTCCTCCTTTTTAGGTAACAAACGCCCTCCAGATCAATAGTGACGGAAGGCGTTAATTGAGTGATTATTTACTGTGCTAGTAAGTGTGTCAGAAGATCCGTCTCCTTTACTTAACTTGCGAGCCGTTTGGTAGGTTTTTAGCGACTGTGGCTAATGTTAAATCCTTATCATTAGAGCCAGCAAGAATCATACCTTGAGATAGTTCCCCTCGAAGCTTGACGGGCTTTAAGTTCGTTACACAAATTACTTTTTGGCCTACTAATTGCTCAGGTTCATAATATTTTGCAATCCCAGAGACCACCTGTCTTTTCTCATAGCCTAAATCGAGTTGTATTTTGAGTAGCTTATCCGCTTTCTTTATTTTTTCAGCTTGGATAACTTCTGCGACACGAAGGTCTACTTTAGAAAAATCCTCGATCGTAATTTCATCTACTTCTGGCACAGGCATATCTGCGTTTACATCTTCAGTCTTCGGTTCTTCTGAAATAGGCGTTCCACCCATCATCTTTATAATTTCAGTCACTTCTTCTTGAACATCAAGACGCGGGAAAAGGGGCTCTCCTTTTGTAATGACGGTAGTGCCAGACGGAATTTGACCAAATTTCCCCAATGTTCCCCAAGTAGTTAACTCATGGGAAATGCCCAATTGCTCCCACACTTTTGCTGGTGTTTCCGTTAAAAATGGTTGAAGAAGGATAGAAATCTGGCGCAAAGATTCTACTAGGTGGTGCATAACAGAGCCTAATTGACCTTTTGCTTGCTCATCTTTAGCAAGAATCCACGGCTGTGTTTCATCAATGTATTTATTTGTACGGCTAATAAGTTGACCAATTGCCGTTAAAGCCACTGAGAATTCCATATCTTCCATTGCTTTTTCCACTTTATCAATAGTAGAAGAGACAAGATCAACAAGTGATTCATCAAAGGAGGTTGCATCCTTCACATAATCAGGTACTCGTCCATCAAAATATTTATTAATCATCGCTACAGTTCGATTAAGTAGATTTCCGAGGTCGTTAGCCAAATCATAATTCACACGATCCACAAAGCCTTCCGGCGTAAACACGCCATCAGCTCCGAATGGCACCTCACGAAGTAAATAATAGCGAAGGGCATCTAAACCATACCTGTCGATTAATGGGACAGGATCCACAACATTTCCTTTTGATTTAGACATTTTACCGTCTTTCATTAGAAGCCATCCATGTCCAAACACTTTTTTCGGAAGAGGGAGATCAAGAGCCATCAGCATAATTGGCCAATAGATTGTATGGAATCTCACAATTTCCTTACCTACAAGATGGACATCCGCTGGCCAAAAAGTCCGATAGTCTTTATCATCCTCACTGCCATAACCTAATGCTGTAATATAGTTAGAAAGAGCATCAATCCAAACATAAACAACATGTTTGGGATCTCTATTAACTTTTACTCCCCAATCAAATGATGTTCTCGAAACAGCTAAGTCCTCAAGGCCAGGCTTAATAAAATTGTTTATCATTTCGTTTTTACGTGACTCGGGCTGGATAAATTCCGGATTCTCTTCATAGAATTTTAGTAAACGATCGGAATATTTACTCATTCTAAAAAAATAAGATTGCTCCCTCACCCACTCTACCGGGTGACCGCTATCAGGACTTTTTCCACCAACAAGCTTTCCGGCATTATCATATTCTTTGTCATCAAGCTGTAAGTCAGTATAAAATGTCTCATCCGAAATTGAATACCAGCCTTCATATTCACCAAGGTAAATATCCCCTTGCTCTAGTAACTGGTCAAATATTTGTGCGACGACTTTTTTGTGTCGTTCTTCCGTCGTACGAATAAAATCATCATACGAAATATCGAGTTTCTTCCATAGATCTTGAATACCAGCCACAATATCGTCTACAAATTCTTGCGGTGTCACACCATGTTCCTTCGCTTTTTGTTCAATTTTTTGACCATGTTCATCTGTTCCTGTTAAATATCTAACATTATAACCACGAAGACGCTTGTATCTTGCCATTGCATCCCCTGCAACCGTCGTATAAGCATGGCCAATATGTAGTTTTGCACTTGGGTAATAAATCGGCGTCGTAATATAAAATGTTTTGTCCTTCTCTACCATTGTGTCATCCTCCTTAAATGTTATAACATCATAAAGCCAACCTTCAATCAGTGGGAGTTTACGGACGGTTGTCTGTGATAAACAAACAAAAAACCCCCGTCCGCCATAGGGACGAGAGTTTACCTCACGTGGTACCACCCAGATTTATTGACAGCTGTGCTGCCAACCTCTCACTAGCTACGACTCCTTTAAACCTGTCGCAGCTGGTTCTCTGTCTAACGTGCAGCACCGTGTTTAGCTTACCTAGTTCATAACTCAGGCTCGAAAAACAGTTCCTCCCAAGACCATATTCAAAAGGATTACTCATACCGGTTTTCAGCTTTTCCGGCTCTCTGTTATAAGCTTCCTTTTTACTCATCCCATCATCAGAAACTAATATATTTAACTTTTCCATTCACTTATGTCTCACTCAGAATATACCTAAGGGAGAATCAACTGTCAAGATTTCCGTAACTCTCCTTTATTTTAACCTACTTTGCTAAAAAATAACTCTTATTCTGTTAAATTGTTCTATAAAGTGGGTATACCCAAATAGACATTCTTAATCACGGCATTTGCTGCTCACCAAATAGTTCGTTTTCTTTATAATGGATGTTGTCAGTTATTAAAATGTGACAAGTCAGATACATTATCGCTAAAACTCACTCGATTTTTGTCGAAATAACAAGTATAATGACAGATATACTTAAAAGTGATATAATGACGTTGTTGTATGAATTTGTATGCCAATAAAAAATAAAGGTGCCTAAATCGGTCTTTTGTACTAATTACTAAAAAATATAAAATTTTTATCATTTTTTAATTGACTTCTTCTGGAAGAGTTGGTATTCTGAGTTTACAAGAATTTTGTCGAATAATGACGCTGGTTTTACCTCCAGTGAAATAGACAAAAATAAAAATTGAGAGGAGATTTATATTATGAAATCTACCGGTATTGTACGTAAAGTTGACGAACTAGGACGCGTGGTTATTCCAATCGAATTACGCCGTACTTTGGATATTGCTGAGAAAGACGCTTTAGAAATCTACGTTGATGACGAGCGTATCGTTCTTAAAAAGTATAAGCCAAACATGACCTGTCAGATTACTGGGGAAGTTTCTGATGACAACCTTTCTTTAGCAAATGGAAAAATCATTCTAAGCCCAATCGGCGCTAAAGAAATTGTAAGAGAGCTTGAAAGCTACATTGAAAAGCAAGAAAAATAAGTAGAGTTTATAAAAGAGACCATCCCTTTAAAAGGAGGTCTCTTTATTTGTTTTCCCATACACTCAAATGTATCTGATTTTTAAGTTTATGCATTAACCAAGCCTCTCCTATAAATTACGCCACTCGAATAATATGTTGCTCTTTATCCTGAGCTAATTAATAGTCAGTATGCCAAATCGTTTAGTAGAGGAGATCAATAAGTTTCGCCTTCTCGCTAGCAATATATTCATCTGTACTTTCAGCTATATATTTTAAGATTATTTCATCGTTATCATTCTTCCCTAGATGAACCCCTTTTTCGGCATTATCATCATATACTAACCACACATCATAATCATAGATTAATTCTTCATCACGTTGTGTACTTTTTGAATACTTTTGATTAGTTCTCTGAATATATCAAGCTCTTTCTCTTCCGAAAATAGATGTTCAAACTCTTCATTTAAGGAATCCAAGGATTTAAACTCAGATAATCGTACTTCTTTTAAATCATCCACTTGCCCTGCATCATACATCACTTCACCGTTTAACTGACATGCACTTAAAACAACCATCATTAAAAGGTAAACATACATGATTCTTTTCATAAGTAATAACTTCCTTTTCAAAAAAAGAAATAGAACACATTTTAGTTAAAAATAACTTAAAAAACAGTACTGATTATAATTGATTAACAATGAATAATAATACTCTTTTAGAAAAAACATAGTGACGGCAGTAGCCTCAAAGAAAAACGTTTATCATCCTTTAAAATGGGGTTGCAATTATACGCTCTAAATATTTTAAATATCACGAAAGTTGTAACGCAAAGAACAAGAAATAAAAAAATATTATTCTAAATTAACTTTTAAGGCACTTTCATATTTACAAACTCATCTCAAGTATTAACAAACGAGTTTCTGTTTTTCCTCGTACTACCCTAACCTCGACATTTATAATATAGCGGACAACATTCTCAATCCTTTTCTTCTACATGATAAGCTTGATAGACTTCCCGCTTGGGCATTTGTCGGTCTTTGGCTACTTTTTTAATTGCGTCCTTAGAGGTGTCTCCATCTTTTTCAATATATGTTTCAATGTGACTCATAAGCGTCATATTTTCCCACCATGGTGCTTCTTCTGCCATCGCACGCTCTTCTTCAGATGCCCCTTCGATAACGACGACGCATTCTCCTTTGATTTCCGTTTTATTAAGGTAGTCTGTTACTTGATCCATGGTACCGCTTATGATCGTTTCATAGTGCTTCGTTAATTCTCGGCATACGACCACTCGGCGGTTTCCCATCACTTCAGATACTGCTGATAGCATCTCTTTTAAACGGTGAGGTGCTTCGTAAAAAATTAATGTAGAAGGTGTTGTGACCCACTTTTCCAATTGGACTTTCCGCTGTTTTTTATGGCGATCCACAAAGCCAATGAATGTAAAATTATCAGTAGGAAGTCCTGACGTCACAAGGGCCGTAACAGCTGCGTTTGCTCCAGGAAGAGCGATAACCCGCAGTTGTTCCTGCCTAAAGCGATGGACGAGGTCGGCCCCAGGGTCGGAAATGGCTGGCATGCCAGCATCACTAACAAGTGCCACCATCTCACCATTTTTAACTCGCTTCACAAGTTCATCTTCTCTTTCCCGCTTATTATGTTCATGGTAACTAAGGAGCGGCGTATCAATCTCAAACTTATGACATAATTTCTTTGAATGACGCGTATCTTCTGCCGCAATAATATGAGCTTGTTTTAATACCTCAACTGCTCTAAACGTCATATCCTGCAAGTTACCAATGGGTGTTGGTACAAGGTAAAGAGCCCCTTCATGTTGGTCGTTATCTAGTATAAAACTTCGTTGCTCATTCATCCGGATTAGCCTCCTGCCAACTTTGTATAAGTTGTTCTTTTTCTTTTCGGGTCAACGCCTTTATTTGTCGTTCTCGCTTCAGTGCATCTGATTTAGTAGTGAGACATTGCTCATATACGAGAGAAAGCGGGCCTCGGCCACGTGTATACTTGGCTCCTTTTCCATTCTCATGTACTTTTATTCTCTTACAAATATCTGTTGTGTATCCTGTGTAATAAGTATCATCCTTACATTTTAAAACATAAACATAATGCTGATCACTCATAATGTTTCTTAAACTCCTTTGTATAAGTATGATCTTCCCCATAAACAATCCAGGGGGGAAGTACTTTAATACTAGGGCGTCCCTCTTTAACGGCTTCGATTAATACCATATTGGCTTCCTTATTTTTGTTCGGGTGCACATATTGTAGTCGCTTAGGCTCCAATTGATACTGTTTCATTATTGTCACGATTTCAACAAGACGCTCAGGCCGATGAACGAGAGCCATTATTCCTTTCGCCATCAATAATTTTGATGCAGCTTTTATAACATCTTCCAGTGTACACAAGACTTCATGTCTGGCAATTGACAGGTGCTCATTCATATTTTTCCCCTTTTCCGCTGTAACAGGAAAATAGGGAGGATTACATGTTACTATATGATAGCTTCCATATGTTACGGTTTCCTGAAGTTGCCGAATATCAGCTTCTATCACATTAACTTGGTTATGTATGTCATTATGTCTCATTGATTTTATTGAAAGTTTTGTAAGTAACGGCTGAACTTCTACTGCATCAATAGATGATTGCGTTCTAAGGCTCATTACAAGAGGCACAGCCCCTGTTCCGGTACAAAGATCAATAATGCGCTGATCCTTACGTTTAGAAAGTGTCACGAATTTAGCTAATAAGACAGCATCCATAGAATATGAAAAAATATCTGAACGTTGATAAATTTGACGTTTAAATCCTGGAAGATAATCAAGCCTCTCAATCGGCATATCCTGTTTCATTATTTATTACTCCTTCAATAAATGACTGTTAACGCCTCTTTAAATAAAGATGATAGGACTCCTAAAAGATTGATGCAGTTAAAAAGCCTCTCCTGATTATGGAAAGACTTTTTAAGTTTACCACTCTTCATTTTTTGTTTAGAAATGACAGGCAGAAGAGACAATCTCCTTCTTTTCGGATGCTACCATAATGTAAATTACAGATATGGAAGCCTTCTTCATAAAGGCGGGCGAGATTGTCGTAGCCTTCTCCAAATCCCGCTTGAATTCTATCGTCCGCACTGCCATTTTCATCCGTATGATTGCTCTGGTGCTCTTTAGCTGTTTCTCTCATCATTCGCTCTCGTAAATGATCGTTCTCCATCTGAAGATGAGTATTTTCTTCAAGGAGTAATGCTAACTGATCCTTCAGTTCCCCTAGTTCATGGTGAAGGCCACCGATTCGCTCCTCCATTTGACTGACGCGGGCAAATATCTCATTTTTATTCACGTGTCCCACACCTCGTTATTTCGTGGTTTCCGTGGCGATCGCTCCTTCTTGCAGAAGCTCATCCAAAGTATATTCAACGACTTGTCCTGATTCAAACAACTCAACTTGCACAAGTCTCTCTAACATATTTAGTCCAGCAACTTTTCCTCTACCCATACTCGTTTCAATTTTCTCATTCAAGTCAGGCAATTCTTTTTTTGCGGATTCATACATGTCATTCTCATACTTGAGACAGCACATAAGCCGACCACATAACCCTGAAATTTTTGTTGGATTTAAAGACAGGCTTTGATCTTTCGCCATTTTTATTGAGACCGGCTCAAAATCCCCTAAAAATGTTGAGCAACATAGCATCCGTCCACATGGACCTATACCACCTAACATTTTTGCTTCATCACGAACCCCAATTTGTCTTAACTCAATTCGCGTTCTGAAAACAGATGCAAGATCTTTAACGAGTTCGCGAAAATCGATGCGGCCATCTGCTGTAAAGTAAAACAACACCTTATTACGATCAAACGTGTATTCTACATCAACGAGCTTCATTTCTAGTTCATGCTCCGCAATTTTTTCCAGACACACGTTAAAAGCCTTCTGAGATTCTTGTTTGTTCTCAGTAACGGTAAGCTTGTCCTTTTCCGTCGCTAAACGAAGGACATTTTTCAAAGGCAGGACGACATCCTTTTCATCCACTTCCTTCACCCCGATGACTACCTTACCAAATTCTACCCCTCGGGCAGTTTCTACAATCACATAATCATCGAGCTTTATATTAAATTCGCCAGGGGAAAAGTAGTATATTTTCCCGGCTTTCTTAAATCGGACACCTACAACTTGATGCACGTTATCCCTCCTGTAACCGAAGAAGCAATTGCTCCATTAATAGCTGGGGAGCAGTATTTGCATCCAATCGACGCTTCGCATCCATGACTGCCTGGAGGTTATGTCCCAGCTTCATTTGTGACAGCTTTAGCGCTTGATCCTGAAGCTTGTCCTCTTGATCTATATAAACGATTTGATCCGTCTGCTCTACTTGTATCCGAATCACATCTCTATACCAAAGCATCAGTAAATCAATGCCAATCTGCACATCTGTTTTTTCCTTAAAAAAAGGAATCCATTCTTCCTGCAGCGTAATGAATACATACCTTGGACGCAAAGTAAGATCATCAATTAATTGTATCACTTTATTTCTTGCCTGTGCAATCCAATCATTCTGGCATAGTTGGAGGGCCTCTTCCATATCAGAAGTCAGCCTCGAAGCTGTAAGTGCATCTTTTTCATTAATAGTATGACTCGTTACTAATTGGTGAACCAATTTATCAACAGGTAGAGGCGCGAACGAAAGAATTTGAGCTCTGGAAAGAATGGTTTTCAATATTCTCTGAATATGGCTCGTTATCAATACAGCCACCGCTTCACCATCAGGCTCTTCAAGTACCTTTAACAAGCTGTTCGCTGCTGCATCTGTCATTTTATCCGCTTCATTTACAATATAAAACTTTTTATGGGATTCCATACCTCGTAAACTAAACTCTTTTTTTAACTGTCGGATTTGATCCACTTTAATGGTCGTGCCGTCAGCAGAAATGTCATGAATATCCGGGTGATTACCGGAATCTATTCTCTGACATTCTCTACAAGATTGGCAAGGCTCTAGCCCTATTTTCTGTTCGCAGAAATAAGACTTTGCCAACAGGGAGGCCACCTCTTTTTTTCCTGTCCCTCGCCCCCCTGAAAAGAGATAGGCGTGTGCAAGCCGCCCCTTCGTGACACTATTTGTTAACATTTTTACAATTGCCGGTTGGGTTTCGGCCATTTCCTTCCAATTTCTCATGGCAGTAACTCCTCAACTAGATAAGTATTGTTCGAAAGCGGCTCTTAGTAGGGGGAACTTGGACAATGACATCCCTTTCGTCCCCCCAGAAATGACAGTTATGTCATACTATTAGAATTTTTCGAACTGTTCTACCGGTAAAATAAAGACAGTGGCTCCCCCAACTTGAACTTCTACTGGATAAGGCACGTAAGAATCAGCATTTCCACCCATTGGGGAGATAGGAGCTACAAGCTGTTCCCTTGCCTGGCAATTTTCCTTAATAATACTAAGTACCATTTCTACGTCTTTATCTTGAACCCCAATCATAAAGGTGGTGTTTCCAGCTTTAAGGAAACCTCCAGTACTGGCTAACTTTGTCGCTTGAAAATCATGTCCCACCAGTGCCTCTGACAGTCTATTACTATCTTTATCTTGAATAACCGCCATAATAAGTTTCATGCCTCTCACCCTCCTCAAGACCCTAGATTTATAAAAACATAATGCTATCCCTATGTTAGCTAAATAATACTGTTTCTTTTATTATACGCAAGTCACGGCATGAAGTTAATCTTTTGTTAATCCTGTTAACGAAGAATAACTAAAATAGAGCCTTCATCTTGCTTATTAGTCATCACTTTTAGCCCTCAATAAACTGCTTAATTTCTTCCCAAGTCTCCACCATCACCCTTTCTAATGGATGCGAGGCATCAACCATGCGAATTCTTTCCGGCTCTTGCTTATGAAGCTGATGATAGGCCCCCCTGACTTGTTCATGAAATTTCAGAGATTCACGATCAAGACGATTAAATTCTCGACCATCGTGGTTTGTAATTCTGGCTAGACCTATTTCAGGAACAACATCAAAAAATAATGTCAAGTCCGGTAATTTACCTTCCGTTGCAAATAAATTAATATTTCTAACATCATCTACCCCTATCCCTCTAGCAACACCTTGGTAAACAAGGCTACTATCCACGAAACGGTCACAAAGGACTAGTCCCCCCTTCTTTAAATGAGGCAGGACCGTCTCGACAAGGTGTTGTCTTCTTGCAGCCGCATATAGCAATGCTTCCGTCCGACTGTCCATTTCAGTGTGAACTGGATCTAAAATCACTTGCCTTATTTTTTCCGCAATGAGACTTCCACCAGGCTCACGTGTTGCCAGCACGTTATACCCTTCCTTTACAAGTCGTTCATTTATACGAGAAAGAACAGTTGATTTCCCTGCCCCTTCACCACCCTCAAACGTAATAAATAACCCTGACACTATGCATTCTCCTCTATATTGAAAATATCTTAATTCCTTCTTCTATCCAATGCTTTCCTGTTTGGAAAGCTGCTTTCATTTCAATTAAGTCTGCTAGCTGTTCCAAATGATTATATGTGATTTGTTCCCCCTTTATAATGAGGGGAATTCCTGGAGGATAAGGTGTGATTGTTTCTGCTGCTATGGCTCCCTCACTTTTCTGCCACGGGCTAACATCTTGAGTTGCTGTAGTCATCTCTTCAAATGTCAGTCGTTGAGCTGAGACAGGTTTTTTCTTTGCAGCATATTGCAAAGGCCTCCAACGTTTAAAATTCCCCTTTTCCACTAACGACTGTTGAAATATCTGTTGAAAAAATGGCACCCACTTCTCTGTCTTGTTGCTATCCCACGTAAGCGGTAATGTTAAAAGAAGATGATGTGGTGAAACAAGTTCGGGATAGACATTCTTTTCTTCCATTCTCCGCTTCCATAAATAAGGTAGCCCTTGTAAAGGGGTAATTAAAACCACTTTTAAAGGGTCTTGTATAAATTGATTGGTCGCTTGATCCGCACAAAACCACTCGTGACCCGTTTTAAACGCTCTTTTAAATTCATTCATTTTAAGAGCTTTCTCTTTCCAATCAGCACTACTGATGGTAGCAACGTATGCTCTAGCAAGATCAAGTGACGCCATCAATGGATATGACGGGCTGCTCGACTGTAATAAGCGCAAGTAATAAGACAGATGCTCTGCTGTTATGGATGTGCTATTGATGTGCAGCCAAGAGGCCATTGTCATAGCTGGTAACGTCTTATGCGCTGATTGGATGACGACGTCTGCCCCTGCAGCCACAGCACTTTCAGGCCAACTGTTTTGATTTGCTGTCAAGAGGTGAGCCCCGTGTGCTTCATCTACACAGATAACCATATTTGCTCCATGAGCCGCTTTAACATGATCGACTAGCGATTGTGTATACCCTTCATAAGATGGCTGAGTAATAAAGACAGCTTTTGCCTCCGGATAGCATTTTATCGCTTTTTGCAATGTCTCAATAGATACACCTAACGCTAACTGAGATAGTGGTTCTCTTTCCGGTTCAATAAAAATGGGGTGGGCCCCTGCCAATTCTATTCCATGGAAAACCGACTGATGACTATTCCGCTGTACGATCACCTTATCGTTTCGCTTAAGAAAAGTAAGGCTCATTGCTAAATTACCTACTGTTGACCCCCCCACTAGAAAGTGCGTTGAGTGAACCCCGTAAAGTTCAGCAGTCAGTCTCTCTGCTTCTGCAATAACTCCTTCAGCATTATGTAAATCGTCCAAACCGGTAATTTCAGTTTGATCGATTGTAAGTATTGAGCTAAATAGTGACTTTTCTTTCCCAAATACATCACCATTTTTATGACCAGGCACATGAAAAGAATGAGGTATTTTAGTAGCATGTTTAATTAATTTATTAAATAATGGCTTATCACTTTGCTTCATAAAATGCCTACTTTCTCTCTTCCTTCCTATTATTATAACGAACTCTATGACATATTGCTTTTAAAAATAATATAAGTCTTTTAATTCATTTTTTACAGCGTAAATAAAAGTCAGTGAGTGCTCTCTTCACTCTTTTATCAAACTTATTCTATAAAAAAGAAGCCAGGTTATTTAATGACCTGCTTCTTTTTTTCACGTATAAACATCTCCGTTTCCAGCCCTTTTAATCGTTCTACATATACACTATAACAATCATCTGTGACATCTGCACATACCATCTCTCTTTCACACTCATGGCAAATAAACGCTCCCAAAATGTGTATGCCCTGTTGTTTTTCATTTTTACATATCAGACAATCCTTCACAGACGCCTTACGTGTGCGTAATAGTTCCTCCAAAACAGGTTCACCCCCTTTTGATTAGTATCGGCCGAACTATCATCCTCTAAACCTATAAATTATGTCATGAACTGCTACACTATATGCTTATAATCTTGTTCTAGTGCATTAACAGCCTCATTTCCCATGAATAATGAGGCTGTTTAAACCTAAAAAGCTAGTATTATCATTGATAGTTCCGCGCCTACAGTTAGGTATTTTCTTTTTAATCTTTCATTTCGTTGTTAATTGATAGTTTTTTAACACTATCAAAAGCTAATATGTGTGAAAATATGGAACAAAAGGAGGTGACATATTTTATTACCTTTTAATGTAAGCGCTTAGATTTTTAACTACCCTCTTAGAACCCTCATTACGTATGTCATTCTAATTATTGAAAAGGAGCTGAACGTATGCGCAAAAAAACTTTAATGTCAGTCCTTATTTTTATGTTGACGTGGTCATTTATGTTACCAGCCTTTGAGTCCAAGTCTCACACCGCTTATGCTCATAAAGGTGATACTGTCAAAGGTCTTCAAATTACGAATGTGACAGATAATTCCGTTACGATAAATTGGAAATCTTACAAGAAGGCTGATAGTTATCATATTTATTGGGCAGATAAAGATACTGAAAACATGACGTATAAGCATATAGATACGGTGAAGGATACTTCTTATACATTTGAGCGATCTACACACGTGGAGCACTATTTTAAAGTCACCGCAGTTCGTGATGGCAAAGAAATGGCCACTTCTAAAACCGTTGTCTCTCATACTGAGAAAGAGTTTAACATTCAATTGGAGAATCTCGATAGAGGGTTGATCGCTTTACCAAATGACGACGGAATTTTCCTAAGCTGGCGTCTATTAGGCCATGAAGTGGATGGGTATTCCGATAATGGGATGACAGGTGCTCATTTTAACGTTTATCGAGATGGAGAAAAAATCGCCAACGTTAAAGACAGTACAAATTATACGGATAAAAAAGGGGAAAACACTTCTGAGTATACAGTGAAAGCCGTCATAAATGGTGAAGAAACAAACGAAAGTCAATCAGTCATTCCGTGGAAAGAAGACTATTATGATCTCCCATTACAAAAACCAGAAGGTGGTGTCACACCAGTTGGTGAGTCCTATTCTTATCATGCAAATGATATGAGTGTTGGGGATGTGACAGGAGACGGACAATACGAATTTGTTGTAAAGTGGGATCCATCTAATTCTAAAGATGTTTCTCAAAAAGGGTATACAGGTAATACGTATATTGATACGTATACCTTCGATGGACAACTATTATACCGGATTGATTTAGGTGTCAATATTCGTTCAGGTGCCCATTATACGCAATTTCTCGTGTATGATTTTGACGGGAATGGTCAAGCAGAATTAATGTTTAAGACCGCTCCAGGGACAAAAATAATGCGGTTTGATGAAAATGGTGATATCGTTTCTGAGAATTATATCACCATGCCAAGTGAAGACATTGAAGCCGGGTACAGTCACGATGATGATTATCGTATGAGTAATGACGACTATATCGAACATCTCGTTCAGCTGTTTATGAACTGGCATGAACATGAAGAAGTAATGAATGGGCAATGGCCTGAAACATTAGAAGAAAGCTTTGACATTGAGAATCGCTATTCTTACCCCTTATCACGTACAGATGCTGAAAGTCTCGTCGATTATTTTATTGACGAGTACGCGCCTAAGAGAAGTGGTCGTAATGAGCTTCGAGACTTTGAAGGTTTTGTACTTGAAGGCCCAGAATATTTAACTGTTTTTAATGGAGAGACCGGTGAGGAATTAGAGACCATACACTATAAACCTGAACGCCATGATGACGGGCTTATGTGGGGAGATTACGCTATGGCTCGTATTGAACCGGGTAATCGTGTGGATCGCTTCCTCGCAGGCGTTGCCTACTTAAATGGAGAAGAACCGTCAGCCATTTTCGCCCGTGGCTATTATACGCGAACAACCCTTGTTTCCTATGATTGGGATGGTGAATCACTTCAAGAAAAGTGGTACGTAGACAGTGGTTGGGCACCAATGACTAATCCTTTTAATGACAGTCCCCATGGCGTTGATGGCACAGATGAGGTGTTTGGGACGATCACGACTCAAGGAGCCCATTCTTTAAGTGTGGCCGATGTTGATGGTGACGGGAAACAAGAAATTATCTATGGTTCCGCAACAATTGACCATGATGGTTCACTACTTTACAGTTCTAAAGATACTCTTCCAGAGGATAGTGCTGATCCAGGCGTTACTGCACGCTTAGGTCATGGAGATGCCCTCCATGTAGCGGATATTAACCCTGATAGACCTGGTCAGGAATTTTATATGGTATTCGAAGGAGGACCTTGGGCGCCATATGGGTATGCGTTACGAGATGCAGAAACGGGCGAAGTCATTTACGGTGATTACACTGGTGAAGATACAGGACGTGGTATGGTAGGCGATATTGATCCTACTAAACGCGGATTAGAAACGTGGGCTGTCGGTCTTTGGACAGCAGATGGTGATTACATTGGACCTGAAGCGCCGGGAACGAATATGAATATTAAATGGTCTCCCAACATGACAACTCAAATCATCAATGGCGCTATCGATGTAACACCAACCATCGATGATTGGCAAGAAGGTAGACTGCTGACGGCAGAAGGTACGTTAACGAATAATTATACGAAAGGAAATCCTTCGCTCGTGGCGGATATTTTTGGTGACTGGCGTGAAGAACTTCTCGTCCGTACAGAGGATAGCTCTGCCATTCGTATTTATATGAATAATGAAGAAACAGACAGAAAGCTCTACACATTAATGCATGACGCCCAATACCGCACTGGGATCGCATGGCAAAACGTTGGTTATAACCAGCCGTCGTATCCCAGCTTTTATTTCGCCGCTGATATCGATTGGGAATACGTTCCTATTCCTACAGCCCATTATCCTGGTTTAGAGGATAAACCCGTACGTGATTCTTTTGAGGTATTAGAAAGCGCAACAAACGATTATATCTCGGATGGCGCTATTAAAGGACCTCTCATTCGACAATTAGAAAACGCTCTTCGACAAGCCTCCCAGCAAAAGGAGCGAGGGCATGACCGTCAGGCTGTCCACTTTATAGAAAAGTACACCGATCATTTAAACAAAGAAAGAAATAACCGTTATGTCACTTCTGATGCTAAGGAGACACTGACTAAGTTAGCTAAAAATGTGATTGAAGAGTGGGAATAATTTAAAAAGCAGTTTACAGCATAGCCTCACCGTGTTAGTCTATTAAAAATGTTTAAAAATTTATAGGTAATGAAGAGAAGAGTAAATAATAGATTGTTCTATACAGAGAGCCCCGGTTGCTGAAAAGGGGAGAGAGCGCCTTTATTGAACCAAGCCTCTGAGCCCCACATTGGAACTATTTAAGGGATAATGTGGCGGGTACTCCCGTTACAGAGTCAAGGTATAAGCAAGCTCATCTTGCCGTACCTGATAGGCTTATAGAAGTTTATAAGTAAAATCGAGGTGGCACCGCGCGGACGACCCACGCCCTCAAGACATTTGTCTTGAGGGCGTTTTTTTATTGATTAAATAATCACATGGTGTTTGATTGGAGGAAATATTTATGATTGCTGAGAAACAAAATAAATGGGGTTATCCCAGCATTTTACTTATGGCTGTAGGTGTTTCCCATATTGGCGAATGGGTATTCCTTATCGCTATGAATCTTATTATATTCGAAATGACAGGGTCCCCTTTTGCTATCACTATTTTATATGCTACAAAACCTTTAGCCGCAGTAATGACGATGGTATGGGCTGGTAGCCTAATTGACAGGTTAAATAAACGCCGG
Organism: Bacillus sp. A301a_S52; assembly: GCA_024701455.1. Taxonomy (GTDB): domain Bacteria; phylum Bacillota; class Bacilli; order Bacillales; family Salisediminibacteriaceae; genus Salipaludibacillus. Next base: position 59,997 of record JABXYP010000001.1, on the reverse strand, counting down.
CTTATGATTATTTTAGATGCCAGCCGCGCACTTCTTATTTGTTTACTCCCTTTTATTTCGTCCTTGGGCCTCATCTATATGATGATTTTTATAATTAATATGGGCAGTGCTATCTTCCAACCCGTTTCTCTTACTTATATAACTAAGTTAATTCCTAAAGAAAGAAGGAAACGTTTTAACTCATTATACAGCTTAATGACCTCTGGCGCTTTTCTAATCGGCCCTGCTTTGGCAGGGGTCATGTTTGTCTTAGGAGACCTATACCTGGCTATTTTTATGAATGCTATTGCATTATTACTATCAGCTATTGTGACTTGCTTTCTTCCTGACCCTGAAAAAGGAACGCTAAACTCCCCAATATCCCCCTTTTCCTTTTATGAATTAAAAAAGGACTGGATATTAGTTATACATTTTAGTTTTTCGAACCGTTATATAATGAGTATCTATTTTTTATTTAGCTTAACAATGGTCATTATGACGTCGGCTATCGATTCACTTGAAGCAGCTTTTGCTAAAGATGTTCTCTTGTTAACTGATGATAGATATGGCTTTCTCGTGAGTATAGCAGGCGGGGGAATCCTTTTAGGTGCCTTTATAACCACATTAGTTGTTTCCTATGTGTCAACTCATTTTTTAATTGGCTTCGCCAGTCTTTTCGTAGCCTTTGGTTACCTTATTTACGCTACATCTTCCTCCCTTCCAATGGCAGGAGTCGGCTTTTTTATCATTGGCTTCTTTATCGCATTTGCAAACACTGGTTTTCTAACATTCTTTCAAAATAACATCCCTGTTAAAGCAATGGGGCGAATTGGTAGTGCCTACAGCTTTATTGAAGCTACTCTAACAGTTGCCGCCACACTTATGATTGGTGTCTCTGCTTCTATTTTTTCGTTACAAACGGTTGTTATATACGGTAGTATCACAATGTTAACTTTCGCTTTAAGTTTATGTGTGATAAACATGCTTCCTATTAAATCACTAAAAAAAGCATCCTCATAAGAGAATGTCTTTAGTTGCTTAGCGAGTCCTACTTTCACAGGGGACGCCTCCAACTATCTTCGGCGCTCTGTGGGATTGGCTGAACGGCGCATCTCTTTGTCACCTACGTTCGTCCAGTGCTCATGCCCATAGGGCACTCCGCGCTTCCCTCCCTTGCTTCCTCGACCTGCTTGTCCTTCCAATCCCTCGTTTCAGCGCATCCTTCTATACATACAAAAAAGACACTCTCATAAGAGAATGTCCTTAGTCGCTCAGCGACGTCCTACTTTCACAGGGGGACGCCTCCAACTATCTTCGGCGCTCTGTGGGATTGGCTGAACGGCGCATCTCTTTGTCACCTACGTTCGTCCAGTGCTCATGCCCATAGGGCACTCCGCGCTTCCCTCTCTTGCTTCCTCGACCTGCTTGTCCTTCCAATCCCTCGTTTCAGCGCATCCTTCTATACATACAAAAAAGACACTCTCATAAGAGAATGTCCTTAGTCGCTCAGCGACGTCCTACTTTCACAGGGGGAGAGCCCCCAACTATCATCGGCGCTGGAGAGCTTAACTACCGTGTTCGGCATGGGAACGGGTGTGACCTCTCCGCGATTGTCACTGAACATATCAAGGTCTTATCGACCTTTCAAAACTGGATAACGGGACTGATATGACATCATGTCTTAGAGAAAAGACGACTTGCTTTTGGTTAAGCCCTCGATCGATTAGTATCTCTCAGCTCCACATGTTGCCATGCGTCCACCCGAGACCTATCAACCTCATCTTCTCTGAGGGATCTTACTCACATAAATGTGATGGGAAATCTCATCTTGAGGGGGGCTTCATGCTTAGATGCTTTCAGCACTTATCCCTGCCACACGTAGCTACCCAGCTATGCTCCTGGCGGAACAACTGGTACACCAGCGGTGTGTCCATCCCGGTCCTCTCGTACTAAGGACAGCTCCTCTCAAATTTCCTACGCCCGCGACGGATAGGGACCGAACTGTCTCACGACGTTCTGAACCCAGCTCGCGTGCCGCTTTAATGGGCGAACAGCCCAACCCTTGGGACCTACTTCAGCCCCAGGATGCGACGAGCCGACATCGAGGTGCCAAACCTCCCCGTCGATGTGGACTCTTGGGGGAGATTAGCCTGTTATCCCCAGGGTAGCTTTTATCCGTTGAGCGACGGCCCTTCCATACGGTGCCGCCGGATCACTAAGCCCGACTTTCGTCCCTGCTCGACTTGTAGGTCTCGCAGTCAAGCTCCCTTATGCCTTTGCACTCTACGAATGATTTCCAACCATTCTGAGGGAACCTTTGGGCGCCTCCGTTACCTTTTAGGAGGCGACCGCCCCAGTCAAACTGCCCACCTGACACTGTCCCTGAACCGGATCACGGTTCGAGGTTAGAATTCCAGTACAGCCAGGGTAGTATCCCACCAATGCCTCCACCGAAGCTGGCGCTCCGGCTTCCAAGGCTCCTACCTATCCTGTACAAGCTGTACCAAAATCCAATATCAAGCTACAGTAAAGCTCCATGGGGTCTTTCCGTCCTGTCGCGGGTAACCTGCATCTTCACAGGTAATATAATTTCACCGGGTCTCTCGTTGAGACAGTGCCCAAATCGTTGCACCTTTCGTGCGGGTCGGAACTTACCCGACAAGGAATTTCGCTACCTTAGGACCGTTATAGTTACGGCCGCCGTTTACTGGGGCTTCAATTCAGAGCTTCTCCCGTAAGGGATAACCCCTCCTCTTAACCTTCCAGCACCGGGCAGGTGTCAGCCCCTATACTTCGCCTTGCGGCTTCGCAGAGACCTGTGTTTTTGATAAACAGTCGTTTGGGCCTGTTCACTGCGGCTCTCGCAGGCTATTCACCCGCAAGAGCACTCCTTCTCCCGAAGTTACGGAGTCATTTTGCCGAGTTCCTTAACGAGAGTTCTCCCGCGCGTCTTAGAATTCTCTTCCCGCCTACCTGTGTCGGTTTGCGGTACGGGCACCAGTTTCCTCGCTAGAGGCTTTTCTTGGCAGTGTAGGATCGGGAACTTCGCTACTTTAGTTCACTCGCGGTCACAGCTCAACCTTAACGACAAGCGGATTTGCCTACTTGTCAGTCTCACTGCTTCGACGCACTCATCCAACGGTGCGCTTACCCTACCTTCCTGCGTCCCCCCTTCACTCAAATGGAAACGTGGTGGTACAGGAATATCAACCTGTTTGCCATCGCCTACGCCTTTCGGCCTCGGCTTAGGTCCCGACTGACCCTGAGCGGACGAGCCTTCCTCAGGAAACCTTAGGCTTTCGACGGAGGGGATTCTCACCCCTCTTTTCGCTACTCATACCGGCATTCTCACTTCCAAGCGCTCCACATGTCCTTACGATCATGCTTCTACGCCCTTGGAACGCTCCCCTACCACAGCCACCTGACGGTGGCCATCCATAGCTTCGGTGATACGTTTAGCCCCGGTACATTTTCGGCGCAGAGTCACTCGACCAGTGAGCTATTACGCACTCTTTAAATGGTGGCTGCTTCTAAGCCAACATCCTGGTTGTCTAAGCAACTCCACATCCTTTTCCACTTAACGTATACTTGGGGACCTTAGCTGATGGTCTGGGCTGTTTCCCTCTTGACTACGGATCTTAGCACTCGCAGTCTGACTCCCGAGGATAAGTGATTGGCATTCGGAGTTTGACTGAATTCGGTAATCCTGTGGGGACCCCTAGTCCAATCAGTGCTCTACCTCCAACACTCTTCCCTCGAGGCTAGCCCTAAAGCTATTTCGGGGAGAACCAGCTATTTCCGAGTTCGATTGGCATTTCACCCCTACCCACACCTCATCCCCGCACTTTTCAACGTGCGTGGGTTCGGGCCTCCATCCAGTGTTACCTGGACTTCACCCTGGACATGGGTAGATCACCCGGTTTCGGGTCTACAACCACGTACTTTGTCGCCCTATTCAGACTCGCTTTCGCTGCGGCTCCGTCTCTTCAACTTAACCTTGCACGGGATCGTAACTCGCCGGTTCATTCTACAAAAGGCACGCTGTCACCCATTAACGGGCTCCAACTACTTGTAGGCACACGGTTTCAAGATCTCTTTCACTCCCCTCCCGGGGTGCTTTTCACCTTTCCCTCACGGTACTGGTTCACTATCGGTCACTAGGGAGTATTTAGCCTTGGGAGATGGTCCTCCCTGCTTCCGACGGGGTTTCACGTGTCCCGCCGTACTCAGGATACACTCCGGAGGAGTGACCGTTTCGGCTACAGGGCTTTTACCTTGTCCCGCGGACCTTTCCAGGTCGCTTCACCTACGATCACTCTTTGTAACTCCGTATGGAGTGTCCTACAACCCCAGAAGGCAAGCCTTCTGGTTTGGGCTGATTCCGTTTCGCTCGCCGCTACTCAGGAAATCGCATTTGCTTTCTCTTCCTCTGGGTACTAAGATGTTTCAGTTCCCCAGGTCTGCCTTCTCACACCCTATGGATTCAGGTGTGGATACCGCCTCATTACAAGCGGTGGGTTCCCCCATTCGGATATCTCCGGATCAACGCTTACTTACAGCTCCCCGAAGCATTTCGGTGTTCGTCCCGTCCTTCATCGGCTCCTAGTGCCAAGGCATTCACCGTGCGCCCTTTCTAGCTTAACCTCTTTTGCGGCGGATGATCTGCGCACTTCTTCGTCAACTTCCTTCCTCACCATCCTCACGTACGTGGGTACGTTCCGGTGCCTCGTCAGTTGTTTCCTCGAATTGCTTGATCCTCCTGGCAAAAATCTTGTTACCCGATTTTTGCTCACGCAATATTGGCGTCTTAATGGCCTTTTTCTAAGACACTCGGCTCTCTCATCGTTTGATTATATCAAGCGATTGTGAACCGGTGATGTCATTATCAGTCTTTCGTTATCCAGTTTTCAAAGGTCGATTCTTACCCAACGGGTAAGTCTTTTCTTTCTGAGAGTTTAACCTCTCAAAACTAAACAAAATAGCCAAAGCAAAGTTTTAAATAAGCTGAGCTTAATAGCTCCTTAGAAAGGAGGTGATCCATCCCCACCTTCCGGTAGGGATACCTTGTTACGACTTCACCCCAATCATCTGTCCCACCTTCGGCGGCTGGCTCCAAAAGGTTACCGCACCGACTTCGGGTGTTACAAACTCTCGTGGTGTGACGGGCGGTGTGTACAAGGCCCGGGAACGTATTCACCGCGGCATGCTGATCCGCGATTACTAGCAATTCCGGCTTCATGCAGGCGAGTTGCAGCCTGCAATCCGAACTGAGAATGGCTTTATGGGATTCGCTTAACCTCGCGGTCTCGCTGCCCTTTGTACCATCCATTGTAGCACGTGTGTAGCCCAGGTCATAAGGGGCATGATGATTTGACGTCATCCCCACCTTCCTCCGGTTTATCACCGGCAGTCACCTTAGAGTGCCCAACTGAATGCTGGCAACTAAGATCAAGGGTTGCGCTCGTTGCGGGACTTAACCCAACATCTCACGACACGAGCTGACGACAACCATGCACCACCTGTCACTCTGTCCCCCGAAGGGGAACGCTCTGTCTCCAGAGGTGTCAGAGGATGTCAAGACCTGGTAAGGTTCTTCGCGTTGCTTCGAATTAAACCACATGCTCCACTGCTTGTGCGGGCCCCCGTCAATTCCTTTGAGTTTCAGCCTTGCGGCCGTACTCCCCAGGCGGAGTGCTTAATGTGTTAACTTCGGCACTAAGGGTATCGAAACCCCTAACACCTAGCACTCATCGTTTACGGCGTGGACTACCAGGGTATCTAATCCTGTTTGCTCCCCACGCTTTCGCGCCTCAGCGTCAGTTGTAGGCCAGAAAGTCGCCTTCGCCACTGGTGTTCCTCCACATATCTACGCATTTCACCGCTACACGTGGAATTCCACTTTCCTCTCCTACACTCAAGTCCCCCAGTTTCCAATGACCCTCCACGGTTGAGCCGTGGGCTTTCACATCAGACTTAAGAGACCGCCTGCGCGCGCTTTACGCCCAATAATTCCGGACAACGCTTGCCCCCTACGTATTACCGCGGCTGCTGGCACGTAGTTAGCCGGGGCTTTCTCGTGAGGTACCGTCAAGGTGCCGACCTATTCGAACGGCACTTGTTCTTCCCTCATAACAGAACTTTACGATCCGAAAACCTTCATCGTTCACGCGGCGTTGCACCGTCAGGCTTTCGCCCATTGCGGATGATTCCCTACTGCTGCCTCCCGTAGGAGTCTGGACCGTGTCTCAGTTCCAGTGTGGCCGATCACCCTCTCAGGTCGGCTACGCATCGTCGCCTTGGTAAGCCATTACCTTACCAACTAGCTAATGCGCCGCGGGCCCATCTTGCAGTGTGAGGATAAATCCCCACTTTTACATTCGGATCATGCGATCCAAATGATCATCCGGTATTAGCCCCGGTTTCCCGGAGTTATCCCAGTCTACAAGGTAGGTTGCCCACGTGTTACTCACCCGTCCGCCGCTCATTCCACCGGCTTCACCCCGAAGGGATCTGCCGGCTTCCTGCGCTCGACTTGCATGTATTAGGCACGCCGCCAGCGTTCGTCCTGAGCCAGGATCAAACTCTCCAATAGAGTTCGATGTCTCTGACATCATGTCCAAACTTTCGTCTGGCGTTGTTGAATGTTTCCACTCAACGCTTTGTTTCTTTTGACGGGATATTTTCATATCCCACTTTGCTTGGCTTTTTGTTTAGTTTTCAAAGGTCAACTACAAGTAAGATATTATTTAAAGAGAACATCTTATTGTTTTAAAGCGACTAGATCATCATACCATTTATCACTATATGATGTCAACACTTTTTTTCGTTAGTCGCTTACTCGTTAGGTCCTTTTATAGCGACAAGAAATAATATACCATGAACACAAATAAACGTCAATGTTTTTCTGAAAAAACTTTTTGGGCTATTGAATAATTAATATATCCGTAAATATTAAGGCAATGATCCCTGGCACACCAAGGAAACCAGAAACTGACGCTGTAAACAAGTTAATAGGTAAATGATAATCGAACAGGCCTCCAAACGTATTTAAAAAGAATAACAATAAAGCTCCAACTAAAAGGCGAATCGCCCCTGTACCAACCATCTTAAGAGATTTTACTGGTGCACCTATTAGAAGTAAAAGTAAAATTAGACCAGATAACAAAGATAAAACAACAATCGGTTCCATGACAAAACTCCTTTTCATATCCAGATTTATACTTCCTTAAGTTAAGAGATGTTAATATACTGACGCTCGTCCATATCTAAAAGGAAGCTAAAACTAATATATGCAAGGAAATCTTGTTTAGAATAGTTTATTTAGCTTTTGAATTGATTCAATTAATACACTCTTTTATAAAAATACGTTTAGAATTTAACTAGTTATCATTTCTAACAAGCTGTACCTCACTAGGTGTTAATGCTACTCCTCGTACTACTAACATTACTCTGTACGAGAAATCTATACTTAATAAATAGACGTCTTTCTTACCCTTGCTTCTTTTAATAAAAATAAATATTTCGCTCGTTCCAATCGCGCTTTGCTGTCGATGTGACCATCTATATCTACCGAGCTTCTGACATATGATTCATACTCATCAGCTTTTATTTTAATACTGTCTAATAGCTGAATAAGTTCCGTATCTTTTTGTCGACGAAGTTTTCGTTTCTTTTTTTTACCGAACATTATCCATCACTACTTTCAAGTTTTTGTTAGCTTTTCCCCTTCAATAATTTAACACCATTGCTTAAAGCTCACGTCTTCCTTCAATAGCTTTAGACAATGTGACTTCATCTGCATATTCAAGGTCACCACCAACGGGAAGTCCGTGGGCGATCCTGGTAACTTTAATGCCTGTTGGTTTAACAAGGCGAGAGATATACATAGCCGTGGCTTCCCCCTCGATATTTGGGTTAGTCGCTATAATAAGTTCCTGTACCGTTTCATCATGTAATCTTTTAAGCAGATCTGGGATATAAATATCTTCCGGACCAATGCCATCCACTGGAGATATGGCACCATGTAACACATGATACAAACCACTGTATTCTTTCATTTTCTCCATAGCTATGACATCTTTTGATTCCTGAACAATACATATTATAGAACGATCCCTAGTTTGGTCTTCACAAATTCTACACGGATCTGTATCCGTAATATGATGGCATATAGAACAATATGTCAATTCACGTTTAGCATTCACCAATGCTTTTGCAAAATCAAGTACGTCATCCTCTTTCATATCTAACACATAAAAAGCTAATCTTGCTGCTGTTTTTGGCCCAATGCCCGGCAATCTCATAAATCCTTCAATTAGTTTTGAAATGGGTTGTGGGTATTGCATTTTGGGATGACCTCCTTTCAAGTTTAAAGCCTAATTGTACCTTTTAGCTGCAAGTTCTCTTACATTAACAGGGTGTAGGCCAAAATGTTGTTGTCGATGTGTCTTCTTATCTTACTGCATAACAGTATCATTGTTATTTACACACGCCACTTAATTTAACGTATTAAACCATTAATATCTGCTTAGGTAGATCCCGTGATGTTCGCAGTATTTATTTTTCGTTAGAAAAGACTTGGTTTTTCACCAAGTCTTTTCTCTTTATTTATATAAGAAAATACACAATTTATGCAATACTACATGAGTCCTGGAATGTTCATACCTTTTGTGAATTTACCCATCTTTTCATTCACGAGGTCATCTACTTTAGTTAGGGCTTCGTTTGTAGCTGCTAAAACTAAATCTTCAAGCATTTCCACATCATCTGGATCTACCGCTTCTTCATTAATTTGGATGTCTAAAATTCGTTTTTCACCACTTGCAATTACTTTTACCATTCCACCGCCTGCTGTTGCTTCCACTGTTTCTTCTTTTAATTGTTCCTGTGCTTTCGCCATATCTTTTTGCATTTTTTGCATCTGCTTCATCATGTTACCCATATTTTTCATGTTAACATCTCCCTTTTAATGTGTTTTACTAATCCTTTATCTCCAGTAAATCTCGGCCGACTAATTTAACAGCTTCATCGATAACAGGGTTTTCTTCTTCCTTATTTTCAGATGACGAAGGCGCTCCCTCCGTGGTGTCATCCACTTTCTGTTCTCTGACATAAGCAGCCTTCACTTCCTCCCAGTGAGGGTCAAGAATTGTAAGCATCGTCATATCGTTTTGTGTCACCACAGTCGCCGCTTCCTCAACTAGTTCACGAAATTTTTCATCCACCATATCACGGTGCATCTCGTTTCGGAAGGCAAGCACAAATTGATTGTCAGAGCAAGCTACTGGTTTACAGTCGTTCAACCAAGCTGAAGCTGGAACACTTTTTTGTTTTACTTGTTCTATAACTTGCCCCCAGCTACTATGAATCGTCTGTAAGTGTTGTTTAGTGGCCTTATGTAGCATCCCTTTTACTTTTTTAGCGTACTCCCTACTTTTAGCACTATTAGGCACAGGTTTTGGTTTTGGCTTTGAGACTTCTCCAGAAGTGCTTCCATTAGCAGAACTAGTAACACCACTTTTTTGAAGCTGATTAATGCTAGCTTCCAATTCAGCAATTTTAGACTGTAATGTTTTAATTGTCTCATGCTCATCATTAGCATGGGCACCATTCGTTAATGTTCTTTTGTTTTTTTGAGCTGATTGGACGATAAGAATCTCTAAAAATACTTGGGGATGACTAGCCCATTTCATTTGCTGTTGGAAATGGTTAAGACTTTCGATCATCTGATAAATCCAGTGTATATCGAGACTCTCAACAACTTGTTTAAACGCATCGTCCCCAGTAAGCCTATCCTTAGATTCATCCAAATCCGGTGCAGCTTTGACCATTAAGATATCTCGCAAAAAGAAAATAAGGTCTTCAACAAAACGGTTAGGGTCTTTTCCTTCTTTCATTAACTCATCGACTGCTTGGAGACCATCTGCAACGTCACCACTGTAAATAGCTTCTATAACACGATATAGTAACTGCTGGGATACAGCACCTATAATTGATAAAACGTCTTCTTGTGTCACAGTCTCATCAGCATAGGAAATCGCCTGATCTAATAAACTTAAAGCATCCCTCATGCCTCCTTCAGATGCCCTAGCTATTAGAGCCAGTGCATCTTCATCAACCTGAACGTTAGAACTTTCTAAAATTTCTTCCATCCTTTTTAACATGGCATGAGCTGATATTCGCTTAAAATCAAAACGCTGACACCTTGAGATAATCGTAAGCGGAATTTTATGCGGTTCTGTTGTCGCAAGAATAAAGATAACATGAGGCGGCGGCTCTTCTAACGTTTTCAATAATGCGTTAAAGGCACCTGTAGACAGCATATGCACTTCATCAATAATATAAACTTTGTAACGTGCAGCACTAGGGGCAAATTTTACTTTATCCCTAATATCTCGAATTTCATCAACGCCGTTGTTACTAGCAGCATCAATTTCCATGACGTCTACAATACTGCCGTCTTGGATACCTTTGCAAGTAGCACATTCATTACAAGGTTCATCAACAGGCGCTTTTTCACAATTGATTGATTTAGAAATAATTTTGGCTGCGCTTGTCTTTCCCGTTCCACGCGGCCCCGTAAACAGATAGGCGTGTGAGAGCTTTTCCTGAAGTAATGCATTTTTCAACGTTTTCGTGATATGTTCCTGACCAACGACATCTGTCAATTGTTTAGGGCGCCACACACGATATAATGCTTGATAGCTCATCACTCTTCAACCTTCCCTCTATTACCAATGTGGTCAAAAATAACGCTAGAACTTCATAAACACTTTTTCTCTTCCCTTTGCTCGTACATTGTATCAGAAGGAGAAAAAGACATCCGATGAGGCTAGCTTACTATATAAAATAACTATTTGACTTTCTCGTTCGTTTACAACTCATTCCTATTATACCGATTCAAGTGGTTCATTTCAAAATGAATCTCTTTTATCTTTTAAGTAATTTTATAATTGTTTTTTATCACAGATAAGCATCCGTAAAGCTCCCGGCTCAAAATAGAGAGGAGAGGCAACGCTATTTAGGCGGAAGATAACGAACGCTAATGTCCTGATTAACTCAACTGCCAATCAGTGTGAGAAGAACGAATACTCTCACTGATTGAGGGTTTATTTTATAGAGAAAGCCTTGTCAATATTTATTGAACAGCATGAACATTCATCTCTAAGTAGTTTGAGATAAACGTTGAACTGAGCGTAACAAAGCTAACACGCAATTAACCGAAAGCAAAAAAGCTATCCGATCAGGATAGCTTTCTGATTATAATGATTAAATGCCGTGCACCTTTCGTCGATCACAGCTTCTCAAGCGTTACCTGAGCAGTTTGCTCGATCCAGGCAACTCCGCGGCACACGGAACGACCCGCTTACTGCTGCTTCCTTCCGGACCTGACAGGGTTCACGGGATTCCGTTGCGCGGAACCCGGATGTCAACACCACTTACTCAGGGCAGACCATGAGAAACTGCAACCTCGGAAAGGGATTCAGCCTCGCTATAGCGGATTGCGAGTACAGGGCACCGCTACCTCCCCGCTTAGCACGACAAAATTGATAATGTTTTTAGGCATCACTTATGAGCGACGCAAATATTAGTATAAAGGTTTTTTAATATAATTGCAATAGAGAAGCTATGCCTATCAACAGATATTGTCACCATATAAGGTAAACAATAACATTTATACCTACCAAACTAATTCTCCTGATCAGTTGACTCCTGTGAGTCTGTTTCGCTTAATTCCGCTCGCTTTAATTTTTCCATTAAAATATGGGGAGGCGTATGCATAACATGCTCTAATGGCATTTTCAACTTTTTAGAAATCATTTGAGCTGTTTCTAATGATATCTGGTTTGGTCTCACAGCCAATTCCTCCTTCTTTAAGTATTTACATTAACTTATGCTACCACATCTGGCTAGTCGTCACTCTAATCATGGGGTTTTCTCTTCTTGTTTTTCCTTAATGCTTTGAAAAAAGTTGTTAATAATTCGCCCGTTTCTTCAGCTAATACGTCCCCCGTTACTGGACAGTTATGATTAAAGCGCGGTTCATCCAATAGGTTCATAATTGTACCACAACAACCAGCTTTATCATCTGAAGCACCGAATACAACACGTGCAATCCGTGATTGCACAATAGCCCCTGCACACATTGGACAAGGTTCAAGTGTAACATATAACGTACATCCTTCAAGACGCCAGCTAGATATTGATTGACACGCCCGTTCAATCGCTATCATTTCCGCATGTGCTGTCGCTTGTTGATTCGACTCCCTCTGATTAAAACCTCTTGCAATTACCTCGCCATCTTTTACAATAACAGCACCAATAGGCACTTCCTTCAACGCCTCCGCTTTCTTCGCCTCCCTGATGGCTTCCTTCATATAAAAAATATCTTCCTTTTGCTTCCTTGTTTCCATAAGTGTTCACTCCCAAGTCTACACAAAAAATTTTACGCAATTCCGATGAAGAAGGCAAATCTAGCTCCTGTTTAATTTTGAAAACTGGATGGAACAAAAGTCATAATCAAATTTCAACACGAACAAGCAAACAATGATAGCCTCATGTCGGTTTTTAAATCGGGCTCAGTGAAAGGGAAGGGAGCCGGAAGATCAGCGACATCTAAGTTGAAGTCGAGCCGTCTGGAAATTGTCCGCCTGTAACGGAAGAATCATAGATGACTCATTATTCACAGGTCCATTTTGTTTGATGAAATGGTTCATCGACAAAATAAAACTCGCTCCCGGCGAGTTTTATACAATATTTTTTATCTACTCAATAAATGAGCAATTTATTTGAACAGTTACATTATGAAGGTTTATTCTACCTCTTATTGCAAGGTGGTGATGTATTCCACAATGTACTCTTTTGTCACTGATCCGATTATATGGTCAGCTATAACGCCATCTTTATCGATAATTACAGTTTCAGGCTGGCCGGTTATTCCATAGCGTTCGGAGACACTTAAGTCAAAATCAAATAAATACAGTTTGTCCTCATAACCAGTACGATCGATAAATCTTTCCACAGCTCTTTTGGATTCCGTCTTCACGATAGTAAATACAATTGCGTCATCTGCATATTCCTTGCTAAGAGCAAGCATTTCAGGCGCTTGTGACTCACACGGTTTACACCATGTAGAGAAGAAATTTAATATGACAGTTTGTCCATGAAAGTCAGACAGCTGATAAGATGTATCGTTATACCCTTCGAGCACAAAATCATAAGCTTTGTCACCAACACCTACCGCATCACCTTGAACTTTCAATCCGACAACAAATACGATAAGTATGCCGATGACAAATAGGCCAGCTACCCCCTGTCCCAACTTTACTTTTGTCATATGTCATCCCCCCTTCTCAAACAGGCTCCTCACTCATCATTTAGCTCTCGCAAAAACGCTATTTCTTTCATTGCTTTTTGCTGACGCTTACCAATTACCCACATATAGCTTGCAATCAACAGCCATGTGATAGCATATGCAGCAAATAAATACATCATCGTCACGACCTCCTTAGCTAATCATTTTTTCCCGTGTTTTAGCTTTCACCGATTGGACATATAGCTTTAGTTTCTCCACATACAGTCCCTTTTGTAAAAGCACAATATAAACCAGCGTAAGTGTCATCACAGTAAATATGAGGGTCACGAGCATACCTGGATCTAAGCCTCCTCCCGTTTCTGTCCCTTCTGAAACAACAACTGGGTGCAAGTTAGACTCCCACCATCTAATAGACATGTAAACAATAGGAACATTGGCAAAGCCAATAATGCCAAATACAGCTGCCAATCTGGAACGCTTTTGCCACTCCATATCCAAATTCCTCACCATAATATAAGCCACGTACATAAAAAACAAGATTAATGTCGTCGTCAATCGTGGCTCCCATGTCCACCAAGTATTCCACGCAGAACGAGCCCAAATTGGCCCAGTTGTTAATACAATGGCAGTAAAAATTACTCCGATCTCACCACTCACACCAGCAATCAAATCAAAAGATCGCTTCTTTGTCACGATATAAAGCAAACTGAAAATAAAAACAATAAAAAAGGCAAAAAACGCATTCCAAGCTGAAGCTACATGAAAATAAAAGATTTTCTGCACCGGACCCATAACCCTTTCAACAGGTGACCATATGAACACGAGATATAACGATATGATTACCATAGGAATAGAAAGTAACAGTAACACATTGTGCAGCTTGGATGGCGCTAGGTGAGATAGTTCATGGTTTTTAACGGTCATTTTTACACCTCCAACACATAGTCGAACAATAAAAACCCTGCGGCAAAAAATATGACATCGTAAGCTGCTATCAACTGAAGCCAGCTTAATACACCTTGAGTTCCTTCCTGTCCTATCAATACGATTCGAGTTGCTTGAACACCAGCTATCACAATCGGCATTACAAGTGGAAATAATAACACTGGTAACAGTATCTCACTGCTTGTTGCATGAGCTACGAGCGCAGCAAGTAGCGTCCCCACAGCAATGAAACCAAAGGTCCCCAGAGAAATAATTATTAACAGATATCCTAGTCCCATGTAATCTACTACGTGAAAATCAAATAAAATGAATAACAGCGGAATAGAGATAAGTTGAACGATCAGAACAAATACAAAATTGGCCAGACACTTACCTAAATAAATACTAGCTGGGTCCACTGGAGCAGCCATTAACCCATGAATGTTATCATGCTGCTGTTCAGCCATAAAAGAGCGATTTAACCCAATAACGCTAGAAAAAATCGTCATCACCCATATCATTCCTGGAACGAGTGCTTGCACAGCCTGATTTGAGGGGTCAAACGCAAAGCTGAATGTGACGATAACAAGCCCAGAAAATATAAGCATTGCTGATAACGTTTGCTTTGTCCGCCACTCCATAGAAAGGTCTTTCCATGCAATGACTAAGGCAGGCTTTAATAACGTTCTCAGCATGTTATCTCCTTCCCTGCATACAATGTTTGAATCCATTCAACAGGACGCCCAACTATATTCTCGTCTTCAGAGATCTTCCCTTTTTTTAGCACGACAGCTCTATCACATATGCCATTTATCTGATAAAAATCATGAGTGACCATAATCAAAGTGACGCCAATCGTCTTCAACTTTAGAAGTAACTCATTTAAAAAGGCAACACCCTGTTGATCTAAGCCTGTATGGGGCTCATCTAATAACAAGAGTTCAGGATCATGGAGAAGTGAACGAGCAATCGCAAGGCGTTGGATCATCCCCCGTGAAAATAAACGCACTGGCTCGTGCTTAAAAAAAGAGAGCCCCACAGCATCAATAAGATGGTTAATTCTTTCATCTGGGTTTGCTATATTATACAAGCGAGCAAAAAACTGCAGATTCTCGATTGACGTAAATGCCTCATAAAGAAAACTGCGATGACCAAGGTAACCAATAAGTTTTCGGCTCGTGTAATCCTCTTTTTTCATCACCTGACTATTGATAACGACTTCTCCTGACGTTGGTTGAAGTAAACCTGCTGCAATTTTCAACCAAGTACTTTTTCCAGCGCCGTTTGATCCCAATAGGGCCACGGCCTCCCCTCGTTTCACGGATAAGTCAACACGTCGGAGAACCAATTTATCACCTAGTAATTTGGTTATTTGCCGTGTCTCTATCATCATTTTCCTCCCTCTTTAGCTAAGTCATAAAGTCATTAAGCTTTTTTTTAATTTCATATAAATAGTTCCTGTACTGTCTTGACTTTAACTCATATTCGGCTTCCGTGATTTTCCCTTCGTGATAGAGAGTGTCTATCTCTAATAGTTTGTTTAACGTTATGTTTTTCTTTGTCATGAGTTGCTGGAACCTTTTTTCTTCATCTGTGTTCTCCCACGTTTCTCTATTAGATTTGGCTCTAAATTTAAAGTGAATTGCCAAACATGCTCCTGTGATGATTATAATGATAAAAATAGCAGTCATAAGATGAGGCTCAAAACGATTGAGCGGTGACGTATACCACATTTTCATATGACCCTCCGGGTGAAAATTAGGGGTATACACAGGGGGGACAGAAGCTCCTAACCACTCCAGCATGTGTCACTCCCCCTTTCGTTGTGTCTTCAATTCCTCTAATTCCTTGGTTATCTCAAGGTCATATGTGGCTTCCGATTGAGGGCGCTCATTTTTATCCTTGTATTCTACTTCTGCATAGGCCTCCTCTTTTAACAAGGTAACCGCTATTTTTTCATATTGAGACTTTAACTTGTCATACTCACTCTCAGGCACTTTGCCCATGTTATATTCCATATCAAGTTCATTAAGAGTTGCATAGATTTGCTCTAGTGTAATCGTATCTAGATCATCTATGAGCGCATCGACTTGCCATTCCTTTTGCGATACAAAAAATGGTTGAATCACGAGGTAGAGACAAAGTCCAATAAGAAGAGCACTCACCACATACGCCACTAAAAATCACTTCCTTTCTTTATATAAATGTTTACAACCTTTTTTACTATTTGTCTTCCTACTGATTCTTGTTAAATATTTCTTGTTATATGACTAATTGAGTTAGCGTTAAAAATAGTGACGTTTCTCTTCTTCAATAAGTGCTTTCATGATGTCATCTTCAGTACTATCTTGAGATTCATCCTTCTCCTGTCCTTCTCTTGCTTCATCTGTTAATTGCTTATGGTCTTTCACTTGTCTCGTTACTCGTATAATAAATGCCATTATCCCCGCTCCTAAGGCGATAAAAGGAAGGGTCCATGCAAGGAGACTAAATCCTGTTTTATTCGGTTCACGAAATCCCTGTTCGCCATACATAGCTTCATAGTCAGCCAGAATGTCCTGTTTCTCATAGCCCTCGTTAAGCATGTCTGCAATTTCCTCATAATAGCGTTGCATCGTTGTACACGTGGCTAAATCATGCTCGCTGTGTCCTTCCATGGCTAAGTGACTAGCAATGTCCTTTACTTCAGGAGAATTGATCGTATAGATATCCTGACTTTTTACATGATCATTGGTTGGAAAAATTATGAATAGAATCATGCAAACGAGCCATCGCCTTCGAATCATTTTTATCACATCCGATATTTAAATTTTCAGCCGCCCCTTTGGACAAAGTTAATACACATTTCTTTCAGGACCAGTGTATCGCGGGTTAACCTGGCCATATCGACCACCCCATATAGCAAAGACAGCTCCTAAAACAAGGACAAAACTACCGATCCAAATCCACTGAACGAGGGGGTTAATTTTCACTTGAAATGTGGCACGTCTGTCCTCCTCCCAGCCGCTTAAAACCACATATAAGTCTTCTCGGAGTGTACTCCGAACCGCTACTTCCGTTGAAGGTTCCTCCCAATTTAAATAAAAGACACGTTCTGGATAAATATAACCGAGATCTCGGCCATGTTTTTCAATGGCTAATCTAGCAAATACACTCTCATTGACGCCATCACTTCGCTGCCCTAACTCCTCATACGTGAGGGTATAATCACCGATTGTCAACGTTTCACCTACAGCTAATGTTTCCATACGTTCAACATCAAAATTAGCGCCTACAATACCAAAAGCGATTAAAGCGATGCCTAAATGGACGATGTAACCTCCATAGCGACGCCGACTCCGAATCATTAAACGAAACAATGCAACAGGTACAGCTTCTTTCGTTACATGGTGTCGTGCTCTTGTGCCACGAATAAATTCCACAAGGTGAGTTAATATCATAAATGTAATAATCGTAAATCCAAGGACGGGATAAGCTTCTCTCACTCCCATTACTACAATAACAATAGCGACAGACACACTGATAAGAGCCGGAATAAGGAAATTATCCTTTATATTCTTGACGCTTGCACGCTGCCATGCAATAAGGGGACATATTGCCATAAGAAACAAGAGCGAAAGTAAAATTGGTGACATCACTGTATTGAAAAATGGTACTCCAACTGTTACCTTTGTTCCCCGTACCGCTTCACTCACTAAAGGAAAAACGGTACCCCAAAAGACTGCAAATGTACCACCAAGCAGTATGAGGTTATTAATTAAAAATGAACTTTCCTTTGATACATAAGCTTCAAATTGCCCCGTATCCTTTTTTATTAACTGATAGCGGCTCATTAACAAGTACATAGAAAGAATAACCATAAATGCCATAAACACAAGGAAATAGGCACCTAAATTCGTCTCACCAAAGGCATGAACCGATGTGAGAACCCCACTTCTCACAAGAAATGTTCCAAACAACGTTAGCGCATAAGATAGAATAATCAAGCTTAAATTCCATATCTTTAACATGTTTTTACGCTCTTGAATCATGACAGAGTGTAAATATGCCGTCACCGTAAGCCAAGGCATAAATGACGCGTTTTCCACAGGGTCCCATGCCCAATAACCACCCCAACCAAGCTCTGTATAAGCCCAATAACCACCAATAACATTACCTAGTGTTAGAAATGCCCAGGCAATAATCGTCCACCTTCTCGTCATTTGAATCCAAAATACATCCATATTTTTTACAATAAGTGAGGCAATTGCAAAAGCAAATGGTACAGCAAGACCTACGTAACCTAAGTAAAGGGTAACAGGGTGGAAAACCATCCCTGGGTCTTGTAGCATTGGATTCAAGCCCCTTCCTTCCACTGGGGTATTCTCTAAGATGGCGAAAGGTTGGGTGACAAAGCTTAATATAAAATAAAAGAACATGATGTTTAATAAGAGGATACTTGTAATATAGGGTGTCATGGGATTACGCTTCATTTTTTTTGAAAAGGTAACCATCGCACTGTACATCGTGAGGAAAAATGTCCATAACAATAACGAACCTGCGTTACCCGCCCATAATGCGGCTAATTTATAGATGAGAGGTAAATCTGAGCTTGTATAGTGAGCCACATACTCAAATTGAAATTGGCTTGTTCCTAATAGTACAAACATTAACACCATTGACAGACTAGCAAGAATAAAAATACTCATCGTAGCACCTTTGCCACTGTCAATAAATCGTTGATCTTGTTTTCTAATCCCAAAGATATACACGATAAAAGCATAGATGGATAAAAAGAAAGCCAGGTAGATGGTGATATTTCCGATTACATGCATAGTACTCACCTACTTTTGCAAAATATGATCGCTACTCTATTAGTCGTCATCGATGTTTAATTGCCTATCCATCTCACGGTGAATATCTGGATCATAGTCTTCAGGGTCCTCTCCTTCATAAACAGACGGACAGCGAGTCTGAACTTTTTCCGCTTCAAAAATACCGTCTGAAGTGACATATCCATGTACAATGACAATCACATCATCCGAAAAGTTATCAGGCTGTACACCATGGTAATAGACGGATAGTCTATGTCCCTCTTCATCTTGTAAATCAAATTGCAGTTCAATAGCATCCGCATTCCAAACAACCGAGTTCTCTATTAAAAAACCCTCTGTGGTGATGTATCTCTCTTCAAATTTCTTTCCATTCTCGTTTAAATGATTAATTGGCACTTCCGCTCCGCTAGATGTTGGAGTAGCAGTAATAAGTAAGACAAGTATGCTCATAAAGATAAGACTTCCAGCCAAAATAACTTTCGTATTTTTTTTCACTTTTCATTCCTCCTTCACTAATGATTTCGTTCGTGCTTGATTATACGTTTCTTCATCGATTTCTCCACGAATGAGTTGTTGTCTTAATGCTCTAATCTTTTCTGCTTCAACACCCTTTGAGTCAGACGATTTAATTGTTTCTATGTGATATTTAGCACGTGCTCTAAAACCAAAGAAAACAAATAAACTAGCAATAATAAGTGAGATACTAATCATAATGGCGCCTTCCAATTCAATAAGAGGTCGAGTTTCTCCTGCCGCTTCCGTCGAGGCATCATTCGTTTGAAATTGTGCATGAATCTCATCATTAGGAACCATTTGGTTTTCTAATGCTTCTAGAGTGGTAAGGTGATCAGCTTTATCATAAGAAATTAGAAACGTAAATCCTTCTCCTTCCTCAGCCTTTTCTTTCTCAAAGGCATAAGCTGGAACACCAAACATCTCTAACTCTCGATCAGGTTCTCCAGATATAGTAAAGTCCTCTGAGCCAAAAGGTTCAAATATAATGAGACTGACCTCCTCAGCTCGCCTCTCAAGTTCATAATGAAAAGAAAAAGTGTATGTGTCACTGGCTACTTCAAAAGAATCAATGAAATACTCTATTACAAATTGATAATTATCACTAGACGCTATGGACTCTTCTGTTTCCCACACAACCTCTTGAGCTTCAGTGTCTACGTAAGCTTCCACATCGTGCACCATTCCTTCTTCATCAAAAATGCCAACCATCGATAATGTAAACATATGGTTATCACTAGGAACTGGGACTCGTATTTCTCCATCGTAGGAAGACTCCAGCTCGTTTCCTAAGGTACCATGCTGTCCAACAAGCACAGCAGGCCTTCCTTCTTCCCACCCTTCAGGCTCCACATATTGTGGCATGACTTGAATAACCAATTCCTTGTATGTAAGCGATGAATTTACTATCTCACTTTGAGCTGAAGCAACCCCAAAAGTGAAAATGGTGTTAAGAAAACTAAGTAGGAAAGCAATTCCACATATCCTGGTACCTTGGAGTCCCATAAAGCTCCTCCTTCCTTTTCATTGAAAGTTTTATTACAGATAAATGTCCATAAAACGCCCGGCTCAAAATAGAGAGGAGAGCTAAATCTATTTAGGCGGCAGGTAACGGATGCTAATGTCTTGATTCACTCAACGACCACTCCGTAGAAAAAGAACGAAAACTCCCTTTGATTAAAATTCGCTTTATGTGGCTTTAATCTACAATAATCAAATCATTCACTTAGATGACAGCGCCCTCAAAAAGCTGTATGTGGATAAAATTGCTTTTAGTCTACAATGGCTATTAGGTTAGAATAGTTATTCCATTTTTATCCTAGCATGTGTGCTCTCACTTTTTTCAGTAAAAAAATGAACGGTCTGTGAAATTTTAAAAAATCCCTTAAATGTGATAAACGTCACTAAATGGTAAATGTTTCAAAATGTTCACATTTTCAAAATTTATTCCACGCAAAGCTTATTTATAATAATAATTAAAAAGGAGGTGTAAAAAAGTAATATCTATTTTATTTTGGGGAGGCTGACACATGCTAAAGCACATGAAGCTTATTACGGCACTTTCCGTCACGTTTGTACTTTTGTTGGCATGCGGAGATACAGAGAACACCGCCACTAAAGAAATTGACAATTCAGGAACAGATGTGACGAATGAACAAGGTGAGGAAACGGTCAATTCAAACGCTCACGATGACGATGATCCCTTTAGCGAGTTGATTAGTTTGTTTCAACCATTAGGAGACATGGAAATTCCTGAAGATAACCCAATGACGGAAGAGACCATCGAACTCGGTAAAACGTTATTTTTTGATCCTCGGCTATCTGGAGATAATTCGTTAAGCTGTGCCTCCTGTCACATTCCGGCTCTCGGGTATGGAGATGGTAAGCCCCTTTT
Organism: Bacillus sp. A301a_S52; assembly: GCA_024701455.1. Lineage (GTDB taxonomy): Bacteria > Bacillota > Bacilli > Bacillales > Salisediminibacteriaceae > Salipaludibacillus. Next base: position 38,558 of record JABXYP010000001.1, on the reverse strand, counting down.
TGAAGGCTTCGATGGTGTTGAAGGCCCTAGAAATACCCCTACCATCATTAATTCAGGTTATTATACATCTCTGTTTTGGGATGGACGGGCAGATTCCTTAGAATCTCAAGCACTGGGACCTATTGAGTCTGAGATCGAAATGAATCAAGACTTAGATAAACTAGTCGTCCAGCTATCCGAAATTGATGGTTATGTGGAGAAGTTTGAAAACGCTTTTAATGATGACATTACAGTTGAAAACATAGGAAAAGCACTGGCAGCATTCCAACGAACCATCGTGATTGATGACACACCTTTTGATGCTTTTTTAGCTGGAGACTACGATGCCTTAACAGAGGAAGAAATTAAAGGTATGGAGCTTTTCGCTGGTGAAGCCTCATGCATAACATGTCACACAGGTCCAAATTTATCTGATGATAACTTCCATAATATCGGTATGGAAACAGATGATAAAGGGCGTTACGACGTGACTGGTGAAGACGCGGATGTTGGGGCATTCCGAACACCAGGCTTATACGGTATTGATCATCGCGGTCCCTACATGCATAACGGGAGCATTGAAACGTTGGAAGATGTAATAGACTATTATGATCGTGGAGGGGACGATCATCCTAATAAGAGTGCGTTAATGCAAGAGCTTAATTTAACAAATGACGAGAAAGAGGCTCTTCATGCGTTTTTATTAGCATTATCTGGCGAGAGCCCACAAGTTGATGTCCCTCCTCTTCCAGAAGATTAATCCCACATCACGATTGACGGACGGATAGATAGTCTCATTCAATAACTGTCTATCCGTCCCCAAAGCTTTCCTTATAACTACCTATGTTCTTTTTCCCTCATCATACTAATCGTCTAATTCCAACACATTTGGGAAGTCATCATTTGTTGCGTGAGTATGTTTTAAATCTGGATCTTCTTCGTTATAAACTGCTTGAATTGTTTCTTCTATTTGAGCCTCTAACTCATCTAGGTCCACATCTAATTTAATTAGCTCTTCAATAGCGATACGTATCGCTTCATTTGACGCATCAGAGGAGGTTCTCATAGCATCCATCCCCCCTTGAGGATTATGAAAGCCATCAGAATTTTCAGCAGCGATAATATCCCAAAACCACTGTCCTTTTCGAATATACCATTGTGCTTCCTCAATACGCTCTTGTGGAGCTCCAACCGTAATCATTCGATTAACGTAATAATGGGCTCGCACTGAATGATCTTGTGTTTCCTCCATAGCTTCAAGGTGGCGTGATTGAATATTTTCAACCCTTTCCACTAAATCAGCTTCTGATTTATCCGAATGGCACGTTCGACATGTTTGTTCAACGTTATCCATTGGGGAACTCCAATGATGCGAAGTTATTTTTTTACTGCCATCTGTTCGTTCATAAGGCATGTGACAATCTGCACAAGACACCTCTGCTTCCCCATGTGGGCCATAACTCCACAACTCAAATTCGGGATGCTGTGCTTTTAACATAGGCGCGCCAGAAATACTATGAATCCAATCGTATTCGAAGCCATCTTCTTTGGCTTGATTTTCTTTATATTCAAACATTTCTTCTGGCTTTAACCCATTATCCCAAGGAAAGGTGACCTTTTTTTTATCCGGTTCAAAGTAATATTCCACATGACATTGGGCACAAACATAACTTCTCATATCATTTTTAGTGGCTTCTGTCACATCTATCCCCTGTCTAGCCATGGCATTTGTAAAAGATGGTCTAGTTATACGCAGCTCCATTGTCACAGGATCATGACAATCAGAACAGCCAATAGAAAGATGTCCATATGTGCCTAATTCATCACTTTCAAAGCCTTCTCCATACGCCAATGTTAGTGGGACGATCTCCTCTTTAAAATTAGCACTCCAATAATCATCCCCCATCTCATCTAAAAGCGCTGGAACAGCTGTACTTTTACACGTCATACATGACCCTATTGAGTCATCATTAATACGGGCTATGGACATAACGTCTTCTAACGCATACGTATGTCCCCTCGTTTTGTTATACTCTAGCATAAACCCATAGTTATGAAACAAAATAGGGAGGTTCGGTTCAATATCTTCAGCAAATTTTGATGTATTGTCGTTTTCAGGCATCATATTTTTTAAGTAACTTTCATATTGAAGTGGAAACTCATCTTTAAAAGCTGAATTTACGATTTCGTCAGGTGATAATTGTGTCGTATACATCTCTTGCTCAGGGTACGACTCTGATTTACTACAGCTCACCATAAGCGTTGTAAAACTTATCATAAGGAGAACAATCAGCCATCGTACCGGCATTTTTTTGATGGTCGTCATGACCTTCTTCCCTCCCTTCACAGAAATCAACGTCTTGCATCATAACTGCCCGGATGAAACCATTCATCAGGCTTATAGCCCCCATTTCCATGGGGAACATGCCGATGGCAATCTACACAACCCCCTTCTTTCACATCATGGTACACCACATTCTTCAAACCTGCTTCATGGCATGTTATGCAATTTTTATCGATGACTTCCTGAGATTGAGCAGTGGCATGAAGATTGTCTGGTATTTGGTCAGATCCAAGTGTATTCATATACATGTGGCTTGCCCCAGCTTTTGCTTTAAAAACAAGCTTTGCTGTTAAACTATCATTGGGTGCATGGCAGTCATTACATGATAACGTGGCATGATTTGAATCCATAAACGACTCATAAGCTTCATCCATAATGTGACAAGTAGAACAAAATTCTGGCGAATCCGTTGCTTTCATGGAGCCCACCGTTCCTGCAAACAACACAATCCCTATAAAAATCCCGCTTAATATCAACAGCAACTTTTTCCTCGCTATAAACTCTTTAAACGCTCTCAACCCCTTCCCCCCCCCTTTTTTTAAAAGTTTCTATCCTATTTTTTATGGCAGGCAGTTTATTTTTTTACTTCTAATTGATCATACAACGATCTTTCGTTATAGAAAGATGCTTTCCTGATCTGCTCTTCAGCCAAATAATGTGATAAACCCTTTCGTATCATTGATTCTTCAGACGTCATTGATCCTCCAAGAATCACCGTCTTTCTCAGCGGTCCTTTTTAAAACAGGATTTTGATATCGCTTACTTATCATTGTTCGATTTTTTGTTGAAAGTTAGTTTTATTATGAAATTGATTCAAATAGGTAATATAAAAGACCACATTCTCAATAATGAGTCTCATCCACTTACCATTGTATAAGGGCACTCACGCATATTTACGTGATCCACGTCACATTAAGTTTGACTAAAAAGTGACTTTATTTATTGCACTTTGAGTGAGTACCAATAAACTCTACCAGTTGAATGAACCCGGACATTAACTTTCCTCTATTTTGTAGCGGGAGTTTTACGGACGGTTATCTGTGATAAACACTAGACGTAAATGGAATGGGAATTACAGAAGAATATCAGATCTTTATAAATACTCACTCGCAGGCATTTGCGGTGCTTATAAGGAGATCACAAACAGGCTTAAAAATTATTTTGATGCAAGTGTGGAGGCCTTTATTTCATCATTTTTGTTTCGTGATGACCCACTCATATCGGTTGGGTGATTAGGTTAAAAATCCGATTTGAGTAAGAGGAGAAAATTCTCTTAAATAGCCATTAGCCATGACAAGAGCTTAAATAGGCGGAGAAATTCCGCTAATGACCCGAAAAATCTGAGAAATGGGTCGTTTTGCTTTAGATAATCGGAAATTTTCCCTCTATATTCCCCACAATGAGCTCTCTCCTGCCTCTAACCGAAAAATATCCGCTTATTTTACTTTCGCCAATGACTCGATTATTGACAAGACTCCTTAATCTAAAGATAAAGACATTTAAACCGAGTTTTTATTTAATGAGAATCCTGCCCTATTAAGATTTCACTTATCTTTTTTGTCACTAATGTCTCTTAAAGTTTTGTTATGCAAAGAAAAAGCCCTTTAAGTCAGGTGATAACATGCCAAAACCCACCTTTAACCGGGCATTCTCGTCTTTGGCTCTAAACAACAAGGATCATTAAACTGAAAATTATCACACTCCTTATGCAACGCTAGTGCTTCTACTTGAATGAATGTCTTAATTTAAAATAAGACTTCAAAATTCTCATAATGAGTGTGCCCTTCGCTTCACACGGCAATTAATCCTCAAAGAAGTCGCCGTCTTTCATTTCGATACTTATTACATCCATGAAATTACCTCTTTTAATTAACAATGCAAAAAAGATGAAGGTAATGAGCCTCCATCTTTAAATACTCCTTTATATGTCTAAGGTTTAAAGTTCTTATCATGACTTTCTTCCTCTAAAATTCTGAGTAACCTTTTCAGTACGAGCTACTTTTTTTCTCATTTCTAGCTTTTAGGAAGTGCCTATGACATGACACTTATAGATTAACGTGTAAATCTAGGGTTAAAGGCATCTTTAATGGCTTCACCGATAAAATTGATGGCAAGGATAGTGAATGTAATAGCTAAACCAGGTGGCACCCACACCCACCACATAGTCCGAATCACATGAGGTTGACGAGCTTCTTGCATCATATTTCCCCAACTTGGCGTCCCATGAGGCACTCCAAACCCTAAAAAGCTGAGAGCAGTTTCTGCAACAATCATAACTGCTAAAAGTAGCGTGGCCTGAACAATAATCGTCGACATGATGTTTGGTAAGATATGTTTCCTAATAACTTTAAGCGTCCCACTTCCAATTGAGACCGCAGCCAACACATAATCATTTTCTTTTTCTGCCATCGTTTTACTACGAATTACTCTTGCAGCTCCCGTCCAAGAGAGGACACTTAACACTAAAATGAGAGCCCATATCCCCGCGTCACGTACAATAGACGCTAAAACAATCACAAAAACTAAAAATGGGAAGTTCATCATAAAATCTGTGAACCTCATTAGAAGAGCATCAATCCATCCACCATAATATCCAGATATGGAACCGATAATCGTCGCAATGATAATAACTATTAGTGTACAAGCAAGTCCAATTGTCAGTGAAGTTCTTGCCCCATAAAGAAGCATCGTCCACACATCTCGTCCAGCATTATCTGTACCTAACATAAAATCGCCGCCCGGTGGGATATTTCGATTGCTAATATCAACACGAGTAGGGTCAGTTGGAGCGATCACAGGTGCTAAGTAGGCTAAAGTCACTACCACAAGGAGAAAAAGAAGACTAGTAATAGCCAATTTATTTCGAACCAATTTTCTCCAGGCTGTTTTCCAGGGAGAACGGCCTTTTGACTGTACTTTATTTTTAAGATGGGTAGCTGTCATTGGCCTCCCCCCTGTTCCACCCTTATTCGCGGATCAATCAAGCTATATAGAAGATCAGCGAGCAAATTTCCTACCAATGTAGCAAGTGATAACATAAGAGTAATAGCTACTACAACCGATGAATCTCGTCTCTCAATAGATGTAATGAGTAATTCCCCAATACCGCGGTACGAAAAGACAGTCTCTATAATAACAGCCCCACCGATGATACTGGCAATATCAAATCCAAAAAGTGTCACAATTGGAATGAGTGAATTTCTTAAAATATGTTTCTGGTAAATATTTTTTTCAGAAGTCCCTTTTGCTTTCGCTGTGCGTACATACTCTTTTTGTGCATTTTCAATGATGTCATTTCTTAAAAATTGAGTATAGCTAGCTGTCGTTAATCCTCCTAAAACGAGTGCAGGAAGAGCAGCATGGTGGAGACGACTTAAATAATATGACAGCGTTCCTTCCTCTACGCCTGCTGCTACACTACCGGTATTAGGAAACCATCCAAGCTGAAAAGAAAAAATAAAAATTGCAATCATAGCAGCAACAAAGCTTGGAATAGCCAACATGACATAATTTATTCCTTGAATACTATAATCACCAATCGTATGAGGGTTTCTCCCTGCATAGCTCCCCATCAAAAAAGAGAGTATATACGTAATTATCAACGATAGGACAGCTAACAGTAGTGTATTTGGCAACCTCTGTCCAATCACGTCGGTTACATCCATTCGGTGAACATATGATCGACCGAAATCCCCTTGTACCACACCAGATAGCCATCGCCCATATTGAACGAGTATCGGGTCATTCAATCCAAGCTCTTCTCTCATCCCTTCAATATACTCAGCATTTTGATTAGCCGGGTCAATTTGACCCGAAAGAGCATCACCCGGCATCATTAAGGCCAAACCGAATACGACGAGAGAGATCATCAACATGATAGGAATCATGATAAGAACTCGTTTTAAAGTATAGAATAACATGACAAATCCCCTTATTTCAGTGACTTACTGTCGTTTGTACCAAAGGTGAGCATCAGTAACAGCATCTGCAAGGTCAGGGGTTACACCGCCTGTACTGTGTGAAATCCCATAAATATTCACTGGCGAACTTAACGGTATAATAGGTAATTCCTCGTTCACGAGTTGATGCCACTCTTGATAGACCTCTCGTCGATAATCTTCATCAAAAGCTTCCTTACTAAGTCCTCTTTCTATTAATTCATCAGATTCTTCATTTACCCAACGCGTATAATTCCATAAATCATCTGATTTCCAGAGACCAGTAGGGTCTGGGTCAAGCGTAAGACTCCAAGCTCCCAAAAATAAATCTATATCAGGATCATCTCCTTGAACTAGATCATAAAAAAGGTTGTAATCATACAATTGACCACCATGCAAATCGGCCTTAATTCCTACATCTTGTAAGTTTTGAATAATATATTGTGCTCGTGGTTCAGCAATATTAGAGGGGCTATCCATAGCCGTTAAATTCACCGTAAATTCCTCTCCGTCCGGCGTTTCAACAAATCCATCCCCCGTTACATCCTCATAACCAGCTTCCTTTAGCAGCACCATCGCTTGCTGAGGATCATATTTATATTGATTCAACATGGCTTCGTCAGGGTAAGCCCAACTAATAACAGATTCTGGCGCATTAATTACTGTTCCGTACCCTTCACTGAACGACTCAACAATACCTTTTCGGTCTAGCGCATAGGCAAATGCTTGTCTCAATTGTTTATTTTGGAATTTGTCATTATCCATCACGTTTTGCCTTTTCTCCGCATCCCAATGCCCTAGTTTAAACCCTAAATATCCGTATGATAAAGCTTCAACTTCCTCGATCGTCACACGGTCGTCTCCTTCAAGCGTAACAGCTTGAGAGGCTTCTAGCTTTATAATATCTACCTCACCTTGTGTTAATAGCTCTGATGCCTGAGCACCATCTACAATACGATAATTAACCCCATCAAGGTTTGGTTTACCTCTCCAGTAATCATCAAACGCCTCAAATTCAATGAGCTCACCAGGAACGATACGTGTCACCTGGTATGCCCCTAGACCCACTGGTTTTTGTCTTATTTCATCAGCATCCTCAAGTTCAGCCACTTCTAGATGCTCCAAATATGCTTTTGGCATCGGATAGGGCCATAATTGATCAATGGCATTTGGATAGGCATCATTAAAAGTGACTTCAAGCGTGTACTCATCGATAATATTAACCCCACTTAAAGATTCCACCTCACCTGTATGATATTCCTTAAAGCCTTTAATGATATTGACATTAGAGACTCGTGGACCTGTATAATCTGCATGAGCTATCACTTCCCAAGCAAATTTAAAATCCTCAGCGGTAAGCTTTTCTCCGTTATGCCACTTCACATTCTCCTCAATAAAAAAAGTCACTGTTTTTTTATCATCGGACCATTCCCAATCTCTAGCTAAATTCGGTTCTGATCGTAAGTCATCCCCCGTTTTAAATAGTGTGTCAGGGCTAAAAATATTTAGCGCAATACTATCATTAAAATTTTCATAATGAGCCCAATCTAATACACCTAAAAAAGGGGATGTTTCAGCATAAGTTAGAACTCCACCTTGTGGATCTGTTCCTTCTCCTATGTTATTAGCTGAGTCTATGTCATGAGTATCTCCTGAGTTGCCTTCACATGCTGCTAAACTAAAAACTGTTAAAAGCGCACACATAACAAGTATTTTTTTCATCGTTGTCATTCCTCCTAAATAAGTCATCTGACTATAAAACGAACCTTTAATCAGGACATTAGCGTCCGTTTACTCCCACCTAAATAGAGTTTGCTCTCCTTTCTATTTTGAGCCGAGAGTTTTTCGGATGCTTATCTGTGATAACAGCATTATTTATAAAGCAAACACGAGACGGTGTGGTCTTCCATCACCTCTATCAGTTCAGGCTTCTTAGCACGACATTCTGCCACTGCTTCAGGACATCGAGTATGAAAGGGACATCCTTCAAGTAGCTGCTGAGAACTTGGTATATCACCTGATAGAATGATTCGTTTACGCTTCTTACGAGGGTCTGGTTGTGGGATAGCAGAAATGAGAGCTTTTGTGTAAGGATGTTTTGGGTCTTCATATATGGCTTCAGCATCAGCCACTTCGACAAGGTGACCTAAATACATGACACCAATGCGGTCACTCATATGTTTGACGACACTTAAGTCGTGGGAAATCAACAACAAAGTCAAATCCAATTCTGCTTGAAGTTTTTTAAGTAAATTTAAAATATGTGATTGAACAGAGACATCTAGGGCAGACACAGGCTCGTCTGCTACAACAAGTTTAGGCTTTAATGCCAACGCTCGAGCAATTCCCACACGCTGACGCTGACCGCCAGAAAACTCATGTGGATAGTGATAATAGGCCTCTTCAGGTAACCCAACACTCTGTAGTAAATTGATTACAGTTGTTCTAACCTTATGTTCGTTCCCTTCCCCATAGTTGATTAACGGTTCAGAAACGATACTTCCCACCATCATCTTCGGATTTAAAGAAGCATGTGGATCTTGAAATATCATTTGCATGTTTTTTCGTACATGACGAAGGCGGGGCCCCCTTAAGTCTATAATATCTTCTCCTTGAAAATAAATCTTTCCGGCTGTTGGTTTTATCAGTCTAGTAATCAACCTTCCCACAGTTGATTTACCACAACCAGACTCACCCACTAGACCGAACGTCTCCCCTCTCTTCAAATCCAGTGACAGATTATCAACCGCTTTTATACCGTCTCCCTTTCTTTGAAAAATCCCTCCGTTAGCTCGATAATATTTTTTCAAATTTTCCACATGAAGAAGGGCTTCTGACCGTTTCTTCTGAGTCATTATCCGACCTCCGCACTATTCTCAGGTTGACTTGCCTCATAAAGGAGACAGCGTACAGCATGCCCTTCAGCAATCTCACCAAGTTGAGGGTTAATTGAATGGCAGGCAGCCTGTACTTCAGGGCAGCGTTCAACAAACCGACAACCTATTTCAGGCATGTTGACTAAAGAGGGAACCATACCATTAATTGTATTTAAAACTTCTTTATTTTTCTCCATACGTGGGATAGCATGTAGTAAAGCCTTCGTATACGGATGCATCGGCGTATAAAAAAGCCTGTCTACATCCGCTTCCTCCACAACTTGTCCAGCATACATGACAACAACCCGATCTGCCATTTCCGCTACTACTCCCAGATCATGCGTAATTAACATGATGGCCATACCCACATCATTTTGAACCTCTTTCATTAAGTCTAGAATTTGTGCTTGTACTGTAACATCCAAAGCAGTTGTTGGTTCATCTGCAATAAGTAACTTTGGCTGACAAGCGATTGCCATAGCAATCATCACCCTTTGCCGCATACCGCCAGAAAGTTGATGTGGATATTCCTTGATAATCTGTTCCGGCCGTGGAATTCCCACTTGTTTTAGAAGATCTATACTTTTACGGCGAATGTCCCTCTTAGACATCCGTGCATGATTAACAAGTACTTCATCCACTTGGAAGCCGATAGTAAGAACAGGATTTAGTGCTGTCATCGGCTCCTGAAAAATCATACTTATTTCATTTCCACGGAGATGGTTCATATCCTCCTCATTTAACGAAATAAGGTTTGTCCCATTATAGTAAATTTCTCCTTTATCTATTTTGGCGTTATGCTTTGGCAATAACTTCATAATTGAGAGTGACATAACACTTTTCCCACAACCTGATTCCCCTACGACACAGACGATTTCCTTTTTGTTAACATGTAATGACACATCTTTAACCGCATAATATATGCCGCCCCTAATATAAAAACCCGTATGTAAATTGCTTATATCAAGAATTTTCTCACGATGGTTCATACACTCTCGTCCTCCTTTGTCGCTGCAATCAAGGTTTGTTTGACTATCTTCTATTCATGCCATTTGATGACATTTAAAACTATTTAAATATAAAGTGTTAAAGCTAATTTATTTGTATGAGTCCCATCAGAAAGACGCTACTCATCACGATATTTGTTAGTTGATTACAACCTTTTCATTAACTTTCCAAAACTTTCACTAATAAATTATACACCCTTTCACATTTTTTGGGGATATTTTTATAAAAAGTTTACAGATAAATCCCCTTCCTTGAGATAATCAAAAGAGTGATTTATTATTTTCAGAACATAATTATAAAAAACTCACCCTTTCTAATAGAGAAGGGCGAGCCATATTATTACTTTTTAATTATCTTTTTTCCACCCATATAAGGAGCTAAGACATCAGGAATACGTACTGTTCCATCCTCTTGTTGGTAATTCTCTAAAATAGCCGCTACAGTTCGTCCTATCGCTAGCCCTGAACCGTTCAGCGTATGAACATATTCCGCTTTAGCCGTTTTATCCCGTTTAAAACGAATATTAGCCCGTCTTGCTTGAAAAGCTTCAAAATTACTACAAGAAGAGATTTCACGATAGGTTCCATTACTTGGCATCCACACTTCAATATCATATTTTTTAGCAGCGGTAAAGCCAAGATCACCTGTGCACATGTTTAATACACGATATGGTAACTTTAATAATTGAAGGACTTTCTCGGCCTGAGAAGTTAAGAGTTCCAGTTGCTCATAAGACTCTTCCGGTTTAACAAAGCGAACAAGTTCTACTTTATTGAACTGATGTTGACGGATAAGACCACGGGTATCACGACCTGCTGAACCAGCTTCAGAGCGGAAACAAGCACTGAAAGCCGCATATGCTTTAGGAAGCTCATTAACATCCATTATTTCGTCCCTATGCATATTGGTTACTGGTACTTCAGCTGTTGGAATAAGGAAGTAGTCTTCTTCTCGAATTTTAAAGGCATCTTCTTCAAATTTAGGCAATTGCCCTGTTCCAGTCATGCTGTCACGATTAACCATATAAGGTGGGAGAACTTCTGTATAGCCGTGTTCATCCTCATGTAAATCCATCATAAAGTTAATAAGGGCCCTCTCTAAGCGTGCTCCAGCTCCTTTATAGAAGGCAAAACGACTACCTGTCACTTTAGCTGCTCGTTCAAAATCAACAATATTCAGTTCTTTGGCAATGTCCCAATGAGCTTCTTCATCAAAGGAAAATGAAGGGATCTCTCCCCATTCACGTACAACGGTATTTTCGTCCTCATCTGCTCCTATTGGTGCACTCTCATGAGGGATATTAGGTAGAGTTAACAATAAATGAGTGAGCTCTTCATCTAATTGTCGTTGCTCTTCATCCAGTTTTTTAACTTCAGTTGATACTTTTTGCATCTCTTCAATAACATGACTAGCATCTTTCTTTTCCCGCTTCATTTGAGATATTTCCTGGGAAACGGTATTTCTGCGATTTTTTAATTCTTCGACATGCTGAATAACACGACGGCGTTTTTCATCCAATTCCCCGAAAGTATCTAACGCTGTAATATCCTCGTTGCGCTGGGAAAGCTTTTCTTTCACCTCATTGAAATGGTTTCTTAATAATTTCACATCTAGCATTATAGTGGCCTCCTTTTTTTATGTGACACTATGAGTAAGTTAACGGGAAAATAGTAGCTCCTTAACGTCATCTATAAACGTTATGTCCTGATTAGTTTTTTCCTAATCGATCATTCAAGAAGGACTAGCAGCATTATCTTGAATCCATCTATAACATTTTTTTTAATATAAAAAACCCCCATCCCTGAATAAATCAGGGACGAGAGTTAACCCGCGTTGCCACCCTGGTTAAAGCAGGTATAACCTGCTTCCACCTTGTCCTCTCTAACGGTCGAGAGCCCGCACCAGCCTATAAATATTTAAACGTGTGAAGTTCCTTCTTTCTATATAACAAGGGAACACCACGCCTATTATACGTTCAGCTAGTTTGCTCGAGGATGGATTCACGGAGCATTGACACCGGCTTTCAGCAGCCACCGGTTCTCTGAAGACAATGTTCTTCCGTTACTAATTCCTGTCGTCACATTTACTTATAAGTTTAATAATTATAGCATACCCGATTGTCACGATTAAAATCAAGTATGGATCTGGTGATAGCTACGGACCATCTCTACAAAATGCTGGTGCATTCGATTATCCTCTGTTAATTCAGGATGAAAAGAACAAGCCATAAACGGACCTTGCTTAGCGGCCACGATATCACCATCAAATGTGGCAAGGACGTCTACTTCTGGGCCAACGCGTGTAATAATGGGAGCCCGAATAAAGATCGCTTCCACATTCTCTCCAACCTGCTTCATTTTTAATGAGGCTTCGAAGCTTTCACGTTGTCGGCCAAATGCGTTTCGTTCTACCGTCATATTCATTACCGATAAATGAGGCTCCGTTTGACCTACAATTTCAGTAGCCATAAGGATAGCACCTGCACATGTACCAAAAATTGGTTTCCCCATTTTAGCAAATGCTTTTAGTGGTTCATAAAAACCATATAAATTAATGAGCCTCCGCATTGTCGTACTTTCTCCACCAGGAAAAACAAGTCCATCGATCATATCAAGCTGTTCTTTCTTCTTTACAATTGTAATGGTGACGTCAGAGGCTTGTAACGCTTTTACATGCTCTCTAACTGCCCCTTGAAGGGCCAGGACACCGATGTTAATCATGGTGGCACACACCTCTTTCATTTTCCTCCTGAGCCTTTACCAACCACGGTCCTGCATGCGGTCTTTCTTTTCAATGGCCGAAATTTCAATTCCCTTCATAGCAGGTCCTAGCCCTTTTGATAGTTCTGCAATTAAGGCAAAATCATCGTAATGTGTAGTAGCTTCAACAATGGCTTTAGCAAATTTCGATGGATTCTCAGATTTAAAGATCCCTGATCCAACAAACACACCGTCAGATCCAAGCTGCATCATGAGTGCAGCATCAGCCGGAGTAGCCACGCCCCCAGCAGCAAAGTTAACAACAGGTAAACGACCATTACGCTTAATGTCTAGTAAGATTTCATAAGGAGCACCTAAGTTCTTCGCTTCAGTCATTAACTCATCTTCTGACATACCGATAACTTTGTTAACTTGAGCTTGCATAAGACGTTGATGACGAACCGCTTCAACAATATTTCCTGTCCCTGGTTCACCTTTCGTTCTAATCATAGAAGCTCCTTCACCGATTCGACGAGAAGCTTCCCCTAAATCACGAGCTCCACATACAAAAGGTACTGTATAATCTCGTTTATTTAGATGAAAAACTTCATCAGCAGGTGTTAATACTTCACTTTCATCAATATAATCTACACCTAGTGCTTCAAGAAGACGAGCTTCTACAATATGACCGATACGCGCTTTAGCCATGACTGGAATAGAGACTGCATTTTGCACCTCTTCAACAATAAGTGGGTCAGCCATTCTTGCTACCCCACCAGCTGCTCGAATATCTGATGGAACACGCTCAAGTGCCATAACCGCTACAGCTCCAGCTTCTTCAGCAATCTTAGCCTGCTCAGCGTTCACCACATCCATGATGACACCGCCTTTTTGCATTTCTGCCATACCTCGTTTTACACGATCAGTCCCTACTTGTCTATCCATAAGGATCCCCCTTTAAATTAGTTATTTATTAAATCAGCTTAAATTACATACCTTCTATTATAACTAAAAATCCGATAAAATTAATAGGGTTTTATTTATCATTGTCAGAAAAGTATAAACGTTTAGACTAGAACCACCCACGCACAGTGTCAGCTACAGTGGACCATAAGCCAGCAAAAAAGTTCCCAATTCCTTGTAACATAAGTGAAAACCAGCCTGCGCGCTCCACACTTTCTGTTGTTACCACGTCTACAGAAGTACTACCTTCTTCTCCTGGTAAGTATGCTTCCTCACCTTCGCCATTATAGGTCACAACAAGTTGTCCAACTACTGTCCCTTCTTCGATTGGTGCTTCGATTTTTCCGGATTCGGTTAAAAGATTTTCATCGACTTCAAATGAATAGGAGTAAGCCTCAAGATCCTTTTCCTGAATCACCATCGAGATAGGCTCATTAGATGCTATCGCGACTGCATCCTCTTGCCCTTTAGCCACTGGAATGGTTTCATTCCCTTCCAGTGTCATGTTTGCTGGAAATAGTTCGTTTGCTGAAAAATTATTGAACCCCCATGACATGAGTCGTTCAGTTTCATTAAATCGTTCAACTTCAGACTGAGCCCCCATAACGACACTGACAAATCGCTTACCATCGCGCTCTCCTGTGCCAGTAAAAGTAAAGCCAGCTGCATTTGTATGCCCTGTTTTCAGACCATCAATATACTCATTATCTAATTCCGTTAATTGAGTACCCTCTAGCATCCAGTTCCAATTTTGCATTGTAACTGCATCTTCTGTGCCATCACGGAAAATCTTTTCTGGTATACTGGCTGTTTCAAGGACTTCAGGATAATCATTAACTAAGTGATAAGCAAGAACTGCAGCCGCTTTAGCGGACATATAATTATCCTCATTTTCCCCAGTACCTTCAGGATGATTCCCATTTAACAAATGATTAGGTAATCCAGTTGAATTAACAAATTGAAAATCACCTAATCCTTCATCAGCTACATCATCTATATTATCAATACCATATTCTTCTCCTGCGTCGCGAAGAGTCGTCCCCATGCCAATTTCTTTTCCTGTTTCATTCATTCGTTCTACAAAGGCACCTTCAGACCCTTCTATCAGCTCTGCTAGAGCCATTGTCGCACCATTGGCAGAATATATCGCTACAGCTTCATATAATTCTCTTACAGTATATTCTTCATCGATTCTCATCGGTACATTCGATAAACCACGATCATGAGATAACCCTGCTAAATATTCACTGACAGGGACAGTATCATCCCAATCAATTTCCCCATTATTAATCGCTTCTAAAATAATGTACTCACTCATCATTTTCGTCATGCTCGCTGGCGGTAAAGCCTGATCTGCATTTTGTTGATATAAAATTTTCCCGCTACCTGCATCTACAAGTATGACTGTATCAACACCCGCATCATAAGAGGCAGCAGCTGTTCCAGCAACTGTAAACATACTGGATATCGTAACTACTACAATTAACAACAAAAAACTTAATTTTCTCACCACTTTTTCCACCTCTTCTTACGATCTAATATCTATATAAATCACCTTACCGTGATGGCTTTTAATTTGTTTATCCCAATAGTGAACAAACGTCATTTTACCATATTCCGCACTAAAAAAATAGATAGGGGAGACCCCTATCTATTAGTTTATTTTAACTTACCCTGAATAGTTTGGTGATTCTTTTGTAATTTGTACATCATGTGGGTGACTTTCACGAAGTCCTGCGTTTGTAATTTTAATAAAATGAGTATTTTCTTGTAGGGATTTAATTGTCGCCGTTCCACAGTATCCCATGCCTGCTCGCAACCCACCTACAAGTTGGTGAATAGTATCGGCTAATGGTCCTTTATATGGTGTACGTCCTTCTATTCCTTCAGGAACAAGCTTTTGCTCATTCTCTTGGAAATATCTATCTTTACTTCCTTTTTCCATAGCCCCTAGTGAGCCCATTCCCCGATAAACTTTAAACTGCCTACCTTGGAAAATTTCTGTCTCACCTGGACTTTCAGCAACACCAGCAAGCAAGCTTCCTAGCATGACTGCGTGGCCACCAGCAGCTAATGCTTTTGTTATTTCGCCAGAATACTTAATGCCACCATCTGCTATAATAGGCACCCCGTGTTTACGAGCTTCACTTGCACAATCATATACAGCGGTTACTTGTGGGACACCGATTCCTGCTACTACACGAGTCGTACAGATGGAGCCTGGGCCAATCCCTACTTTCACAATATTAGCTCCAGCTTCAATTAGGTCTCTTGTGGCTTCAGCTGTCGCCACATTTCCAGCTACAATATCAAGATCTGGATAGGCATTTCTGACACTTCTGACTTTATCAATGACACCTTGTGAATGACCATGAGCTGTATCAATAACTAAAACATCAATTCCTGCTTCCACAAGTGCTTTAATACGAGCATCTGAATCCCCACCTACTCCTACAGCAGCTCCTACTATTAACCGTCCCTGTTGATCTTTAGCTGAATTAGGAAATTCAATTGCTTTTTCGATATCTTTAATTGTAATAAGTCCTTTTAACTTACCTTCATCATCCACTAATGGAAGCTTTTCGATGCGATGCTTTTGCAATACCTTCTGTGCTTCTTCAAGAGTCGTACCCACAGAAGCGGTGACAAGGCCTTCGCTGGTCATGACATCTTTAATAGGAATAGAGTAATCTTCAATAAATCTGAGATCACGATTGGTAATAATACCAACTAATTTCTCATTTTCATCCGCAATAGGTACACCAGAAATACGATACTTACCCATTAAATGCTCAGCATCAAATACTTGGTGGTCTTCTGTTAAATGGAAAGGGTTCGTAATAACACCACTCTCAGATCGCTTTACCCGATCAACTTGCTCAGCTTGCTCCTCAATAGACATATTTTTATGAACAATGCCTAGTCCACCTTCACGTGCCATAGCAATAGCCATTCCTGCTTCCGTCACTGTATCCATTCCAGCGCTAATCACTGGAATGTTTAATTGAAGCTTATCCGACAACTTTGTTTTAACCGATACATCCCTAGGCAAAACTTCTGATTTAGCTGGTGTTAGCAACACATCATCAAACGTTAAACCCTCTTTCTCAAATTTTTTCTCCCACATGCCTTCATTCCCCTTTCACAAATTGGCCAAAATATTATTAGTAGATTAACAATAGGATAAACTACTGTCAAGACAAGGATTATAGTTTAAAGATTCAGTCTTTTCTACAACCGACGACAATGACTCAAAAAGGAGCTATTTATGGTCAAGCAACCACCCTTTACGACATTATTTCAATCTGCAGATTTTGCAAAAAACTACCTAACTAATCACTATAAAGCCTATTTTACCCATCCTGAAGAAAAAGCATATAAATGCTGTTACTCATTCGTTTATTACATCGATCTCGGTTCTCATTATTTTGATCAAGGTAAACGTGCTCCCCTTTCCATTAAACCGGTCCTTCTATTTTATGGCCTATCTAATTGGTTAAAAGCAGCGTTATTAACCATTGATCCTGATTATCCAGCCACAACTCAAGTATTAGCTCATGGTCTATCAGCAAGAAAACGAAAAAAGCAGGGTTATCAATTCCTTTCGGATGAAGTCAGATATCAAAAGGAGGGATTATTTCCTTATTTATCATCAAAGTTATTTAACATAAAGCAAGTCACCGGTGAAAAAATTAAAATGCGTCACTTGTTATTCAACATCCCAGAAATGCAGGCAATTTTATATTCATTATTTAATGAAATTGGGCTTGTATCATTAAATGTGATGACTGATCCAGATAATTACTTTCTTAATAAGTCGCGTCTAAATTTTAAAGGCCATGAGTTCCAAAGGTGGTTTCGCCTCATCAACGATTTAGCCGACCCAAACATTATTGTTCAAAATAAAGAGGAAGGGATTCATATTAAAGTACCATCTGAGACGATATCACAATCGAGGCTTATTCGGGCAAGTATGAGTGGCGAAGTATATCTCCCTCTTCATCCAGAAGAGATACCACGTACACCTGAATTACTCGTTCATTACATGTTGCTCTATCAGTTAAGTATGATATGCCGTTATGAAACAGAGTGGTGGGGAGACCTTATTTACTCTTTCTCCTCTAATGACCTTCCAACAATTACAGAATGGTTAGAAGTATCCCAAGCCAAAAGTCCTTGGCTCATTAATCAATTCTTTTTTCCTATAAAGAAGCAGGGCTAAAATCGAGGGTTTGTTTTAGGAAACAGCCTCATTCCATCAACTGTCATAACAAGTCACTCTTCTGCTTACCTCTAATGGCGCTCTGCAGCTTTGGCTGAACGGCGCATCTCTTTGTCACCTACGTTCGTCCAGTGCTCATGCCCATAGGGCACTCCGCGCTTCCCTCCCTTGCTTCCTCGACCTGCTTGTCCTTCCAATCCCTCGTTTCAGCGCATCCTTCTATACATACAAAAAAGACACTCTCATAAGAGAATGTCCTTAGTCGCTCAGCGACGTCCTACTTTCACAGGGGGACGCCTCCAACTATCTTCGGCGCTCTGTGGGATTGGCTGAACGGCGCATCTCTTTGTCACCTACGTTCGTCCAGTGCTCATGCCCATAGGGCACTCCGCGCTTCCCTCTCTTGCTTCCTCGACCTGCTTGTCCTTCCAATCCCTCGTTTCAGCGCATCCTTCTATACATACAAAAAAGACACTCTCATAAGAGAATGTCCTTAGTCGCTCAGCGACGTCCTACTTTCACAGGGGGAGAGCCCCCAACTATCATCGGCGCTGGAGAGCTTAACTACCGTGTTCGGCATGGGAACGGGTGTGACCTCTCCGCGATTGTCACTGAACATATCAAGGTCTTATCGACCTTTCAAAACTGGATAACGGGACTGATATGACATCATGTCTTAGAGAAAAGACGACTTGCTTTTGGTTAAGCCCTCGATCGATTAGTATCTCTCAGCTCCACATGTTGCCATGCGTCCACCCGAGACCTATCAACCTCATCTTCTCTGAGGGATCTTACTCACATAAATGTGATGGGAAATCTCATCTTGAGGGGGGCTTCATGCTTAGATGCTTTCAGCACTTATCCCTGCCACACGTAGCTACCCAGCTATGCTCCTGGCGGAACAACTGGTACACCAGCGGTGTGTCCATCCCGGTCCTCTCGTACTAAGGACAGCTCCTCTCAAATTTCCTACGCCCGCGACGGATAGGGACCGAACTGTCTCACGACGTTCTGAACCCAGCTCGCGTGCCGCTTTAATGGGCGAACAGCCCAACCCTTGGGACCTACTTCAGCCCCAGGATGCGACGAGCCGACATCGAGGTGCCAAACCTCCCCGTCGATGTGGACTCTTGGGGGAGATTAGCCTGTTATCCCCAGGGTAGCTTTTATCCGTTGAGCGACGGCCCTTCCATACGGTGCCGCCGGATCACTAAGCCCGACTTTCGTCCCTGCTCGACTTGTAGGTCTCGCAGTCAAGCTCCCTTATGCCTTTGCACTCTACGAATGATTTCCAACCATTCTGAGGGAACCTTTGGGCGCCTCCGTTACCTTTTAGGAGGCGACCGCCCCAGTCAAACTGCCCACCTGACACTGTCCCTGAACCGGATCACGGTTCGAGGTTAGAATTCCAGTACAGCCAGGGTAGTATCCCACCAATGCCTCCACCGAAGCTGGCGCTCCGGCTTCCAAGGCTCCTACCTATCCTGTACAAGCTGTACCAAAATCCAATATCAAGCTACAGTAAAGCTCCATGGGGTCTTTCCGTCCTGTCGCGGGTAACCTGCATCTTCACAGGTAATATAATTTCACCGGGTCTCTCGTTGAGACAGTGCCCAAATCGTTGCACCTTTCGTGCGGGTCGGAACTTACCCGACAAGGAATTTCGCTACCTTAGGACCGTTATAGTTACGGCCGCCGTTTACTGGGGCTTCAATTCAGAGCTTCTCCCGTAAGGGATAACCCCTCCTCTTAACCTTCCAGCACCGGGCAGGTGTCAGCCCCTATACTTCGCCTTGCGGCTTCGCAGAGACCTGTGTTTTTGATAAACAGTCGTTTGGGCCTGTTCACTGCGGCTCTCGCAGGCTATTCACCCGCAAGAGCACTCCTTCTCCCGAAGTTACGGAGTCATTTTGCCGAGTTCCTTAACGAGAGTTCTCCCGCGCGTCTTAGAATTCTCTTCCCGCCTACCTGTGTCGGTTTGCGGTACGGGCACCAGTTTCCTCGCTAGAGGCTTTTCTTGGCAGTGTAGGATCGGGAACTTCGCTACTTTAGTTCACTCGCGGTCACAGCTCAACCTTAACGACAAGCGGATTTGCCTACTTGTCAGTCTCACTGCTTCGACGCACTCATCCAACGGTGCGCTTACCCTACCTTCCTGCGTCCCCCCTTCACTCAAATGGAAACGTGGTGGTACAGGAATATCAACCTGTTTGCCATCGCCTACGCCTTTCGGCCTCGGCTTAGGTCCCGACTGACCCTGAGCGGACGAGCCTTCCTCAGGAAACCTTAGGCTTTCGACGGAGGGGATTCTCACCCCTCTTTTCGCTACTCATACCGGCATTCTCACTTCCAAGCGCTCCACATGTCCTTACGATCATGCTTCTACGCCCTTGGAACGCTCCCCTACCACAGCCACCTGACGGTGGCCATCCATAGCTTCGGTGATACGTTTAGCCCCGGTACATTTTCGGCGCAGAGTCACTCGACCAGTGAGCTATTACGCACTCTTTAAATGGTGGCTGCTTCTAAGCCAACATCCTGGTTGTCTAAGCAACTCCACATCCTTTTCCACTTAACGTATACTTGGGGACCTTAGCTGATGGTCTGGGCTGTTTCCCTCTTGACTACGGATCTTAGCACTCGCAGTCTGACTCCCGAGGATAAGTGATTGGCATTCGGAGTTTGACTGAATTCGGTAATCCTGTGGGGACCCCTAGTCCAATCAGTGCTCTACCTCCAACACTCTTCCCTCGAGGCTAGCCCTAAAGCTATTTCGGGGAGAACCAGCTATTTCCGAGTTCGATTGGCATTTCACCCCTACCCACACCTCATCCCCGCACTTTTCAACGTGCGTGGGTTCGGGCCTCCATCCAGTGTTACCTGGACTTCACCCTGGACATGGGTAGATCACCCGGTTTCGGGTCTACAACCACGTACTTTGTCGCCCTATTCAGACTCGCTTTCGCTGCGGCTCCGTCTCTTCAACTTAACCTTGCACGGGATCGTAACTCGCCGGTTCATTCTACAAAAGGCACGCTGTCACCCATTAACGGGCTCCAACTACTTGTAGGCACACGGTTTCAAGATCTCTTTCACTCCCCTCCCGGGGTGCTTTTCACCTTTCCCTCACGGTACTGGTTCACTATCGGTCACTAGGGAGTATTTAGCCTTGGGAGATGGTCCTCCCTGCTTCCGACGGGGTTTCACGTGTCCCGCCGTACTCAGGATACACTCCGGAGGAGTGACCGTTTCGGCTACAGGGCTTTTACCTTGTCCCGCGGACCTTTCCAGGTCGCTTCACCTACGATCACTCTTTGTAACTCCGTATGGAGTGTCCTACAACCCCAGAAGGCAAGCCTTCTGGTTTGGGCTGATTCCGTTTCGCTCGCCGCTACTCAGGAAATCGCATTTGCTTTCTCTTCCTCTGGGTACTAAGATGTTTCAGTTCCCCAGGTCTGCCTTCTCACACCCTATGGATTCAGGTGTGGATACCGCCTCATTACAAGCGGTGGGTTCCCCCATTCGGATATCTCCGGATCAACGCTTACTTACAGCTCCCCGAAGCATTTCGGTGTTCGTCCCGTCCTTCATCGGCTCCTAGTGCCAAGGCATTCACCGTGCGCCCTTTCTAGCTTAACCTCTTTTGCGGCGGATGATCTGCGCACTTCTTCGTCAACTTCCTTCCTCACCATCCTCACGTACGTGGGTACGTTCCGGTGCCTCGTCAGTTGTTTCCTCGAATTGCTTGATCCTCCTGGCAAAAATCTTGTTACCCGATTTTTGCTCACGCAATATTGGCGTCTTAATGGCCTTTTTCTAAGACACTCGGCTCTCTCATCGTTTGATTATATCAAGCGATTGTGAACCGGTGATGTCATTATCAGTCTTTCGTTATCCAGTTTTCAAAGGTCGATTCTTACCCAACGGGTAAGTCTTTTCTTTCTGAGAGTTTAACCTCTCAAAACTAAACAAAATAGCCAAAGCAAAGTTTTAAATAAGCTGAGCTTAATAGCTCCTTAGAAAGGAGGTGATCCATCCCCACCTTCCGGTAGGGATACCTTGTTACGACTTCACCCCAATCATCTGTCCCACCTTCGGCGGCTGGCTCCAAAAGGTTACCGCACCGACTTCGGGTGTTACAAACTCTCGTGGTGTGACGGGCGGTGTGTACAAGGCCCGGGAACGTATTCACCGCGGCATGCTGATCCGCGATTACTAGCAATTCCGGCTTCATGCAGGCGAGTTGCAGCCTGCAATCCGAACTGAGAATGGCTTTATGGGATTCGCTTAACCTCGCGGTCTCGCTGCCCTTTGTACCATCCATTGTAGCACGTGTGTAGCCCAGGTCATAAGGGGCATGATGATTTGACGTCATCCCCACCTTCCTCCGGTTTATCACCGGCAGTCACCTTAGAGTGCCCAACTGAATGCTGGCAACTAAGATCAAGGGTTGCGCTCGTTGCGGGACTTAACCCAACATCTCACGACACGAGCTGACGACAACCATGCACCACCTGTCACTCTGTCCCCCGAAGGGGAACGCTCTGTCTCCAGAGGTGTCAGAGGATGTCAAGACCTGGTAAGGTTCTTCGCGTTGCTTCGAATTAAACCACATGCTCCACTGCTTGTGCGGGCCCCCGTCAATTCCTTTGAGTTTCAGCCTTGCGGCCGTACTCCCCAGGCGGAGTGCTTAATGTGTTAACTTCGGCACTAAGGGTATCGAAACCCCTAACACCTAGCACTCATCGTTTACGGCGTGGACTACCAGGGTATCTAATCCTGTTTGCTCCCCACGCTTTCGCGCCTCAGCGTCAGTTGTAGGCCAGAAAGTCGCCTTCGCCACTGGTGTTCCTCCACATATCTACGCATTTCACCGCTACACGTGGAATTCCACTTTCCTCTCCTACACTCAAGTCCCCCAGTTTCCAATGACCCTCCACGGTTGAGCCGTGGGCTTTCACATCAGACTTAAGAGACCGCCTGCGCGCGCTTTACGCCCAATAATTCCGGACAACGCTTGCCCCCTACGTATTACCGCGGCTGCTGGCACGTAGTTAGCCGGGGCTTTCTCGTGAGGTACCGTCAAGGTGCCGACCTATTCGAACGGCACTTGTTCTTCCCTCATAACAGAACTTTACGATCCGAAAACCTTCATCGTTCACGCGGCGTTGCACCGTCAGGCTTTCGCCCATTGCGGATGATTCCCTACTGCTGCCTCCCGTAGGAGTCTGGACCGTGTCTCAGTTCCAGTGTGGCCGATCACCCTCTCAGGTCGGCTACGCATCGTCGCCTTGGTAAGCCATTACCTTACCAACTAGCTAATGCGCCGCGGGCCCATCTTGCAGTGTGAGGATAAATCCCCACTTTTACATTCGGATCATGCGATCCAAATGATCATCCGGTATTAGCCCCGGTTTCCCGGAGTTATCCCAGTCTACAAGGTAGGTTGCCCACGTGTTACTCACCCGTCCGCCGCTCATTCCACCGGCTTCACCCCGAAGGGATCTGCCGGCTTCCTGCGCTCGACTTGCATGTATTAGGCACGCCGCCAGCGTTCGTCCTGAGCCAGGATCAAACTCTCCAATAGAGTTCGATGTCTCTGACATCATGTCCAAACTTTCGTCTGGCGTTGTTGAATGTTTCCACTCAACGCTTTGTTTCTTTTGACGGGATATTTTCATATCCCACTTTGCTTGGCTTTTTGTTTAGTTTTCAAAGGTCAATTGCGCTCTATTTTTTTAACAAATGAGTGCGCTTACTCTGTTGTTGCGACTTATATATCATATCAAAATCATTAACTTATGTCAACACTTTGTTAAAGTGTAATTTTCATCAGAACTAATCTCGATTCGTTTTTTCAGCAACGTTTAATAATATACCACAACAAAATATAGTAATGCAACCCCCTATTTCAAAAAAAATATTCTTTCTATATTATTTACACCTTACACATTTAAATTAAACTAGCTTTACGTTTTTGAGTAATATTTTCATCATGTTTTTTATCTAACGTATTGTATGGAAAATTTATTTAATGGTGCATGTAACGATTAGTTTTAAATAAAATAGTTTTCTTAAAATAAAGAGGTACTCATCCATATATTTTGGAAGGGTACCTCACTTTCCATTACGCATTACGCTCTGCTATACTTTGCTGTTCCTTTTCAGCTAACTTTTCCTCAGTCTGTTTCTTTTAGAATTATTATACATTAAATTCTTCTTCTCTATGGAAGTCTACTAATTCTTCTTCAATAACAATCTCTGGGTGCTTCAATAAATCAAGTAGTATTTCTCCCTCATCAATTAGTTTAAGGATTGGACGTGTCGGATGCTGATGGTTTTGATAAAGGACCTCTCCGATAGTTCCATTATTCAAACGGACTTTTCTTCCAATAGATAAATCTACAGTCAATTGAATAAGGTGGTTTAGTAAAGAGTGGTCTAATTTACCGAATTGATCCACTTTCAATGAATCAATCACTTTATATGGGGATTGTTTAGACCGATAAAATCTTTCAGAAGTCATTGCATGGAATACATCAGCAATGGCAATAACTTTTGCATATTTGTGAAGCTTACTTCCTTTTTCTCTTAAAGGATACCCGCTCCCATCTTCTCTTTCATGATGCTGCAAAATACCAATTAAAGCATTTTTAGTAAGCCCTTGGGTTTCTTCTAACATGCGATAACCAATGATTGGATGTTTCTTAACCTCTTCGTACTGTTCAGCAGTTAAAGAGCTTTTTCTTTCAAAAGCGTTAAATGGTAATTTTGCCATACCACAATCTGCTAACAGTCCTGCGATCCCTAATTGAATCACTTCTCCGTTTTTCAATCCTAATCGTTTACCCAATAAGGCACTAAAAACACTGACTGCAACAGAATGATAATAAATATAATCTTGCTTCGTACTATAGTGATGGAGTTGCATTAAATCACTTTTAGTAGGGGACTGTTCATATAACGGGAGAAAAACGTTTCTCACAGCAAAAGAATCAACTTTTACTCCTCCTTGCCAATCATTAAACAATCTTTTAAATTGTTGGACAGCTCGTAAATAATAGTCAATAAAGGTATCTTCTTTTTCAGGAATGTCTTGTTTTAAGTCCGGCTCTTTTTCCTCTACCTCTATATTAATTCCTTCTCCAGGCTTAAAGGCTTCACCGTTTACAAGTGTAGGTTCCACCTTTACCCGTTCCACTAAAAATACAACTAGCATTCGTAAATGTTCTTCGGTTAAAACGGTCTTCTTACGTAACAACGGTGTATTCGATCGTTTATAAACATCATCAGCTAAAATACATCCGGGGATAAGATTTTGTGTTTTCACATTCATCATTAAAATGCCCGCCCTTCATCCATGTTACTTCTATATTGAAAGTAACCTAGGAAAAAAGTCAACTATTTTACCAAAAAATTCATCTTAAATACCTTAAGTACAAACAAAAAGACCTAATTCAATACCTGTAACTCCTATTTTTTATGTCTATTGGTCACTGAGATAATGTGCCACATGTGCTAAATGACCTACATGTGTAATATCTTCTTTTAAAAGTGGGATGCATAACGCTGGTATTTCGTTAAACACATCTTCAATCTCCCTTAAATAAAGATGTTGTTGTCTTTTTCGAGCTTGAAAAAAATCTCCTTCAACTTCATCTGGCAAGATTTTATTAATGATAAGGGCACGTACAGGGAAATCATGACGTTTTAAGGTCGTAACAGCACGTAATGTTTCTTGGATAGATAATTTCTCTGGATTCACAACAAAAATAAAAGCTGTCTCTGTTTTATTTAGCAACGTGTGACGTACCTTTGCAAACATCTCCTTTCGCTCTTGTAAAACACGATAAATAGGATCGTCGACAGGTTCCCCGTCAAAAATTAGCTGAGTATAGTTTTCCATTGTTTTTTCCCGTCGTTCAATCATACCATCCATCCAAGCTCCCATTAATTCAGGTAATGTTATAAGTCGGAGTGTATGACCAGTTGGGGCTGTATCAATAATCAATAAATCATAATGTTCTTTTTCTTCAACAATTAATGTTGTTAATCGCTGAAACAGTGCTGCTTCCTCAGCTCCTGGGGCAGTTTTAGCTAAATCCAACTGCCGATTGACTTCTTCAATCATCGTGGCTTTTACAGCATGTTTTAAATGTTGTTTCACTTGATATATATAGCGATCTGTTTCTTTCTCTGAATCTATTTCAATCACCGATAAATTTTGAGCCACTTTTTTAGGTTTATGGCTTAACGTCGTATGAAATAAATCAGCTAAATTATGAGCTGGATCTGTAGAAATTAATAGCACTCTTTTTTGATGTTTTGTGGCGGCTATTGCAAGCGAAGAAGCAGTCGTTGATTTCCCCACTCCTCCTTTGCCTCCACAAAAGACAATTTTCTTATTTAACATCATTTGCAACACTTTATTCATTTATACCATCCCCCTTGCAGTTTTCTTTTTTAATAGTAATTAAATTAACAACAGCGAAAACCGCTAAGAGGTGATTTTTCCATTCCCATTCTTAAGTGCCAATCATGAAACTTATCGAGCATATATGGATAAAGCTCTAGTGTATAAAACGATACCGGGTTAGGGATACCGAGTGCTTCCGAATAAAGAAGTAGAAAGAAAAGATCATCTTCATCTCTTAATTCACGCAGTATTTCCGTGCGATGCCCTTGGCGTAATATATCATCATAAAGTTGTAACCATTGCTTAATGCCCATGTTAACCTCCTTTAATTATGTTGAGAAATGATCATCATTTGCATTTTTTCGCCATAAACCTGAAAGTGCTTCTAACAATATCCACAAAGCAAATACTAGAATAATGGCTCCAAGTAAGAATAAAAGCAGGTTCATATCTTCTCCTTCAGCTATTCCTGACCATTCAATAAAAACTTGATGAGTCATAGCCCAGACTGTCATAATCATTAAGAAAATCATCGGGATAAGAGTCAATAAATAGTTTCTACCTTGTCGTTTAAGCCATAGCGTGACAAGCAGCAGTGTAATACCTGCTAATAATTGATTTGATGTCCCGAAAAGTGGCCAAAGGACATATCCCCCTGAACCAAAACCTTGTGGACCCTCTGGTAGAAGAACAAGAGCTGCACTTGACGTCACTGCTATCCCTGTCGCAACATGCATTTTCGTTAATGGTTTAATGTTATACTCTTGTCCTAATTCAGAAATAATATAGCGCATTAACCTCACTGATGTATCTAAAGTAGTCGCTGCAAAGCTTACAACAATAATCGCAACGATCGTTGTTGCAATATCTGCTGGAAGAAAAATGCCTGTTGCAAGCGCTCCGGCTCCCTCAATAAAATAGCCTAATCCATTGGCATTTGCTGTATCAAATGATGAGTAAGCGCCTATAAAGTCATTCTCTGAATTAAAATAAGTGACAACGGCTAATATAGCCGCAAGAGCTAATAAACCTTCTCCTATAGCACCGAAATACCCTACAAACCGAGCGTCAGGTTCTTTGTTTAATTGTTTACTAGATGTGCCGGAAGCCACGAGACCATGAAAACCAGAAATAGCCCCACAAGCAATAGTGATGAATAACAGTGGAAACCACGGAATATCTGAACTCATATTCGAGGCAGGTGCAGTTATTGATGGGTTAGAAAATAACAGACCTAAGTATAAAATAGCTAACCCTACAACAAGCTGATGGGAATTAATATAATCCCTTGGTTGTAGAAGTTTCCATACTGGTAAAGTGGAAGCGAAATATACATAAATCATTAAAATAATAATCCAAATGAAAAATGAAAAGGCAACCCCGTTTAAGCCAAATGCCACTATCGTTTCTTCTCCTCCAAAATATCTCGGCAAATCGATTTGTAAAGCAGGGACACGTGAAGCAAGGATAGCTGAAAAATACATGATGGCGAGGGCACATAAAGAAGGAAGTAGCATGCCGCCCCTTTTTTTATAAACGGTATAACCAATCCATATCGCTAGAGGAATTTGAATAAATACAGATAAAACTGCTGCGGGGAACTGAATAAATAAATTAGAAATAACCCAAGCAAAGACAGCGTTAACCATTAACACTAAAATGAGAATAATAAATAGGAACAATAACTTTGCTCGTTGACCAATGATTTTACTTGCCAATGTCCCAATAGACTGCCCTTTATGCCGAACAGAGAGAACTAAAGCCCCAAAGTCATGAACTCCTGCCGCGAAGACAGTGCCAAGGACAACCCATAGAAAAGCTGGAAGCCATCCCCAATAGACTGCTATTGCAGGCCCTACAATGGGTGCGGCGCCAGCAACCGATGTAAAATGATGTCCCCAAAGAACCCATTTATTTGTAGGAACGAAATCAACACCATCTTTAAAAGCATGTGCTGGCGTTTGATAATTTGGGTCTAATTGATAAATTCGTGTAGATAAAAATTTCGAGTAATATTTGTATCCAAGAAAAAAAATCAAAATACCACTTATCGCTACAGCAACTGCATTCATTCTCATCTCCTCCTTTAACAATTCATATAGGCATGTTCATTATGCCATCCCATAGGGGAATAATGAAAAATCAATAGAAGCAGATCATCACTCGAATTAAAACGCTTTCACTTATTTCCTCTTGAATACTCACTTATTCTTATTATTTAAAATAATCAAAAATGTTATAGTAACATGATGATGTGATATAAGCATGGACATGAACAGAAAAAATAGCGTAAAACTTTTCTCTAAAGAGATGTTTAGGCAATTTAGCGACGTGATCCAGTCAACTCTTTAGAATAGCGCCAAACAAGGACATCTCATCATCCCTCATAAGTCTTTATCACATAGAATAGACTAAAGGATTTTACTTAAAGAGTTTTAACACAAATGAAAATACTTTGAACAATACATTTAGAAAACGCCTTCTACACTTCACGGAGTCAAAATTAGTTCCCAATAAAAAAAGGTTCACTTGAAGTGATAAAATTCGATACGTTCTACATTAAAAAATGAAGACAATCACAGCTTATGTGATTGTCTTCATTCTATTACTGTTCCTCAGTGCCTTCATCTGATGAGTCATCATCATTTTCAAGTGTTGTATCTTCAGTCTCAGAACTAGTGACGATTTCAGTATCATCCGTCATCTGTTCTTCTAGTTCTTCTAGTTCTTCTAGTTCTTCTTCATCACCATCATCTACATTAACGCGGGCAACTGTGGAGACATACTCTTCATCTCCCACGCGAATCAGGCGAACCCCTTGCGTATTTCTACTCGTTTGCGAAATCTCTTCTACGTGCATTCGAATAATAACACCATTCGTTGTAATAACCATTAAGTCGTGATCGTGAGAGACGACTTTAAGGGAGATAAGATTACCGTTTTTATCTGTAATATTACATGTTTTAATCCCTTTACCACCACGGCTTTGTTGACGATATTCCTCAGCTGGTGTCCGTTTACCGAAGCCTTTTTCAGTGACGATGAGAATATCGTGGCCTTCTTCAATAATATCCATACCAACGACTTCATCATCTTTCTGTAACGTAATCCCTTTAACGCCAGCAGCTGTACGTCCCATCAATCTCACATCATTTTCATTAAAGCGGATAGACATCCCTTTACGAGTGCCGGCAATGAGTTCCTTACTGCCATCTGTTAATCGCACACCATGTAATTCATCTTCATCACGAAGTTTAATAGCGAATAACCCTCCACGGCGAATGTTAGCAAATGCTTTTAATTCTGTTCGCTTTGAGATGCCATACTTAGTCATAAAGAAAAGGGAATGATTTTCTTTTTCAAAATCAGAAATCGGGATAATCGTACTAATGTACTCACCCTTTTCAATTTGCAGCAAGTTGATAATCGGTATCCCTTTAGACGTTCGTTTTTGTTCAGGTACCTCATATCCTTTTATTCGATATACTTTACCTTTATTCGTGAAAAATAGTAGATGATCGTGCGAATTTGTTACGAAAAGATGACGTACGAAATCTTCATCATGAGTTCCCATTCCTTGAACACCACGACCACCACGTTTCTGACTTCGATAGGTTGAAACAGGTAATCGTTTAATATAGCCATGGTGTGAGACAGTGATAACGACATTTTGACGTGGGATAAGATCTTCGTCTTCCATGCTGTCTTCACCTAAAGTAATGATTGTGCGACGATCATCTTCATATCGGTCGCGTACTTCCATGAGTTCTTCACGGATAATCTCAAGTACTTTTTCGTCATCACCAAGAATAGCTTTATATTCAGCAATTCTCTCTGCTAATTCTTTATATTCATTTTCGATTTTATCTCTTTCCAGACCTGTAAGACGTTGGAGTCTCATATCTAAAATAGCTTGTGCTTGATCATGGGACAATTCATATTTCTCAATTAATCCGTTACGAGCAATTTCAGTCGTCTGTGAACTTCGGATTAAGCTAATAACATCATCAAGATGATCGAGAGCAATTCTTAATCCCTCAAGAATATGAGCGCGTGCTTCCGCTTTTTTCAGCTCATACTCAGTTCGGCGTCTTATAACCACTCGTTGATGTTCTAGATAATGATATAACGTTTGTTTCAACGAAAGGACTTTCGGTTGGCCATCAACGAGGGCTAACATATTAATGCCGAAACTCGTTTGCAATGCCGTCTGTTTATATAAATTATTTAATGTGACATTCGCATTCATATCACGACGGAGTTCAATGACGATCCTCATTCCTGTTCGGTCTGACTCATCTCTTAAATCGGTAATACCTTCAATCTTTTTATCGCGAACGAGCTCAGCAATTTTTTCAATAAGACGCGCCTTATTCACTTGGTAAGGTAATTCGTTTACAATGATTCTCGGCTTGCCATTATGCTCCTCAATCTCTGCTTTCGCCCGTATAAGAATTGAGCCTTTCCCTGTTTCATAGGCCCGTCTAATTCCTGATACACCAACAATTTCAGCTCCAGTAGGAAAATCAGGCCCTGGAATATATTCCATCAGTTCAGGAACGGTTATTTCAGGATTTTTACTTAAAGCCAACACCCCGTCAATAACTTCTGATAGATGGTGAGGGGGAATATTGGTGGCCATACCTACAGCGATACCAGATGTGCCATTTACAAGTAAGTTAGGAAATCTTGCTGGCATAACAATAGGCTCTGATTCAGACCCGTCATAGTTATCCTGATAATCGATTGTATCTTTGTTAATGTCACGAAGAAGTTCCATCGAAATTTTTGACATTTTAGCTTCCGTGTAACGCATAGCTGCTGCTGCATCGCCATCGACAGAACCGAAATTTCCATGACCATCTACGAGCATGTAACGATAGCTGAAATCTTGAGCCATTCGAACCATCGTTTCGTAGACAGCTGAGTCACCATGGGGATGATATTTACCAATGACTTCACCAACAATACGGGCGGACTTTTTATATGACTTGTCCGCTGTAATACCAAGTTCATTCATAGCGTACAAGATACGACGATGAACCGGTTTTAACCCATCACGGACGTCTGGTAGAGCCCGGCTTACGATGACGCTCATTGCATAATCCATAAAGGATGTTTTCATTTCTTGACTGATATTAATTTCTATCACTCGAGACTGATCTTGATCAGACATGTTTGTACCTCCGTTCACGAAAACCATCCAGCACTTCGTTAAACTTAACTAATCATGTTTTGTTATGTATTGAAGGTGTCGGTTTTTTCGCTATTTTTAACACAGGAACCATGCAGGCCACTTTTTTCCTGCATGGTCATCTATTTTTTATACGGATAGAACATAACTTTAGCTATCCGTTATCAGGTCCCACCTCTTTATACGATATAGACAGTTTTAAAGTAAACATTAGACGTCTAAATTTTTCACGTAATGGGCATTTTCCTGAATGAAGTCCCTTCTCGGCTCAACTCTGTCACCCATGAGTGTTTCAAATACTTCGTCAGCCAGCATAGCGTCGTTTAAACTCACTTGTAAAACGGTCCGCATGGACGGATCCATCGTGGTCTCCCACAGCTGTGTTGGATTCATTTCTCCAAGACCTTTATAACGCTGTAAACCCGGTTTAGGTGTCGGTGAAAGCTCCGCTACAATACGCTCCATTTCTTTTTCATTGTAAGCATAGTGGAGACTTTTTCCTTGTGTTACCTTATATAACGGTGGCTGAGCAATATAAATATAGCCATGTTCGATCAAAGGACGCATGTAACGATATAAAAATGTTAACAATAGCGTACGTATATGAGCTCCATCCACATCCGCATCCGTCATGATAATGATTTTATGATAACGGGCTTTTGATATATCAAAATCTTCACCTATCCCCGTACCTAATGCGGTAATGATCGCACGAATTTCGTTGTTAGATAAAATTTTATCAAGACGGGACTTTTCCACGTTGAGAATTTTACCACGTAAAGGAAGGATGGCTTGGAAATGACGGTCCCGTCCTTGTTTTGCGGAACCACCCGCTGAATCACCCTCAACGATGTACAGTTCACTTATGGAAGCATCACGTGATGAACAATCCGCTAATTTCCCTGGTAAGGAACTCACTTCAAGGGCTGATTTACGTCGCGTCAATTCACGAGCCTTTTTCGCTGCATCCCTTGCACGCGAAGCCATAAGCCCTTTTTCCACGATTTGTTTAGCTACGGTAGGATTTTCAGCCATAAATTTCGTCATAAATTCTGAAAATAACGAATCTGTAATCGTACGCGCTTCACTGTTACCAAGCTTTGTTTTCGTCTGTCCTTCAAATTGTGGGTCTGGAATCTTAACAGAAATAATCGCTGTTAATCCTTCACGAACGTCGTCTCCAATTAGGTTTGGATCGTTCTCTTTAAATAAGTTATTTTTACGTGCATAGTCGTTGATCACGCGTGTTAAACCCGTTTTAAAGCCCGATTCATGTGTTCCGCCTTCATGTGTATTGATATTGTTCGCAAATGAATACAAGTTGCTCGCAAACCCATCATTGTATTGCATCGCTATTTCAACGCTTAAACCTTCTTTTTCCGCTTCAACAAATATTGGTGGCTCATGTAAAGGCGTCTTTGTTCTGTTCAAATGCTCTACGAAAGATTGAATACCACCTTCATAAAAATATTCAGCAGTCTTAGTGTCTTCGAGGCGCTTGTCTGAAATAAAAATGCGCAGGCCTCTGTTTAAGAAAGCAAGCTCTCGCAAGCGTGTAGCCAATATGTCATATTCAAATTCAGTCGTTTCTGTGAATATATCTTTATCGGGCTTAAAACGGATGATCGTGCCGCGCTTTTCCGTTTCACCGATTACTTTTAAATCTTCTTGGGGGATCCCTCTTGCGAATGCCATAAAATGGACTTTTCCTTCGAGGTGAACTTCTACTTCAAGATGGCTAGAAAGGGCGTTAACAACTGAAGCCCCTACCCCATGGAGACCACCGGATACTTTATAGCCACCGCCGCCAAATTTTCCGCCGGCATGAAGTACTGTCATAATGACTTCGACAGCAGGCCGACCCATTTTTTCATGAATGCCGACTGGTATCCCTCGTCCATTATCTTCAACAGTAATGGAATTATCTTCTTCGATTGTGACATGAATCGTGTCACAATGACCTCCCATTGCTTCATCGATACTGTTATCGACAATCTCCCATACGAGATGATGAAGCCCCCGGCCGCTTGTGGAGCCGATATACATACCAGGTCGCTTACGAACAGCTTCTAATCCTTCTAAAACTTGAATTTGACTTTCATCATAAGAATGTTGTTCAACAGTCAATTCTCTTCACCTGCACTTCTCCTGGCAACTGGCTGCCAAGTAATATGATCATTAGATATTCATCAACACATAAAGACAATTTAGAAATATACTTTATTTTTAATATGAGTTTTTAGACGTCTTCTTCTGACAGGACAGTAATTGTTTCTGCCCGGCGTTTTAATGTATGAGAGGAAATAGGAGATAAATATATATCCTTTTTAGTGATCACCATTGATTTCGGTGTATCATCGGTTACTCTAATTGTAGCCTTCCGCTTCTTATGATCTTTCATCATCTCTTGGTTTTCTTCTGAAAGGTCTTGACTATTATGATCAAGGATGGCAACGATACTTTCTGCTTTTAAGACCATGTCGCCACCTAAATGAATAAACATTGTTTCACATCACCCTTTTTTACTGTATGATCCCGTCCGTCACATAAAACGTGTCAGCTTCTTTCATAAGTTCATGATCAATGCCACCCACACTAGTCGTGGTCACAAAGGTTTGGACCTTACCTTTTATCGTGTTTAATAAATGGGACTGTCGTTGATCATCAAGCTCTGAAAGGACGTCGTCCAAAAGCAAGATAGGATAATCGCCAGTCTTTTCTTTAATAAGTTCAATTTCTGCTAGTTTTAAAGACAAAGCAGTTGTACGCTGTTGTCCTTGTGAGCCGTATGTTTGAATATCTCGGCCATTTACTAATAACGTTAGATCGTCTCTATGGGGACCGATAAGAGTCGTACCACGTTGCATTTCTCGCTCTTGAAGTCCATGATACTGTTCTTGCAAAGTTATCATCATTGTGGACAAATCCATACCTTCTGATACGTCTGAGGAGGGATTGTAAACCACGTGCAATTCTTCTTTTCCACGGCTAATTTCATCGTGAACTTGTCTGGCCCATGATTGTAATTTTTCCAAAAACTCATATCGTTTCATGATGACTTGGGCAGCCGATTGAACTAATTGCTCAGTCATGACCTCTAACATGGTGATGTCAGGGTTAATTTTTCGTTGTTGAACATCTTTTAACCACTGATTTCGTTGCTTGAGTACTTTATGATATTGGGATAAATGATAAAGATAAATGTTGTAGATTTGCCCCATTTCCATATCGAGAAACCGCCGCCGAATTTGCGGGCTTCCTTTTACGAGTGTTAAGTCTTCTGGAGCAAACATAACAATGTTGCATGATCCTATATAATCACTCAATCTTTTTTTTTCGATGTGGTTAAGCTTCACTTTTTTCCCTTTATTAGAAAACACCACTTCCATGTGAAGTGGTCCATTTCTATTCGTCAAGTGACCTTCAACTTTAGCAAACGATTGATCCCAGCGAATTAATTCTTTATCACGCGGAGTTCGATGTGATTTTGCCAGGGCAAGTACATAAATAGCTTCCATGAGATTCGTTTTCCCTTGTGCATTTTCACCGAGAATGACATTGACTCTATTTTTAAAGTCAATGGACAACTCTTTATAGTTACGATAGTCCTTTATCGTCAGTGTGTTAATGTGCAAAGGGATCCCTCTCTATTCGTCATGATTAGCAATATTAATCGCACCTATCTCATCAATCGTCACACGATCTCCAGGGTAGAGCTTTCTCCCTCTTCGCTGCTCTTCTTCGCCATTTACCCAGACAGGTACCTCTGATAGGAACCATTTCGCCTGCCCACCCGAATCAATCACAGCCGCTTCTTTTAACGCTTGTCCCAGTGTGATGAATGTATCTGAAATCACAATCGTTTCTTCCAAAATAAAGTCACTCGCTTTCTTTAAATCACTGCTTAACTAACGTACACAAACTATTTCACTCTATATTGTACTAAAAGATTTGAATAAACGCCAATCTGTTTTAAGAAAAAAAGATGGGTGGGTTCCTAAATCCTTGTTCAAGCTGATTTTTTTATTAAAGATATGACTGATATCAATAAGTTCTTTTGAGTAAACACCCCATCAATTTAAAACCTAATTAAATAGATTATCCCCATATTTTTATTAGGATATTTCATTTGATGGCCTAATTTTAACAAAAATGAAAAGACTTTCGCCTCAATACTGTATGGCGAAAGTCTCTTTAACTCAACTAGTTGAGCATCTAGTATGTTCTTACTGGTGAGAACAAGTGTAGCATGTGATCACGATCAGCTGGTTTCATAACAAATGGACTCATAGCTCCTGTAAAATCAATGGTAATCTCAGTTGATTCAATGACCTTTAACGCATCTATAAGATTTTTACCGTTGAAAGAAATTCGCAATTCTTCTCCTGAATAATCAAGTGTATGGACTTTCTCGGTTACTTTTCCAACTTCTGGTGTCACCGATGTAATTTCGAGTTCTTTATTTTCTATTGTTTTTACATTTACGACATTATTTTTTCCTTCTCTAGAAAGAAGAAGCCCTCGCTCAATGGCAGCTAATAGGTACTTAGACTCCAGTTTCACACTTGTTTTCGAGTGATTAGGAATCATGTTTTTAGTTGCAGGATAATTCCCGTCTAATAAACGTGAGAAGAACAACAAATTTGTCGATTTAAACAGAATTTGGTTATCTGTCACAATGATGTCAATTAATTCATCTGTATCATCAATAATTTTGCTTAATTCAGACAAACTTTTTCCTGGAATGACAACATTTGAAAAGGCTAGTTCCTCCGAGTTCGTTTCTACTTTTGCATGACGCATAGCTAAACGATGGCTGTCCGTAGCTGTACAAGTTAAAAGACCATCATCAATAGCCCAATGAATACCAGTTAGGATTGGACGCGTTTCAGCAGTGGAAACAGCAAAAGCTGTTTGCCTAATTAAACTTTTTAGTAAATCTTTAGGCATTTTAAATACATTATCTTCTTCAACTTCAGGAAGGCGAGGATATTCAGCAGGATCAAGACCATTTAAATTAAAAACAGAATCACCTGAAGTTAAGCGTGTTAAAAATTGGTCCGAAACCATTATTTCTAACGTATCTTCAGGTAGTTTCTTAACAATTTCAGCAAAGAACTTGGCATTTAAGACGATAGAGCCTTCTTGCTCAATTGTAACGAGTTCTTGATCGTCTATTTCTTTAGGTATAAATGATTCAATTGAGATATCAGAATCGCTCCCCGTTAGTGTGACCCCATCGTAAGAAGCTTCAATTTTGATGCCTGTCAAAACTGGAATAGTCGTTCTGGAAGAGATAGCTTTTGAAACATGTTGTACGCTTTGAACGAACTGATCTCGTTGAATAGTAAATTTCATTTTTGTCTTCCTCACTTTCTTTTTTAAATAGCTTGTTTATTAACAGTCTATTAGTTAGTTATTCTTAATAAAAAATATAGTAGTTATCGTAGTAATACCTGTGATTATGTGGATAAGTGTAGAAAAAACGTGAGTACACTAGTTATCCACTTGTGGACAACCTGTGCATAACCTCGTAGAAATTATACACAGTTTTCACATCTCATGAGCGTAATTGGTCTTTGATATCTTGAATTTGTTTTTGTAATTCTTCGTCTGTCGTGAATAGTCTAGAGATTTTTTCATGAGCATGGATGACAGTAGTATGGTCCCTGCCACCAAATTCATCACCGATTTTAGGGAGTGAATTGTCAGTTAGCTCTCGAGATAAATACATCGCAATTTGTCGAGGATAAGCAACGGTTTTTGTACGTTTTTTTGCTTTTAAATCATCAACTTTAATTTGAAAAGTAGCAGCCACCGATTTTTGAACATCCTGAATCGTAATTTTTTTAGGTTTTGAGTTTGGAATAATATCTTTTAGTGCAACAGCTGCTAAATCTGCATTCATGTCTTGATTAATTAGTGACGAATAAGCTACAACACGAATGAGCGCTCCTTCAAGTTCTCTAATATTCGTATCGATTTGGTTTGCAATATAAAGCATGACTTCATTAGGAATATCAAGGTTTTCTGCTTTTGCTTTTTTACGTAATATGGCTATCCGTGTTTCTAAGTCTGGCGGCGTAATATCAGTTATTAATCCCCATTCAAATCGTGAGCGTAACCGATCTTCAAGAGTAGGTATTTCCTTTGGTGGCCGGTCGCTTGAAATAACAATTTGTTTTCTTTCTTCATGTAGGGAATTAAACGTATGAAAAAATTCCTCCTGCGTCTGTTCTTTTCCCGCTAAAAATTGAATATCGTCTATTAAGAGGACATCCACATTTCGATATTTATTTCTGAAATGGACGGCTTTATTATCTCTAATAGAATTAATAAATTCGTTTGTAAATTTTTCAGACGATAAATAAACGACTTTGGCATCTGGGTTATGGTCGATAACATAATGACCGATAGCGTGCATTAAGTGCGTTTTTCCAAGACCAACGCCACCGTAAATAAACAGAGGATTATATGCTTTTGCCGGCGCTTCTGCCACTGCAAGTGAAGCGGCGTGAGCGAAACGGTTCCCGCTTCCGATAACAAACGTATCAAATGTATATTTAGGATTAAGCATATGTTTTGGCATCTCTTCATTTGCTGTTACTTGAGGCTTAGGTGCTTGTTTTGCTTTTTCAAAAAGCTCTAAGTCATCATTTTTGTCTTCTTTCGGTAAAATAAAGCGGGCTTCTAACTCAGCGCCCGTTAATTCATGCAATGTTTCTGTAATGATGCCAAAATATCGGTTTTCAAGCCAATCTCGGGCAAATTCATTGGGGGCAATAACAGTAATTGTGTTTGAACTTTGATCGATTGAATCCGCTTTGGTGAATTTAAACCATGTATCGAAGCTAGGTTTACTTACTTTATCTTCAATTTTTATTAAGGCTTGTTCCCATAAATCATTTAAATTTTCCAA